>JAEKLZ010000292.1 GCA_019508225.1 Inquilinus limosus | reverse complement strand
GCTGGCTGCTCGGGCCGGCCCGCATCCTGCCCTCGCCCGCCCCGCTGCTGCAGGCGCTGGCGGAGCGCCTGGTCCAGGCCGGCTATCCGCTGTGGCGCCTGTCATTCCACCTGCCGCAGTTCCAGCCGCAGGTCAGCGCCGCGGCCTATGAATGGCGGCCGACCTTCAACGAGGTGCGCGAGATCCGGTTCGAGCGGGCGCTGTCTGAGACGCCGACCTATCACGACAGCCCGATGGGCGAGATGCACCGCACCGGGCTGATGGTGCGCCGCCGCCTGGTCGGACCGCAGGCCGATCTCGCTTTCGCGATCCTGCGGGAGCTGCGCGCCGAAGGCTGCACGGATTATGTGCTGATGCCGATGCGCTTCGGCATCGATCGCTGGACCACCGGATTCGGCCTGGCCTCGGACGACCCCGAGGGATTCACCGACGAGCAGATCGCCTGCGTCCAGAGGCTGCTGCCCGCGCTGGGTGCCGTCTGCGAGATCATGGTCGACCGACAGAAGATGATGCAGCTGCTCGACACCTATGTCGGGCGCGAGGCCAGCCGGCGAATCCTGGATGGCGAGGTTGTGCGCGGCGCGGCCCGGTCGCTGGAGGCGGTGATCCTGTTCTGCGACATGCGCGGCTTCACCGCCCGGGCCGAGGCGACGCCGCGCGACGCGCTGCTGCAGTTGATGAACGAGTATTTCACCATCGTCGTCGGCGCGGTGCACGGCGCCGGCGGCGAGGTGCTGAAGTTCATGGGCGACGGCATCCTCGCCATCTTCCGCCTCGGCGACGGCGAGGATGCCGCCGAGGCCTGCGCCCGCGGCCTGATCGGCGCCCTGGATGCCTTCGCCGGCATCGACGCCATGAACGTCCGCCGCCAGGCCGAGGGGCTGGACGCGATCGATGCCGGCATCGCCCTGCATGTCGGCGAGGTGATCTTCGGCAATATCGGCGCGCCCGACCGGCTCGACTTCACCGTGGTCGGACCGGAGGTGAACCGGGCGGCACGGATCGAGCAGATGACCAAGCTGATCGGCCGGCGCATTCTGACCTCGTCCCGCTTTGCCGAGCTGAGCCCCGTGCGCCTGGTCTCCGCCGGAACCCGCCGGTTGCGCGGCGTGGCGCAGCCGCAGGAACTGTTCACCCCGGCTGCCGACCTGCGCGGCGAGAGGGTGCCGGACGCGGCGTAGCCCGCCTCAGGAGAACAACGAGCCGCCGTTGACCGCGACCGTCTGGCCGGTGATGTAGCCGTTGTCCACGAGCAACATGACCGCCCGGGCGATCTCGTCTGCCGTGCCGCTGCGCCCGACCGGGATGCGCGCGGCGACGCCCGCCTCGATCAGCGGCTGGCCCATCTCGGTGTCGACCAGGCCCGGCGCCACGGCGTTGACCGTCACGCCCTCAGGCGCCAGCCGCAGGGCATAGCCGCGTGTCAGGCCTTCGAGGCCGGCCTTGGCGGCGGCATAGGCGATGCTGACCGAGCCGGAGCCGATGCGGGCCCCCAATGGACGAGATGTTGACGATTCGACCCCAACGCCGCGCCCGCATGCCCGGCAGTACCGCCTGGGTGCAGAGAAAGGCGGATTTCAGATTGACCGCGATGGAACGGTCGAAGTCCTCCTCGGTGATGTCATCGAGGCTGCGCACCGCCGCCATGCCGGCATTGTTGACCAGGATGTCGATCGGGCCGAGGCGGTCCTCCACCTTGCAGACCATGCCGTGCACGTCGGCGTGAAGCGAGACGTCGGCGCCAAAGGCGGCGGCGCGGCCGCCGCTGTTGCGGATGGCTTCAACGACAGCCTCCGCCTCCTGGTCGCGCTCGCGATAGTTCACGGCGACCGCCGTCCCCGCCTCGGCCAGTGCCAGGGCGATGGCCTTGCCGATGCCACGCGAGCCGCCGGTGACCAGGGCCACCCGGCTTTTCGATTCAGTCATGCCGCTTCCTATCGGACCGCGTTCTGTTCAGACTTCGATGAGGCCCAGGCGCGTTTCGACTCGTTCGATCCGGTTGGACAGCCGGTCGACGCGGACGGAGAGCTCGGCGATCCGGACGTGAACCTGGGCCATCTCGACATGCAGCTGGCCCATTTCGGTTTCCAGATTGCTGAGCCGGACCTTGATCTCGCGGATATCCTCGCGCATGGCATCCTGCCCCGCGCGGATGTGGCGCAGGTGCTCCAGGATAAGGCTTTCCATGTTCTCGGTCATCGTTGCCATCATAGCATCTTCGGCCGGAACGGCTATCCTGCCGGAAAATTGGGATTCGTCCGATGAACGCTCCGCCTGCCTCCGTCGAGGAGACCCTCGCTCTGTTGTCGCGCGGCGACTATGTCGCCGACCGCCCACTGGCGACCGCGCTGTTCCTGGCCCTGCGGCTGAAGCGGCCGCTGTTCCTCGGCGGTCTATGAGTGGAACTACCAGCGCCAGATGCTGGAGATCCGCCTGGCCGAGGCCGGCGGCGTGCAGGACCGCGACCAGCTGGCCAGCGACATCTTCGCCGAGCGCTTCCTGATCCGCCGGCCGCTGCTGCAGGCCCTGGAGCCGGATGTCGCCGGCCCGGCCGTGCTGCTGATCGACGAGCTGGACCGCACCGACGAGCCCTTCGAAGCCTTCCTGCTGGAGGTCCTGTCCGACTTCCAGGTGACGATCCCGGAGCTCGGCACCATCAAGGCGGCGGAGCCGCCGATCGTCATCGTCACCTCGAACCGCACCCGCGAGATCCACGACGCGCTGAAGCGCCGCTGCTTCTACCACTGGGTCGACTACCCGAATGCGGAGCGCGAGCGCGCCATCCTGCACGCCAAGGCGCCGGGAACGCCGGAGGCGCTGAGCGCCCAGATCGTCGCCTTCGTGCAGAAGCTGCGCCGGCTGGACCTGTTCAAGCATCCCGGCGTGGCCGAGACGCTGGACTGGGCCCAGGCGCTGACCGAGCTGGACGTGCTGGAGCTGGACCCCGACGTGGTGCGCGACACGCTGGGCACCATCCTGAAATACCAGGACGACATCGAGCGCATCCAGGGCGCCGAGGCGGCGCGGCTGCTGTCCGAGATGCGGGCGGAGATCAACGCCGCGGCCGCCGCCGCGGTGATCATGCCGGTATGAGCGACGGCGGCTTCGCCCCGATCCGGACCGATCGCCTGGTCCTGCGGCGCTTCGCGGCGCGGGATGCCGGGGCGTTTCGCGCCTATCGCGACGACCCCGAGGTCGCGCGCTGGCAGGGCTGGGACGGCTGCAGCCGCGACGAGGCCGAGGCCTTCGTCGCCGGGATGGAGGCTGCTGCCTACGGGCTGCCGGGCCAGTGGTTCCAGATCGCCGTGGCCGACCAGGCGGACGACCGGCTGCTGGGCTATATCGGCGTCCTCGTCCTGGCCGACGAGCCGCGGCTCGTGGTGCTGGGCGTCACCTTCGCCGGCGGCGCCCAGAGCCGCGGCCTTGCGACCGAGGCGCTGGACGCGCTGATCCGGCGCCTGTTCGCGGACGAGGGACGGCACCGCCTGCAGGCGTCGATCGACCCGCGCAACACCCGCTCCGTCGCCCTGTTCGAGCGGCTGGGCTTCCGGCGCGAGGCGCATTTCCGGCGCTCGGTCTGGGCCAAGGGCGAATGGTGCGACGACGTCGTCTACGCCCTGCTCGCCGAGGAGTGGAGCGACCGCCATGGCTGATGCCGCGCCGGCCGAGAGCGGCCGCCTCGCGCTCAACGTCATGCAGTTCTGCCGCGCTTTGCGGGCCGCCGGGCTGCCGGTCGGGCCCGGCCGCACTTTGGCGGCGCTGGAGGCGCTGGAGACGGTCGGCGTCGCCACCCGGCAGGACGTCTACTGGGCGCTGCACGCCACGCTGGTGAACCGGCGCGACCAGCGCGAGATCTTCGACCAGGCCTTCCACCTGTTCTGGCGCAATCCGGACATGCTGAAGCGCGCCATGACGCTGATGCTGCCGCAGATCCGCACCGGCAAGGAAGAGGAGCGCGCGGTCAACCGCCGGGTCGCCGAGGCCTTCGCCGACCGCAACCAGCCCGGTCGCGGCGAGGCGCCGGACGATGCCGAGGAGCCGCCGGAGCTGGAGGTCGACGCCAGCCTGACCTTCTCCGAGCGCGAGAAGCTGCAGCACAAGGATTTCGAGCAGATGAGCGCCGAGGATCTGGCCCGCGCCCGGGCCGCAATCGCGCGCTTCCGCCTGCCGGTGCGCGACGTGCCGACCCGGCGCTACGCCCCGCATCATTCGGCGCCGCTGGTCGACATGCGCCAGACCCTGCGCCAATCGCTGCGCGCCGGCGGCCATTCCATCGACCTAGCCCGCCGCATTCGCCGCACCCGGCCGCCGCCGCTGGTGGTGCTGTGCGACATCTCCGGCTCGATGAGCCAGTATTCGCGCATGCTGCTGCACTTCCTCCATGCCGTGACCACCGAGCGCGACCGGGTGCACAGCTTCGTCTTCGGCACCCGGCTGACCAACATCACCCGGCAGCTGCGCCGCCGTGACGTCGACGATGCGCTCGACCGCGTCGGCCGGGCTGCCCAGGACTGGGGCGGCGGCACCCGCATCGGCGCCTGCCTGGCCGAGTTCAACCGCGTCTGGGGCCGCCGCGTGCTGGGCCAGGGCGCCGTCGTGATCCTGATCACCGATGGGCTCGACCGCGACGCCGGCGACCGGCTGGAGGACGAGATCGACCGGCTGCATCGCAGCAGCCGCCGGCTGATCTGGCTGAACCCCCTGTTGCGCTGGGACGGGTATGCGCCAAGATCTATGGGGGCGCGCGCCCTGATGCCGCATGTCGACGAGTTCCGACCGGTCCACAGCCTGGCCAGCCTGGCCGCGCTGGTGGATGTGCTGGCCGAGGACTCTGCGCGGGGCGACAGACGCATGGCCCGATGGCGGCACCTCGCCGCCCAGCAGGAGAGCATGCAATGACCGATCATGACGATGTGCTGGCCCAGGCCTCGGCATGGGCCGCCGAAGGGCGCCCGGTGGCGCTGGCCACCGTGGTCTCGACCTGGGGCTCTTCCCCCCGTCCGGCCGGCAGCCAGCTGGTGATCGACGGCGAGGGCCGGATGCAGGGCTCGGTGTCGGGCGGCTGCATCGAGGGCGCCGTGGTGCGCGAGGCGCTGGAGGTGATGCAGGACGGCAAGCCGCGGCTGCTCGATTTCGGGGTGACCGACGAGCAGGCCTGGGATGTCGGGCTGGCCTGCGGCGGCAAGGTCCAGGTCTTCGTCGAGCGGCTGTCGTGAAGCGCGAGATCCTCGACGCGCTGCAGGCTGCCCGGGCCGAGCACCGGACCGCGACGCTGGTCACCGACCTGGCCAGCGGCGCCCAGTCCCTGGTGGTCGACGGTGCGGTGACCGGCGACCTGCCGGTCGACACGGCGCTGCAGGGCGCCATCGGGGAGGCGCTGCGCCACAACCGCAGCCGCACCACCGCGGACGGCACGCTGTTCATCCAGGCCTTCGTGCCGCCGCTGCGGCTGGCCATCATCGGCGCCGTCCACATCGCCCAGGCGCTTGCGCCGATGGCGGCGCTGGCGGGCTACGACGTCACCGTGATCGACCCGCGCCGGGCCTTCGCCTCGGATGAGCGCTTCCCCGGCGTCAAGGTCAGCACCGAATGGCCGGATGACGGCCTCTCCGAGCTGAAACCCGATAGCCGCACCGCGGTCGTCACCCTGACCCACGATCCCAAGCTGGACGACCCGGCGCTCGACGTGGCGCTGAAGTCTCCGGCCTTCTACATCGCCGCCCTCGGCAGCCGGAAGACCCATGCCGGGCGGATCGAGCGGCTGACCGCGCGTGGCCACGGGGCCAATGCGCTGGCCCGGATCCACGGGCCGGCCGGCCTCGCCCTCGGCGCGGTGTCCCCGGCCGAGATCGCGATCTCGGTGATGGCGCAGATGACCGCGGTGCTGCATGGCGCCGAACCGCTCGGAAAGGCCCCCGCGTGATCTTCGGCTCCCTGCCTGTCGCCGAGGCCGCCGGCGCCATCCTGGCCCACACCGTCGCCGTGGCCGGCACCATGTTCCGCAAGGGCCGACGGCTGAGCGCGGCCGATGTCGCGGCGCTGCAGGCCGCCGGCGTCGCGGAGGTGCAGGCGGCGCGGCTGGAGCGCGACGACGTCCATGAGGACCAGGCGGCGGAGCGGGTGGCCATGGCGGTGCAGGGGCCGGGGCTGAGCGCCAGCGCCGCCTTCACCGGCCGGGTGAACCTCTATGCCGAGGCGGCCGGCGTGGTCGTGATCGACCGCGAGCGGATCGACCGGCTGAACCGGCTGGACGAATCGATCACCATCGCCACCCTGCCGGAATGGGCCGAGGTCGCGCCGAAGCAGATGGTGGCGACGATCAAGATCATTCCCTTTGCCGCCCCTGGCGATGCGGTGTCGCTGGTCGAGGTGATGGCCGCCCTGCCCCAGCGCGGCCCGGCGCTGCGCCTGGCCCGCTACCGGTCGCTCAAGGTCGGGCTGATCCAGACCAAGCTGCCGACGACCAAGCCCAGCGTGCTGGACAAGACGGCACAGGTGACGGTGGAGCGGCTGGCCCGGCTGGGCGGCACGCTGGCGCGGGAGCGCCGGTCCGACCACAAGGCGCCGGCGCTGACCAGCGAGATCCGCATGGTGCAGAATCTCGGCCTCGACCTGCTGCTGATCGCCGGCGCCTCGGCCATCACCGACCGGCGCGACGTGCTGCCGGCGGCGATCGAGGCGTGCGGCGGCATCGTCGAGCATTTCGGCATGCCGGTCGATCCCGGCAACCTGATCCTGATGGGCCGCATCGGCGCCATGCCGGTGCTGGGCCTGCCCGGCTGCGCCCGCTCACCCAAGCTGAACGGCTTCGACTGGGTGCTGCAGCGCATCGCGGCGGGGCTCACGGTCACCCGCCTCGATGTCATGGCCATGGGCGTCGGCGGCCTGCTGGCCGAGATCCCGAGCCGCCCCCTGCCCCGCGACCGCGCCGCCGACGGCAACGGCATGCCGCATGCGCCGAATGTCGGCGTGGTGGTGCTTGCGGCCGGCCAGTCGCGCCGCATGGGCGAACTGAACAAGCTGCTGGCCCCGGTCGAAGGCAAGCCGATGGTGGCGCATGCGGTCGACGCCGCGCTGGGCACCAAGGGCGTCGGCCCGGTGGTGGTCGTCACCGGGCATGAACGCGAGCAGGTCGAGGCGGCGCTGGCCGGCCGGCCGGTCACCTTCACCGCCAATCCGCGCTATGCCGAGGGGCTCAGCACCTCGCTCGCCGCCGGGCTGGCGGCGCTGCCGCACGAGACCGACGCCGCGCTGGTCTGCCTCGGCGACATGCCGCGGATCAGCCCGCGGCTGATCGAGCGCCTGGTCGCGGCCTATGCGCCGACCGAGGGCCGCTCGATCGTCGTGCCGACGCACCAGGGCAAGCGTGGCAACCCGGTGCTGTGGGACCGCCGCTTCTTCCCGGCCATGGCATCCGTGGCCGGCGATGTCGGCGCCCGCCACCTGATCGGCGAGCATGCCGACGAGATGGTCGAGATCGAGGCCGGCGACACCGCCGTGCTGTTCGACGTCGACACGCCCGAGACGCTGTCGACCCTGACCGCAGCCAAGGCTCCGACGCGATGATCGATGCGCTCTACGACCAGGCGATCCTGCAGAAAGCGCGGGCCGCGACCGGCGCCGGCCGGCTGGCCGCGCCGGACGGGTCGGCGATGATCGACAACCCGCTGTGCGGCGACCGCGTGACCATCGACCTGACCCTGGCCGACGGCAAGGTGGCGACGCTGGGCCATCTGGTGCGCGGCTGCGTGCTGTGCGAGGCCTCGGCCGCGCTGATCGCGGAAAAGGCGATCGGCCAGGCCCCGGCGGCGCTGCGCCAGGCCGCCGCCGGGATCAGGCCGATGCTGCGCGAGGGCGCAGCCCCGCCCTGGCGGGAGCTGGAGATCTTCACCCCGGTCCGCGCCGTGCGCAGCCGGCATGATTGCGTCGAGCTGCCGTTCCGGGCGCTGGCGGCGGCGCTGGACAAGGCCGGCGCTTGACCGGTAGCACATCGTAGGTTGGGTTCGCCTTGGCGAACCCAACACCATCATCGCAATGTTGGGTTCGCGAACGCGAACCCAACCTACGCCAAACGTGCCATGAAATCCTCCGACGCTCAGATCCTCATGGTCCCCGGCCTGTCCGGCCCGGATGAAGGCCATTGGCAGTCGCGCTGGCAGTCCCGGCTGCGGACCGCGCGCTGGGTCGGCACAGCCGACGATCCCGTGGACCGGCACGGCCGGGTCGAGGCCCTGGTCGCGGCGGCGGAGGCCGGCGACCGGCCGGTGGTGCTGATCGCCCATGGGCTGGGCGTGCTGGACGTCGCCTTCGCCGCGCCGCGGCTGAACGGCCGCGTCGCCGGGGCGCTGCTGGTGGCGCCGCCGGACCCGGCCGCGGCAGGTGTCCCCGGCTATGAGGATGTGCCGCGCGACCCGCTGCCCTTCCCGTCCCTGCTGGTCGCCAGCGCCACCGACCCGGGCTGCGTCCCGGCCGTGGCCGACGACCTGGCCGCCGCCTGGGGCAGCCAGTTCGTCGATGCCGGCGACGCCGGCGGCCTCGACAGCGCCAGCGGCCACGGCCCCTGGCCGGAGGGCCTGACCCGCTTCGCGACGCTGATGGCGCGGCTGTGATGTCGTGCGCTGCGTCGAATTGTCTTACATATTGATCGTATCCCGGCGAGCCGTATAGGCGAACAGGCCGAGGCCCAAGAGCCACCGCCAACACAGCCCACGAGCACCGAGATGACGATCCAGCCGGCCGCCATGACCGCGGCCCCGACCGACCAGAGCCGGTACGACCGGGCGACCATCCTGCTGCACTGGCTGACCGCCGGGCTGGTGGTTACGCTCTTCCTGCTGGCCGAGGGCTGGGGCTTCGTCCCGCGCGATATCCGCAAAGCGGGCCAATCGCTCCACATCTCCCTCGGCATCCTGCTGGCCGCCGTGCTGGTCACACGCCTGCTCTGGCGCGGCAGCGCGGGACGACGCCTGCCGCCGACGAACACCGGTCTGCTCCGCTGGGCGGCCAGCGCGGCCCATCTGGCTCTCTACGCGCTGCTGGCGGCACAGGTGACGCTCGGCTTCCTGTTCCGCTGGGCGCAGGGCGAACCGTTCCTGTTCTTCGGCCTGTTCGACGTGCCGGCGGCCTTCGCCCCCGACCACGACCTGGCGCAGACGATCGGCAACCTGCACAACACCGTCGCCTGGACCATCATCGTCCTGGCCGGGCTGCACGCCGCCGCGGCCCTGCTCCATCACTACGCGCTGCGCGACGGCGTGCTGCGCCGGATGCTGCCGGGCCGCGGCTGACCAAGCCCCCCGGTTGAGAAAAACCGCAACCGAAGCGTGTTTATTTTAGATTGCTATTCTATTTTATTGTCATCCTCGGGCTTGACCCGAGGATCCAGGGGCTTCCAAAGCAGCTCTCGGTGGCCCTGGATTGCCAGGTCAAGCCCGGCAATGACAGTAAAAGTTTAGCTCCTCGCCAAGATCTGCAATCCGAAAAGCCTAACCTGACAGCCGTGGATCAAGCCCGGCAATGACAATGAGGAGGCTGCGCCTGGAGAGCCAAAGCGCAAGAAGGCTGGACCGAATACTTCTGGTCTCCTCCGCGTCCTCAGGCCGCCCGCCGGCCCTCCGCCTGGGCCCGCACCATTTCCATCCAGCGCAGCCCGGCCTGGCGGGCGAAGCGGGCCGCGCCGGGCAGCTCGGTCGCCAGCTGGTCGCGATAGCTGGCGAAGAACTGCGGGAACCGGTCGCGAGTCCATTCCGCGAAGGCGTCGACCCAACCCTCGACGATGTCCGCCGAGACCTCGAGGTGGAACTGCAACCCGTACAGGCCCGGGCCGGCGGTGAAGGCCTGGTTGGTGCACACCGCGTTGGTGGCCAGCAGCGTCGCGCCCTGCGGCAGGTCGAAGGTGTCGTAGTGCCAGTGCATCAGTTTCGGCAGCGGTGCCAGGCCGCGCAGCAGCAGGTCGTCCCCGGCGGCCTCGGTCGCGTCGATCGCGGTGAAGCCGACCTCCGGCGTGTGGTGGCGGCGCACTGCCCCGCCCAGGGCGCGGGCCAGCAACTGGCTGCCGAGGCAGATACCCAGCACCGGCTTGCCGGCAGCGGCGAAGGCGCGGATCGCGGCCAGCTCGGCCGGCAGATAGGGATGGGCGGCATCGTCGCCCGCGAACTGGACGCCGCCCAGCACCAGCAGCCCGTCATGGCCGGTGGCGTCGGCCGGCACGGCGTCGCCATGCTCCGGGAAGCGCACATCCTCGACCCCACCCGCCTCCGCGATCGCGTCGCCGATCAGGCCCGAAGGGGTGCGGTCGTTGTTCTGCAGGGTCAGGATCTTCACGGCGTCGCTCCGCAGGTCAGCACGCAGGAAGGCTACGGGCAGGCCGGCGGCATCGCCAAATGCCGAGACTGCGGGGCGGCCATGGCGTCAGGCCCAAGGCTCTCAGAGAAGATCCTGCGCCATGAACTTGATGTAGGCGGCCTTCAGCAGCCAGCGCCGGTGGGCGCCGAGCGGGAAGCGTGTCGGCGGCGTCGTCATCAGGGCCGGAATGCCGACGCCCGGCACCGGGCGGCCGGTCATGGCATGGGCCACGGCGCGGCCGGCCCAGCCGGCGCTGGCAACGCCGTTGCCGTGATAGGCCAGAGCGTACCAGACGCCCGGATCGTCGGGCACCTGGCCCAGCATCGGCGTCAGGTTGGCCGACAGGCAGACCAGGCCGGACCAGAAATGCGTGGTCTCGACGCCACGCCAGGCGGGATAGGCGATGCCGATCCGGCCCTCCAGCCAGCGCCGGTATTTCGCCGCGGCCTCCGGGCTGCCCCAGGTGCCGCCGCGAGACCCCAGCAGCAGCCGCCCGTCCGTGAGCAACCGGAAGTAGAACAGCAGGTTGCGGGTGTCGGACAGCGGCGTTTCGGTGGTCCAGCCCTGGGCCGCGCGCTCCGCCTCGGTCAGCGGCCGGGTGACGACGATGTTGGACAGGGCCGGCAGGAAGGTCCCCGCCAGATACGGATGCAGCCCGTCGGTGGTGTAGCCGTTGGTGGCGATCAGCACCCGTTTCGCCCGCAGCGAGCCGCCCGCCGTGACCAGCCGGTGGCCGCCGCCCTGGCGCTGCCAGCCGGTGACGCGGCTGCGGTCGTGGATCTTGACGCCGCGGGCCAGGGCGGCGCGGGTCAGGCCGCGATGGTATTTCAGCGGGTGCAGGCCGAAGCCGGCGGCGTGGTGCAGCGCGCCATGCGCCTCCGGCCCGGCATAGCCGCGCTCGCGCAGCTCGTCCCGGCTCCACAGCGTCGAGGTCAGGCCGGCGACCTCGCGCTCCCAGCGCGCATCCTCCTCCAGCTCGCGCACCCGGCTCGCCTTGTGGGCGACGCTGATGACGCCATCGCCCTGGCGGTCGAGATTGATGCCCTCGTCCCGGGCCAGCGCCGCCACCAGCTCGGTCGCCTCGACCTGGGCGGCGTAGTAGCGCCGCACCTCGTCGCGGCCGACGCGTTTCAGCATGGCCGGGCCGGACAGCTTGGCGGCGCCGACGCAGTTGAAGCCGCCGTTTCGGCCGGAGGCCCCCCAGCCGATCGGCCCGGCCTCCAGCACCCGGACGTCGATTCCGAGATCGCGGGCCAGGTGCAAAGCCGCGGACAAACCCGTGTAGCCGCCGCCGATCACGGCGACGTCGCAGGCCTCGTCGCCGGCCAGCGGCGCGCAGCCTTCCGGCGCTGGCCCGGCGGTCGCCTCCCAATAGCTCGGGACGGTGCGGGCGGTATCGGCGGTGGCCGGATGGTAGAGGCTGCCCTGGGTCATCCGATCCGCTCGCTTGTCACCGGTCCGCAACGCAGCGGAGGATGACATCCGGCTGCGGGCC
The DNA here is from genome assembly GCA_019508225.1 of Inquilinus limosus. Taxonomy (GTDB): domain Bacteria; phylum Pseudomonadota; class Alphaproteobacteria; order DSM-16000; family Inquilinaceae; genus Inquilinus; species Inquilinus limosus_D. The sequence continues at coordinate 2,045 of JAEKLZ010000292.1, read as the reverse complement.
GGTCCATTCTGGCACCGTCATCCGGAGGGAGATCCAGCCATGCAGGGCCCGTCGCGCCGCCAGGTCATGCTCGCCACCGTGTTCGCCGCCGCCCCGCTGCCCGGGTGGGCGGCAACGGCGCCGCTGCGCCTGACCTTCCTGCACGTCAACGACGTCTACGAGATCGGCCCGGTCCGCGGCCAGGGCGGCTTCGGCCAGCTGGCCACCCTGCTGAAGCAGGCCCGCGCCGAGAACCCGCACAGCATCACCACCTTCGGCGGCGACACGCTGTCGCCCTCGGTGATGTCGGGCCTGACCAAGGGCTCGCAGATGATCGACCTGTTCAACGCCGTCGGCGTCGACTACGCGGTCTGGGGCAACCATGAGTTCGACTACGGGCCGGAGCTGGCGGCGCAGCGGATCGGCGAATCGAAATTCCCCTGGCTCGGCGCCAATGTCCTGGGCAAGGACGGCAAGCCCTTCGGCGGCGGCGTCGCCACCGCCACCCGCAAGGTCGGCGACTACACCGTGGGCTTCCTCGGCATCCTGACCCCGGACACGGCGGTGCTGTCGAGCCCCGGGCCGGACATCAGCTTCCCCGACATCATCGCCACGGCGAAGCAGGCGGTCGAGGCGTTGAAGGCCGAGGGCGCCAACATCCTGGTGGCGCTGACCCATCTCGGCATCGCCCAGGACCGGCAGCTGGCGCAGTCGGTGAAGGGTCTGCACCTGGTGCTGGGCGGGCACGACCACGACCCGATCATGTTCTACGAGAACAACGTCCTGATCTTCAAGGCCGGCTACGATTCGCACTATCTCGGCGTGGTCGAGCTGGAGATCTCGACCCGCGAGACCAAGGACGGGCCGGTGATCGCGGTGCTGCCGAGCTGGGAGGTGCGCACGACCGCGGGGGTCGAGCCCGACCCCGAGATCCAGGCCAAGGTCGACGCCTTCAGCAAGGCGCTGGACGACGCGCTGGGCATCGTCATCGGCACCACCTCGGTCGAGCTCGACAGCCAGCGCGGCGCGGTGCGTACCGAGGAGACGACGATGGGCAACCTGATCGCCGACGGGCTGCGCTGGGGCACCACCGGCGCGCAGATCGCCATCATCAATGGCGGTGGCGTCCGCGGCGACCGGCTGATCGCCGCCGGCACCCAGCTGACCCGCAAGGACATCCTGGCCGAGCTGCCCTTCGGCAACGTCGCGGTGCTGCTGGAGCTGACCGGCGCCGAGATCCGCGCCGGGCTGGAGAACGGCGTGTCCCAGGTCGAGGCCGTCGCCGGCCGCTTCCCGCAGGTCTCCGGCCTCGCCTTCGTCTACGACCCGGCCAAGCCGCCCGGCAGCCGCGTCATCTCGGTCACGGTCGACGGCAAGCCGCTGGACGATGCCGCGGTCTACCGCGTCGCCACCAACGACTACATGGCCGGCGGCGGCGACGGCTATGCCGCCTTCACCAAGGGCAAGGTGCTGGTCGACGCCTCGGCGGCGCGGCTGATGGCGACGGTGGTGATGGACTACGTCACCGCGATGAAGACGGTGGCGCCAAAGGTCGACGGCCGCATCCGGCGGGCCTCGTGACCCTGGATTCCGGCGGCACGGCCCCGCCGGTCCTGGGGCTGGCGCTGGGCGGCGGCATCGCCCGCGGCTGGGCCCATATCGGGGTGCTGCGGGCGCTCGATGACGCCGGCATCAAGCCGCAGGTGGTGTGCGGTACCTCGGTCGGCGCCCTGGCCGGCGCCGCCCACCTCTCCGGCCGGCTCGACGTGCTGGAGGCGTGGGCCCGCGGGCTGAGCCGGGACCGCATGGTCTCCTATCTCGATTTCGGCCTCGGCCTGCCGGCCTTGATCAGCGGCCGCAAGCTGGGGCGGCTGCTGGACCAGAGCTTCGGCGATCTGCGGGTCGAGGATCTCGGCGTGCCGTTCGGCGCTGTCTGCGTCGACCTGTTCACCGGCCACGAAGTCTGCCTGCGCGAGGGCCGGGTGTCGGAGGTGGTCCAGGCCTCCTATTCCCTGCCCGGCGTGTTCCCGCCGCGGCATATCGGCCGCCACATGCTGGTCGACGGC
>JAEKLZ010000291.1 GCA_019508225.1 Inquilinus limosus | reverse complement strand
GCTCGACCAGCGCCGCGGCACGGACGGCGCGGGCGAAATAGGCCCATTGCACCACCACCAGGGCCAGGATGACCTTGCCCACCCCCTGCCCCAGCACGGCCAGCATCATCAGCGCGACCAGGATGGTCGGGAAGCCGAGCATCAGGTCGACGACGCGCATCACCAGCGTGTCGATCTTGCCGCCGAAATAGGCGGCGACGAGGCCGAGCGTGGTGCCGACGGCCAGGGCGAAGACGCCGGACAGCACGCCGACGCTGAGGCTGGTGCGCAGCCCGTACAGCATCGCCGAGAGCATGTCGCGGCCCTGGGCGTCGGTGCCCAGCCAGTAGGTCCAGCCGTCCATGCCCTCGCTGCCCGGCGGCAGGCGGCCGTCCATGATGCTGAGCGAGGCCAGGTCGTAGGGATCCTGCGGCGCGATCCACGGCGCCAGGATGGCGACCGCGACCAGCACCAGGCAGGCGATGGCGGCGAGCGTCGCGGCCTTGCTGTCCAGGATGCCGCGCAGGGCCTGGGCCAGGATGCCGTCGCCGAGCAGCGGCTTGCGGGGGATCACGGCGTCGCTCATGCGTCGGACAGCCGGACGCGGGGGTCGAGCACCGAATACAGGATGTCGACCACCAGGTTGATGACGATGAACATGGCGACCACGATCAGCAGGTAGGCGACGATCACCGGCCGGTCGAGCCGCATGATGCTGTCGATGATCAGCTTGCCGACACCGGGCCAGGCGAAGATGGTCTCGGTCACCGTGGCGAAGGCGATCAGCGACCCGAACTCCATGCCGATCACGGTGACGATCGGGATCAGGATGGTCTTCAGCACATGGACGAAGATCACCCGCCGCTCGGTCAGCCCCTTGGCCCGGGCGAATTTGACGAAGTCCAGCGGCAGGGTCTCGCGCATGCCGCTGCGGGTCAGGCGGATGATCAGCGAGACGTTGAACAGCGACAGGTTGATCGCCGGCAGGATCAGATGGGTCAGGCCGTCCCAGCTGGCGAGGCTGGTGTGCAGGCCCAGGATCTCGCCGGTGGCGCCGCGGCCGGTGGAGGGCAGCCAGCCGAGCATGACCGAGAAGATCATGATCAGCATCATCCCCTGCCAGAAGCTGGGCAGGCTGAAGCCGAGGATCGAGCCGGTCATCACCGTGCGGTCGAAGCCGCTTCCGGCCTTCAGCCCCGACAGCACGCCGAGCGGGATGCCGATCACCAGCGACAGAAGCAGGGCGATGAAGGCCAGCTCCAGCGTCGCCGGCAGTCGCTCGAAGATCAGGCTGATCGAGGGCTGGTTGAAGACGAAGGACCGGCCGAGATCGCCATGCAGCGCATTGCCGAGGAAGGTCAGGTACTGCCGCCACAGCGGCTGGTCGAGGCCGAGCGACTGCACCGCCTGGGCGATCTCGGCCTGCGAGGCGTCGGCCGGCACCAGGATCTCGATCGGGTTGCCGATGGCATAGACGCCGAGGAAGACGAGGACGGAAGTGACCAGCAGCACGAAGCCGCTCTGCACCAGCCGGCGGATGATGAAGACGGTCATGGCCGGCCCCAGCCAGCATTTCTCACACTGCCTGCGCCCTGCGTCGCCTTGCGACGAGTCGAATGCGGGGGCGGGACGCGAAAAGCGTATCTGGCCATACGGTTGAGCGGTCCGCCCTCGCAGGCGGCCGTCGCAAGGCGACCCTCCGGGCCGTCGCCACAGGCCGGCAGGGTTCGTCGAACGGCTTGCCCGATGCCACCGCATCGCGCTGCGCCGCTCTCCTGCCCTGCCGGCCTGTGGCGACGGCGCAGGGCGCAGGCAGTGTGAGAAATGCTGGCTCCCGTCCCGGCGCGCGAATCCCGCATCTGCGTCCCTGCTTCGCTTATGATGGGCCGGCCGGGTGGACCCGGCGTGGCGAGGGGGACGTTAGGCGTGGGACAGAACAGCCCGCAACATCATGCGGAATCCGCATCGGGCTATGCGCATTTCATGCGCTGGCGCGGCCCTGCCCGGTGCTTCATGTCGCGGATATCGGCGCGGCCGGCATGAACGTCAAGCAGCTTGAGGCCTTCAAGGCGATCATGCGCAGCGGCTCCACCACCGCCGCGGCGGCCCGGCTGGACCTGTCGCAATCGGCGGTCAGCCGGCTGTTGACCCAGTTGGAGGCCGAGTTGGGGCTGGAGCTGTTCGCCCGCGAGAAGGGCCGGCTGATCCCGACGCCGGAGGCGATCGGCCTGCTCGATTCGGTCGAGGACGCGGTCGACGGGGTGCAGCGGGTGCAACATGTGGCGGAGGCGCTGCGGACCGGCAATTCCGACCAGATCCTGCTGCGCATCGGCGTGCCGCACAGCATGTCGCAGACCATCCTTCCGCTGATCGTCGAGGAGTTCCTGGCGGACCACGGCAATGTCGCGCTGGAGATCCTGTCCGGCGCCTATCACGAGACCGAGCGCGCGGTGCTGACCCGCCAGGCCGATCTCGGCTTCGTCCGGCTGCCGACCGGCGAGGCCGGGATGGACACGGTCGCCATCGCCCGCACCACCAGCGTCTGCGTCATGCCGGAAGGTCACCGGCTGGCGGAGAAGGCGGTGGTGTCGGTCGAGGACCTGGAGGGCGAGCCGCTGGTGCTGCTGGGCCGGCAGCGCCCGGCGCGGGCGGAGATCGACCAGATGTTCCGACGCGTGCAGTTCCGGCCGCAGGTGCGGGTCGAGACCCATTCGGTCGGCTCGGCCTGCGCCTTCGCCGCGCAGGGGCTGGGCGTGACCATCGTCAACGCGCTGATGGCCAGCCATTTCCGGCAGCTGCCGATCGCCATCCGGCCGTTCCGGCCGCGGCTGTGGAACCAGTTCGGCCTGGCCTTCGCCGCCGGCCAGCCCCGCTCCCGCGCCGCCGACCGCTTCGCCGAGCATTTCCGCCGCCGCCTGATCGACCTGCTGCGCGGGCTTGAGAGCGAGTTCCGGCCGGAGGCCGGCTGACGCGACCGGCCTAGGACAGCAGCAGCGTGACCCGCAGCCCGGGCTGGTTGTCGCTGAGCGAGACCTCGCCCCGGTGCAGCTGCGCCGTCGCCGCGACCAGGCTGAGACCCAGCCCGTTGCCCGGCGTGTGGCGGCTCTGCTCCAGCCGGTAGAAGCGGCGGAACACCCGCTCGCGCTCCTCCGCTGGAATGCCCGGCCCCCGGTCGGCCACCACCAGCTCGGCCCGCCCGTCGCGCCGGCGCGACAGGCCGATGTCGATGCCGGTCCCGGCCGGGGTGTGGCGCAGGGCGTTATCGATCAGATTCGCGACCAGTTGGGACAGCAAGTCGGCGTCGCCGGTGACCGCCACCCCGGGCGCGATCCGGCAGCGGATGGCCCGGTCCTGTTCCTCGGCCGTGGCCTGGAAGACATCGGCGACCGTGCCGACCAGGGCGCTGAGATCGATCCGGGCGAAGCCCCGGCGCCGGCTGCCGGCCTCGACCTGGGCGATGCGCAGCAGCGCGTTGAAGATGGCCAGCAGCCGGTCGGCCTCGGCGATCGCCCGCTCGGTCGATCGCTCATATTCGGCGGCCGTGCCCGACCGCAGCAGCGCCCCCTCCAGCTGCTGCCGCAGACGGCCGAGCGGCGTGCGCAGGTCGTGGGCGATGTCGGTCGACACCTGCCGCAGCCCCCCCAGCAGCGCCTCGATCCGGTCCAGCATGGCGTTGACGATAGCGGTCAGCCGGTCGAACTCGTCATCGGTGCCGCGCCCGGGCAGGCGCTGGCTCAGGTCGCCTTCCATGATCTTCAGGCAGATCCGGTTGATGGCGTCGACCCGCCGCAGCACGCCGGCGCTGACCAGCAGCCCGCCGCCGACGCCCAGCACCGCCGTCGCCAGAAGCCCCCAGCCCAGTCCGCGCAGCCACAGCGCCTGCAGGTCGTCGATCGGCGCCCGGTCGGCAGCCACCAGGACGAAGGCGCCGTCGGCCAGCACCTTGCCGATGCCGCGCAGCCGCTGCTCGCCGCCATCCTTGCCGCCAGGGATGACCAGGTCGATCGGCCCAGGCGCCGGCGCCATCACCGGCAGGTTGCCGGCCAGGCGGCGGCCGTCGGCGGCCTGGAACAGGTAATAGCCGGGCCCGGCGGGATCCTGCGTCAGGCTCTGCTCGATGTCGCTGGCGATCTCCTGCGGCGGATCGTTGGGATAGTCCTCCGTCAACTGGGTGACGACGGTGGCCAGCGTGCTGTCGAACTGGCGCTCGGTGTAGCCCTCGGTGGCCCAGTAGAGGATGCCGAGGATCACCGCGACCGACGCCCCGAACACCGCCGTGTACAGCGCGGTCAGGCGGAAGCTGGTGGTGCGAAGGATCCGGGCCTGCGACAACGGGCTAGGCCGGTGGGCCAAGGCGGTAGCCCGCGCCCCGGATCGTGGTGATCGGCTCGCCCGCCGACGGCCGGTGCAGCTTGCTGCGCAGCCGGCTCATATGCGCCTCGACGACATTGGTGTTCGGGTCGAAGCGCAGGTGCCAGACATTCTCCAGCAGCATGGTCTTGGTCACCACATGGCCTGCGTTGCGCAGCAGGTATTCCAGCAACTGGAACTCGCGCGGCATCAACTCGACCGGGTCGCCGGCACGGGTGACCGACCGGCGCAGCAGGTCCATCTCGACGTCGCCGCAGCGCAGCACCGTCTCCGCCGTGTTCTGGCGGGCGCGGCGGCCCAGCGCCTCGATCCGGGCCAGCAGCTCCGGCAGGGCGAAGGGTTTCGGCAGGTAGTCGTCGCCGCCCGCCTCCAGCCCCGCCACCCGGTCCTCCATCTCGCCCATCGCGGTCAGGAACAACACTGGCGTCGCGACCTCGGCGGCGCGCAGCCGCCGCACCAGGGCCAGGCCGTCGAGCCTTGGCACCATCCGGTCGACTACCAGGAGGTCGAAGGCGCCGCTGGCGGCGGCCAGGAAGCCGCGCGGCCCTTCATCCACCGCCTCGACCACATGGCCGTTGGCCGTCAGGCCTTCGGCGACATAGGCGGCGGTGTCCGCATCGTCCTCGATCAGCAGGATCCTCATCGCAACGCGCAACTCCCAACGGCCCAGCCCAGACCGGACACCATCAACCACAACTCGATTTCGAGTAGAAAAACCTCACCATAAATCTCTAACATAAAAAATATAGTTGGCCATGGCAGAGCAATGACCCGCAAATTGAGGCCAATATTAAAAATCCGTTATCTATCTTAACCAAGCTCATCAAGCCATTCAGCTAAACTATATATGAGCTCCGTTGCAATTTCCTCCTGATACCCGGTTCAGAGGTTAGAAATGTCTGGCGACAGCAAGCCGATATCCGAGCCGAAACTGTCCATCGTCCGTTCCGCGGCCGATGATCCGCTCGACGGGTCCGCGGCAGGCGATGCCCCGGACGGCTGGTACGAGCCGGATCGCCTGGGTGCCCCGCGGGAGGTGGAGGCCGCCCCCGCCGTCCGGCCGACCAACGCCGCCCGCATCGTCGATCACCTGAAGACGATCCTGTCCGCCGCGCGCCGGGACGACGCCTGACCCGATGGCGGCAAGGTCTCACCTCCACACTTCTCTGTAGCAGTTGCTTCGTGTATGAGTATTTGTAGCAGTTGCAACGTCAGCGTGTCCAGACGTGACCGATCCAGCCCTCCTCCCGGTGGACCAGCGCGTCGAGGCGGCGCTCAGCCGGCTGTCACCTGCGGAGCAGCGGGTCGCCCGCTTTGTCGTCGCGCAGAAGGAGGCGGCCCTGCTGTCCTCCGCCGCCGAGATCGCAGCCCGGGCCGGCACCAGTGACGCGACGGTGGTGCGCACGGCGCGTTCGCTCGGCTTCGAGGGGCTGGCGCAGCTGCGCGAGGCGCTTCTGGCCGACCTGACCGGGTCGACCACGCCGGACACCCGCATGCGCCGCACCCTCGACGCGGCCGGCGAGGATTCGGCCGGCGCGCTGCAGCACGTCCTGTCGATCCATCGCGAGGCGACCGAGGCCCTGGCCCGGCCGGAGTTCCAGCAGCCTTTCGCCGATGCGGTCGAGATCCTGGCCGCCGCCCGGCACCGGCATGTCTTCGGCATCGGGCCGTCCGGCAGCCTGGCCGAATACGCCGCGCTGCAGTTCAGCCGCATCGGCCTGCCCAGCGAGTCGCTCGCGGCAACCGGCATCGGCCTGGCCGACCGGCTGCTGCGGGTCGCCGAGGGCGATGCCCTGGTGCTGATCGCCTATGCGCCGCTCTACCGCGAGGTGGCGGTGACGCTGGACGTCGCCGAACGGCACCGGGTGCCGGTGCTGCTGGTCAGCGACAATCTCGGGCCCTTCGTCCAGGACCGCGTCGCCGGGATCCTGCCGGTGCCGCGCGGCCGGGCCGACCACCTGTCGATGCATGCCGGCACCATGCTGCTGATCGAGGCGCTGGTCGTCGCCCTGGCCGCCCGCGACCGCGAGCGCGCGCTGGTCGGCCTGGAGACGCTGGGCGCCCTGCGCGGCGAGATCGACAAGCTCTGGCTGAGACGAGGGCCGAAACGGACGCCATGACCAGCACCACCGCCATCATCTCCACCATCACCGCCTCCTTCCTCGGCTCCTTCGTCGAGGTGGTGGAGGCCTTCACCATCATCCTCGCCGTCGGCCTGTCGCAGAGCTGGCGGCCGGCTTTCATCGGCACCGCGGCCGCCCTGGGAGTGCTGGCGGTGCTGGTCCTGCTGCTCGGCCCGCTGCTGGAGCTGATCCCGATCGAGGCGCTGCAATTCGTCATCGGCACGCTGCTGATCCTGTTCGGGCTGCGCTGGCTGCGGAAGGCGATCCTGCGGGCGTCGGGCCTGATCGCGCTGCGCGATGAGGCGCGCGCCTTCGCGGCGGAGACCGACCAGCTGCGCCGCCGCAGCGCCGAGCGCCGGGCCGACTGGCTGGCCGGCATCGCTGCGTTCAAGGCGGTGCTGCTGGAGGGCACCGAGGTCGTGTTCATCGTCATCGCCGTCGGTGCCGGCCACGGCATGATCGGCTATGCCAGCCTGGGCGCCGCCGCGGCCTGCCTGCTGGTGCTGGTCATCGGGCTGGCGGTGCACAAGCCGCTGTCCCGGGTGCCGGAGAACACGCTGAAATTCGCCGTCGGCCTGCTGCTGACCTCCTTCGGCGTGTTCTGGACCGGCGAGGGGCTGGGCGCCGACTGGCCGGGCGCGGACCTGGCGCTGCTGGGCATCCTGGCGCTGGTCGCGGCCGTATCGTTCGCAGCCATCCGGCTGCTGCGGCCGTCCACCAGCCCATCGGCCCGAGGAGCCACGCCATGACCACGATCAAGGCCGTTCTGGCCGAGCTGCTGGGCCTGTTCATCGACGACGGCGCCCTGGCGCTGGCCGCGATCGCACTGATCGCGGCCGTTGCCGCGGCGGTCCGGTGGGCCGGGCTGCCGGGGCTCGGCGGCGCGCTGCTGATCCTCGCCGGCTGCCTGCTGATCCTGGCCGAGAGTCTCCATCGGGCGGCGCGGGCGAAGCGCCGCGCAGGGAAATGACCGACTCCGGGCCGAACTGCGGTGGCCTTGGCGGTGTTGATGGATGGAACGCACCGCAAGGGAGCCCATCATGGATCCGCTCGTGATCTTGAAGCGCAGCCGGCCCGGCGACCGGCTGGAGGTGATCAACTCGAACGGCGACAAGGACGACATCGTCGTCGCCGAGCTGGATCTCGAGAAGCAGCAGATCATCCCGGAGCAGGGCAACGCCATCGCCTTCGGCGATGTCGGCGAGGTCGTCAACCATAGCGAGAAGCAGCGCCGGGCGGGGTGACGGCGGGCCTGTGCCCCTATCGTCCCGGCCTGGATGAACAAAAACCGTCATGGCGAGGCGCGCAGCGCCGTGGCCATCCAGGGGCCGGGTGCGAGCGGCCCTGGATGGCCACGCCCCTTCGGGCTCGCCATGACGATCTTTTGACAGGCTCGTCGGTGTATCGGGCTCTTCTCAGAAGCTGGGCGGGGTGATCGCCCAGATCACCTGGGTGATGCCTGGGCCCGGGTTGCGGTAGCGGTGCGGCCGGGTGCTGGCGAGGGCGAAGCTGTCGCCGGCGCCGAGCACGTAGAGCTTCTCGTCGACCCACAGCTCCAGCGCGCCGGACAGGATGAAGGCGGCCTCCTCGCCCTCATGGGTGTAGCTGTCGGCGCTGCCGGCGCCGGGCTGGATGGTGCACAGCAGCAGCTCGAGCTGGCCGTCGAGGTTCGGCACCAGCAGCTCGTCAGTCAGGCCGAGCCCGCCCATGTCCAACACTTTGCGCCGGCCGGCGCGGACCACGACCCGGTCCTCGTCGTCCCGCGGCGCGGGGTCGCGGAAGAACCAGCCGATGGTCACGCCCATGGCGCTGCTGATCAGCTGCAGCTGCCGGATCGTCGGCGTCGACAGCCCGCGCTCGACCTGCGACAGGTGGCCGACCGACAGCCCGGTGGTGGCGGCCAGCCTGGTCAGCGTCAGGCCGCGCTGCTGCCGCAGCTCGCGGATCTGCGGCCCGATCGTGTCGACCGGGTCGCGGGGGGACGGGTCGGTGTCTGTTCCCGGCAGCTCCGGATCGGTGTGTTCGCCTTCGGTCATCGTCCGTCTCTCCAGCCGATCGGCCTGCCGCCGTCCGCCTCACATTGCCTCTCCCGCCTGGCGGGAGAGGTCGGGCGTCCGCAGGACGACCGGGTGAGGGCTGGCCCGGGCCTCGACAAAGAGCCCTCACCCGGAGCCGCTTTGCGTCTCCGACCTCTCCCGCAAGCGGGAGAGGCAACGCAAAGGAGCATTCGCCTCACGCCCGCCGGGCCTTGACGTCGCGCAGGATCTCGCGCGCGGCGTTGTGGCCCGGGATGCCGGAGACGCCGCCGCCCGGATGCATCGACGAGCCGCAGATGTAAAGCCCGCGGAACGGCGTGCGGTAATCGGCATAGCCGGAGACCGGGCGCTGGAAGAACAGCTGGTCGGTCGACAGCTCGCCATGGAAGATGTGGCCCTGCGGCAGGGCGACGATGCGCTCGATGTCCGGCGCCACCAGCAACTGGGCCTCGATCACGTCGTTGGAGAAGCCAGGGGCGTAGTCCTCGATCGTGTCGAAGACCGTCTTCCGGAAATTCTCCTTCTCCGTCGCCCAGTCGCCGCCCTTCAGCGTGTAGGGGGCATGACCGCCGAACAGGTTGACGACATGCTTGCCGGGCGGGGCCAGGCTGTCATCGACGATGGTCGGCACCACCGGGGTCAGGAACGGCCGGCTGGAATACCAGCCGTATTTCGCGTCGTCATAGGCGCGTTCGAGATAGTCGATGTCGGGCGCGATGTGCATGTAGGTCGGGTAGCTGAAATTGCCCAAGGCGCCGTCGGCCCTGACCTTGTCGAGGATCCGGTATTGCGGCGGCCGCTCGCAGGCGATGTTCATCTTGAAGGCGGTGGAGAAGCTGCGATAGCCGCGGATCTCGCGCAGCACCTCGGCCGGCAGATGCGCCTCGCCGATCAAGTCGAGATACAGCGTCTTGGCGCTGGCGTTGGAGACGATGATCCGGGCCGAATAGGTGTCGCCCTTCGTCGTGGTCACCGCCGTCGCCCGGTCGCCGGTCAGCCGCACCTCCTTGATCTCGGCCTCGGTGACGTGGTCGACGCCGATGGTCCGGCCGTAGGAGGCCAGGGCCTGGGTGATCGCGCCCATGCCGCCCTTGATGAAGCCCCAGCCGCCGGCGCCCTCATGCTCGCCCATGATGTGGTGCATGATGACGTAGGCCGATCCTGGGGTCTTCGGCCCGGCGAAGGTGCCGATCGAGGCGTAATAGGCCAGGACCGCCATCACCCGGTCGTCCTCGAACCATTCGCGCAGGAAGTCGTAGGCGCTCATGCTCAGCATGTCGGCGACGCGGTACATCTTGCGGCCGATCTTGCGGTGCCGCCACAGCAGGGACGCGCCGTCGCGGAAGCCGCGCCAGTCGCGCCGCGCCGGGTCGACCGGCGTCTCCCACAAGAGCTTGCGCACGATCTGCGCCGCCTCCTGCAGGTAGCGGTCGAATTCGGGATAGATCGCGGCGTCCTTCTTGGAGAACTTGGCGAAGCTGGCCTGGGTCTTGGCCATGTCGTCGGAGAAGACGATGTAGTCGTCGTTCGACACCGGCGAGACCATGTCCGAGCAGGGCAGCACCTGCAGCCCGTGCTTCTTGAGCTCGAAGTCGCGGATGATGCGCGGGTGCAGCAGGCTCATCAGGTAGGAGAAGATCGAGGCGCGGAAGCCGGGTGCGATCTCCTCCGTCACCGCGGCGCCGCCGAGGACTTTGCGGCGCTCCAGCACCAGCACCTTGAGGCCGGAGCGGGCGAGATAGTTGGCGCAGACCAGGCCGTTGTGGCCGGCGCCGATGATGATGGCGTCGTAGCGCTTGGCCGTCGTGCTGCTGCCCTGGGGAATGGAGGTCGTGGTCATGGTGCGATCGGTCTCTCGGCGAAGGGGCGGCTATTCAGCGGCGGCGCGGTGGGCCGGGGCGGGATGGTCGGTCATGCCGCGGCGGACCAGGTCCTGGAAGGCGTGCACGGCGTGCTCGTGCTTCGGCGACAGCGGCCCGCGCTGGTAGATGCCGGCGTTCAGGTTGCGCTGCACCCCGGTGATGATGTCGAGGTCCTCGCTGACGATCTGGGCCGACCAGTCGATCGACTGGCGGTTCTCCGCCGCCTTCTCCGGCGAGACATCGGTGAAGAAGTACCAGTTGATGTGGCGCAGCCGGCCGGCGCCCAGCGGCTCCAGCGTCGCGATCGAGCTGCCCCAATCGTAGAGATTCAGCATCAGGAACGGGAAGCGGTAGAAATAGACGCCGCGGGTCAGCCCGCCATCCCGCTTCGGCGCGTGCAGGTGGAACATCTCGTCATGCACGTCGATGCGGTAGCGCTCCATGTCCAGCGACGCGCACAGCCCCGGATGCATGGTCCGGCAGTGGTAGCATTCGAGGTAGTTCTCGCCATAGGTCTTCCAGTCGACCTCGCAGTCGCGGTTCTTCTCGGCGAACCAGTGCTGCTGCTCCAGCGGATAGTCGGCCGCCAGCGCGTCGATCGGGCCCAGCCATTCGCGCAGCCCCTGCCCCTCCGGCGCGATCCGCAGGAAGACCAGGCCGTGCCACTCCTCGGCGGCGATCCGGTACAGGCCCCATTCGTCCGGGTCGAAGGCAGGGGCGGAGCCGAAATCGGGCGACCGCTTCAGCCTGCCGTCCAGCATGTAGCTCCAGCTGTGATAGGGGCAGACCACGAGGCGCGGGCACTGCCCCTCCGGCTTGGTCAGCAGCTGGGCGCCGCGATGGCGGCAGACATTGTGGAAGGCGCGGACCTGCCCGTCCTCGCCGCGGAGGACGAAGACCGGATAGCCGGCGACCGTGCCGGTGACGTAGTCGCCCGGGTTGCGCAGCCGGCCCGACCAGGTGAACAGCATCCAGTGCCGGGCAAAGATGCGCTGGCGCTCCTGCTCGTAGCGCTCCGGGTCGCGGTACCAGGCGGCCGGCAGGGTCCAGGTGAAGCCGTCCGGCGCGGCGGGGCTCGTCATCGTCATGGCGCAACCTCTCGGTCGGTCGCCGCCGGCTCGCGGCCGGCGCGCAGGA
>JAEKLZ010000161.1 GCA_019508225.1 Inquilinus limosus | reverse complement strand
CTCCGCGACAGCCTGGCCCTGGCCGCCTGCTGCGGCGCGCTGGCCACCACCGATTACGGCGGCCGGGCGCTGCCGCGCGAGGCCGAGCTGCTGGGGATGATCCGACACGAGGCCCCGGCCTCCACCTGAACGGCGGGAGCAACCCGCCCGTGACAATAACAAGACAGTGCAAACAGAGGCTTGAACGGAGGGACCCGTGAAGATTGCCACCCTATCCCTGACCGCCGCGTTGGCCGCTTTCGCCGCCGCCGGGACCGGGGCCGATGCCGATGCCGCGACGGTGAAGCTGTTCTGCGGCGCCACCGATTACGACCTGTGCAGCAGCGCCGCCGAGGCCTGGGCCAAGCAGAGCGGCAACGCCGTCTTCCCGACCACGATCGACGCCGCGACCATCGACGGCCAGCTGCTGGCCCTGCCCTGGTACATGGACACCGGCCTGATCTTCTACCGCAAGGACCTGCTGGAGAAGTACGGCAAGGCGGTGCCGAAGACCTGGACCGAGCTGACCGACACCGCCAAGGCGGTGCAGGACGGCGAGCGCAAGGCCGGCGACGCCGACATGTGGGGCTTCGTCTGGCAGGGCAAGTCCTATGAGGGGCTGACCTGCGACGCCATCGAATGGGTCGCCAGCACCGGCGGCGGCACGGTCATCAACGCCAAGGGCGACGTCACCATCGACAACCCGAAGGCGGCCCAGGCGCTGGCCCTGGCGCATGGCTGGGTCGACACGATCAGCCCGCAGGGCGTGCTGGGCTACGACGAGGAAAGCTCCCGCGCCGTGTTCGAGAGCGGCAAGGCCGTGTTCCTGCGCAACTGGCCCTATGTCTGGGGCACCTCGCAGGCCGCGGGCGGCGCCCTGGTCGGCAAGGTCGGCGTGGCGGCGCTGCCGGTCGGCGCCGCCGGCGAGAAGTCGAGCGGCTGCCTGGGCCCGGCCTATCTCGGCGTGTCGAAGTATTCCGAGAACAAGGAGGCCGCGGTCAGCCTGATCCGCTACATGACCGGCGCGGCCGACCAGAAGCGCCGGGCGATCCAGGGCGCCTACAACCCGACCGTCTCGGCGCTGTACGAGGACCCGGAGGTGCTGGCCAAGCTGCCCTTCCTGAAGGACACGCAGGCTGCCTTCGCCGACAGCATCGCCCGCCCCTCGGCCGCCACCGGCGCCAGCTACAACCGGGTGTCGCAGGCCTTCTCGAAATCGGTGCACGCGGTGCTGACCGGCGACGAGCAGCCCGACGCCGCGGTGGCCGCCCTGGCCAAGGAGCTGGAGCGCCTGCGCCAGCGGGCGAAGTGGTGACAGGCCGTCCCTGAGGCCATGCGCGTTTCCCCTTTCTTGTCATTGCCGGGCTTGACCCGGCAATCCAGGGCCGCGAAGAACCGCCCTGGCGGCCCCTGGATGCCCGGGTCAAGCCCGGGCATGACAGGAAGGGAAAGCGTGAGAGGGATGCGATGACCGGCCGCGTCGCCCGATCCCACCGGCGGGCCGGATGGCTGTTCCTGGCGCCGACGCTGGCGGCGCTGGCCCTGGTGGCACTGTGGCCGCTGCTGCGCACGCTGTTCTTCTCGATCACCGACGCCACCCTGGACGACCCGACCAATTACGGCTTCGTCTGGCTCGACAACTTCATCGACGTCGCCCGCGACCCGCAATGGTGGCGGGCGGTCCAGAACACGCTGGTGTTCACCATCGTCTCGGTGGCGCTGGAGACTCTGCTGGGCCTCGCCATCGCCCTCTTGCTGAACGAAGCGATTCCCGGCCGCGGCGTGCTGCGCGCCGCCATCCTGGTGCCGTGGTCGATCCCGGTCGTGGTCTCGGCCAAGATCTGGGAATGGCTGCTGCACGACCAGTTCGGCATCATCAACCGCCTGCTGATCGACCTGCACCTGATCGACACGGGCGTGGCCTGGACCGCCGACCCGTCGCTGGCGCTGGGCGTCGTCATCTTCGTCGATGTCTGGATCACCACGCCCTTCATGGTGCTGCTGATCCTGGCCGGGCTGCAGCTGATCCCGGGCGAGATCCATGAGGCGGCGCGGGTCGACGGCGTGTCGTGGTGGAAGCGCCTGACCTCGATCACCCTGCCGATGCTGCGGGTGCCGCTCGGCGTCGCCGTGCTGTTCCGCACCCTCGATGCGCTGCGCATGTTCGACCTCAGCTACGTCCTCGGCGGCAATGGCGACCCGACGATGACCATGACGATCTATGCCCGCAACCAGCTGGTCAGCTTCCAGGAGCTGGGCTACGGCTCCGCCGCGTCGACCTGGGTGTTCCTGCTGATCGCCCTGATCGCCATCGTCATCATCGGCGCGATCCGGCTGGACCGGACGAGCATCCGATGACCGTTGCGGCCGCCCCTTCCCTGGCCCGGACCGCCGCCCGGTACCGCCGGCGCCGGCTGCTGAAGACCATCGGGCTGGGCGTCGCCGTCGTCCTGGTACTGGTCTACACCCTGTTCCCCTATTACTGGGCGATCGTGTCCTCGCTGAAGACCGGGGCGTCGCTGTTCGAGGCGACGCTGCTGCCGGCGTTCGACCTGATCTACTACAAGGCGCTGCTGCACGATCCGGTGTTCCTGGGGTCGATCGTGAACTCGCTGATCGTCGCCGGCTCGGCCACCGGGATCTCGCTGCTGCTGGCCATCGGCGCCGCCTATGCGCTCGGCCGGCTGGACTTCCCGCTGCGGCGGACCGTGCTGCTGGTGATCCTGATGATCTCGATCTTCCCGCAGATCGTGGTGCTGTCCGGGATGTTCGAGCTGGTGCGCTGGTTCGGCCTGTACAACCGGGTCGGGTCGCTGACCTTCGCCTATCTGATCTTCACCCTTCCCTTCACCGTCTGGGTGCTGACCGGATTCATCCAGGACATCCCGCGCGAGCTGGAGGAGGCGGCGCTGATGGACGGCGCCAGCCGCGGCCGGGTGCTGGTCAGCGTGCTGCTGCCGCTGATGGGCCCGGCCCTGGCCTCGACCGGCCTGCTGGCCTTCATCCAGGCCTGGAACGAGTTCCTGTTCGCCCTGACCTTCATCCTGTCGGACGAGAACCGCACCGTGCCGGTGGCGATCGCCACCATCTCCGGCGGCAGCCGCTACGAGTATCCGTTCGGCCCGATCATGGCGGCCTCGGTGGTGGTGACCCTGCCCCTGATCGTCCTGGTGCTGGTGTTCCAGCGCAAGATCGTCGCCGGCCTGACCGCGGGGGCGATCAAGGGGTAGGGCACGGTCTCACTTCGGCCGTCTTGTCCCCAACAGCTCGACATCCGAGGACAGGGCGACCAGCGACTGGCCGTCGGCGGTCAGGATGCCGTACATCGCCACGCCCTGGGCCTCCTCGGCCTGGACGAGGATTCCTTTGACCCGGGGTGGCCCCTTCACGGCGACATATTGCGGGATCCGGACCGCCATCGGCCGGCCGATGACCTCGCCGTCGACGGCTGCGACGAAGACGGCATCGCCGCTTTCGACATCGGCGATCTGCGCCGCCCGGCCGGAGATGAATCCCTGCTTCGGCAGCGGCGGCCACTCATCCGCCCAGGACGCGGGGCCGGACAGGCCGAGGGCCAGCACCAGGCCTATGCGCAGAAGATGCATCTCGATCCGGCGTCCGCGATTCCCCGCCGACGATAGCACAGCCCGCCGAAGGTCCCGCCTGCCCCTCAGCCGCGGGCGACCAGCCCGGCGATCACCTCCGCCGCCTCGATCCGACCCTTCAGCGCGTGGCGGCCGCCGTCGCGGAACTCGATCCAGCCCTCGTTGAAGCCGTCGAGCATGCGGATGCGGGGGCCGGGGTTCTTCATGCCCTGCGAACGGAACAGGCCCTCCCAGCTCTCGCGCGGCACCGGCTCGGCCCGCACCGGCTTGCCGAGCGCGGCGGCAAAGGCGACGGCCAGGCCGTCCGGCGACACCCGGCGCGGCCCTTCCAGCTCGACCACGCGCTGGCCGGACCAGTCCTCGCGGATCAGCTCGGCCGCCACACGTCCGATATCCGCGGTCGCCACCATCGGCACCGGCCGGTCCGTCGGCGCCAGGAAGCTGCGGATCACGCCCTCGTCGCGGGCCGAGGCCACGTCCCAGGCCGCGTTCTCGATGAACCAGGCCGGCCGCAGGATGGTCAGCGGCAGGGGCAGGTCGCGCAGCGCCGCCTCCAGCAGCGTGTGCTGCGACAGCAGGTTATCCTGCGCCGCACCGGCGCCGATGGTCGACAGCTCCAGCACCCGGCCCGGCCGGGCCGACGTCAGCGCCTGCACCAAGGTGTCGGCCAGCCGGCGCGCCTCGGGATAGCCGCGCTCCGGGTCGAACACCGGTGGCGGCAGGATGAAGACGGCGGTGGCGCCAGCGAAGGCCTTCGTCAGGGCGGCCGCATCGTCCATCCCGGCGACCGCGACCTCGCAGCCCTGCGCCGCCCACTCCTCGCCCTTGCGCGCATCGCGCAGCACGGCGCGCACACTCTCTCCGGCGTCCAGCAGATGCCGGGCGAGCGCGCCGCCCACCTGGCCGGTGATTCCCGTGATCGCGTACATCCTGGTCTCCTTCAGCGGATGCCGAAGATCTAGGCGCGCCGGACTGTTGCCGTGAGCGCCATTGAGTCATAAGACTGGTGACGCAGAATCAACGGAGGGTGTGATGGCCTTCGACGGACGGGTGATCTCCAATGTCGGCGTGCTCGCCGCGGTCGTCGAAGGCGGCAGCTTCGCCCGCGCGGCCGAGGCGCTGGGCCTGTCCCGCTCCGGCGTCAGCCGGGCGGTGGCGCGGTTGGAGGCGCGGGTCGGGGTCCGGCTGGTGGACCGCACCACCCGGGCCGTGGCCCTGACCGACGAGGGACGCCGGCTCTATTCCGAGATCGCGCCGCTGCTGACCGGGATCGGGGATGCCGTCACCGTCGCCACCGGTTCCGCCGTCGCGGTGCGCGGCCGGCTGCGGGTGAATGTCGACGCCTTCTTCTCGCGCCTGCTGTTCACGCCGCATATCCCGGAGTTCCTGTCGCTGTACCCCGAGCTGACGCTGGAGCTGGTGGCCAAGGACCAGCTCGGCGATCTTGTGGGCGAGGGCTTCGATATCGCCGTGCGCTTCGGGCACCCGCCGGATTCCTCGCTGGTGTCGCGCAAGCTGCTGGAGACGCGGACGATCACCGTGGCGTCGCCGGCCTATGTTGCCGCGCATGGCCGACCGACGGCCCCGGCCGACCTGGCCGGCCATGCCTGCATCCAGGTGCGCGACTCCGCCTCCGGCCAACCGATAGGGGCCTGGTCGTTCCGCCGAGGCGGCGAGGTGGCGGAGGTGCGGGCGACCGGGCGCCTGATGGTGGCGGAGTTCGGCACCATGCTCGGCGCCTGCCTGGAAGGCGTCGGCATCGCCCGGGTCAAGGCGATCGGCGTGCAGCGGCTGATCGACCGCGGCGAGCTGGTCGAGCTGCTGCCGGACTGGACCGGCGAGAGCTTCCCGCTGCACGCGCTGATCCCGTCGCGCCACCTGCCCCCGGCCAAGGTGCGCGCCTTCATCGACTTCGTGCAGTCGCGCCTGGTGTCGACCGCCGCACCGGAAGCGCAGGACGCCGCCTAGACCACGCGGGCGAGCGCCGACGCGGCATCGGCCGATTCCACGATCAGTCGGCCGAGCTCACGCGCGCAGGGCAGGGTGGTGCCGGGCCGCCAGATCAGGGCGAACTCCACCTCCGGCAGCGGCGGCAGGCCGTGGCGGCCGTCGAGGATCTTCATCCCCGGCTCGATCTCGTCGCGGGCAATCATCGACGCGGCCAGCCCCGCCAGCACCGCCGCCCGCAGCCCGTGCTGGTTGCCCGAGGTGAAGCCGGTATGCCACTCGACGCCCGAAGCAGTGATGGCGTCGACGGCAATGGCGCGGCAGGGGCAGGGCGGCGGAGCGAGGGCGAGCGGCAGCGACGTCCCCGGCGCCCAATCGAAGCCCTCGGCCGCTGCCCAGACGAATTGCGTCCGCCGCAGCACCGTGCCACCGGTCTCGCCCGGCAGGGACATCACCACGGCGAGGTCGAGCTCGCCCGCTTCGACCTTGGCGCGCAGGTCGAGGCAGACGCTGACCGCCACCTCCAGCCGCACCTGGGGGTAATCGCGAGCGTAGCGGCGCAGCAGCAGCGGCAGCCGGTCGCCGAGAAAATTCTCTGGTACGCCGAAGCGGACCACGCCGGAGACCGCGGAAGGCAGGAAGCGCCGGGTCAGCGAATCCTGCGCCCGCAGGATCTGCTCGGCATGGCGCAGGAACTCCTGGCCGTCCTCGGTCAGCAGCAGCTTGCGCGTGGTCCGTTGCAGCAGGGGCCGGCCCACCTGTTCCTCCAGCCGCCGGATCTGGTGGCTGACCGCGGACTGGGTCAGGTGCAGCCGCTCCGCCGCGCGGGTGAACCCGCCGGAATCGTGGACGGCAACGAAGGCGCGCAGCAGGGCGGGGTCGAAATCCATGACCTAAATATATGATGGCGGAAAATGGACGCCACAAAATTAATTCATTTCCATCATGAAAGCGGATTGGCCAGATTCACGTCCAGGCCCGATCGAGCCCCCACCGACACCCTCCGCGCCGGAACCGGCCGCGCAAAGCCTTTGCGCGGCGGCGCGGCCTGTCGCTTCGAGAGAAGGATCATGGCTCTTTCACAATCTACCCGGAACATGGCCGCCCTGGTCGGCGTCTGCCTGGCCGCGCTGATGTTCGGCCTCGAGATCTCCAGCGTGCCGGTCATCCTGCCGACGCTGGAGACCGCGCTGCCCGCCGATTTCCGCGGGCTGCAATGGATCATGAACGCCTACACCATCGCCTGCACCACGGTGCTGATGGCCACCGGCACCCTGGCCGACCGCTATGGCCGCAAGCGCGTCTTCACCATCACCACCGTCGCCTTCGGCGCCACCTCGCTGATGTGCGGCCTGGCCGACGACGTATCGCTGCTGATCGCCGCCCGCTTCCTGCAGGGGCTGGCCGGCGGCGCCATGCTCACCTGCGTGATCGCGATCATCTCGCATCAGTTCCAGGACGAGCGCGAGCGCGGCCGTGCCTTCACCGCCTGGGGCGTGATCAGCGGCATCGGCCTCGGCTTCGGCCCGATCATCGGCGGCCTGATCGCCAGCTGGGCGAGCTGGCACTGGGTGTTCCTGATCCACGTGCCGCTGACCGTGCTGGCCCTGATCCCGGCCCTGATCGGCATCCGCGAATCGCGCGACCCGCACGCCCAGAAGCTGGATGTCGCCGGCATCGTCACCCTGACGCTGGCGGTGTTCGGCCTGGCCTTTCTGATCACCCAGGGGATGGAGCTGGACCGCGCCACCGCGATCGGCCTGGCGGTGCTGACCGTCGCCGCCTTCGCCGGCTTCGTGGTGGCGGAGCGGGTCAACCCGCACCCGATGTTCGATTTCTCGGTGTTCCGGATCCGCCGGTTCAGCGGCGCGATCATCGGCTGCATCGGCATGAACTGGTGCTACTGGCCGTTCATGATCTACCTGCCGATCTACTTCCAGGGCGGGCTGGGCCTCGACAGCCGGGCGGTGGGCTTCCTGCTGCTGGCCTACACCATCCCGTTCCTGGTGATGCCGCCGCTGGCCGACCGCCTGCTGCAGCGCGGCGGCCCGCGCCTCGTGATCCCGCTCGGCATGGCCGCGATGGGCACCGGCTTTCTGCTGATGTGGTTCGGCAGCGGCGTCGCGCAGGCCGGCTGGCTGACCGTGCTGCCCGGCACCCTGCTGGCCGGCATCGGGCTCGGCCTGACCAACACGTCGGTGACCAACACCACCACCGGCTCGGTCCCCGCCAACCGCGCGGGCATGGCGTCCGGCATCGACATCAGCGCCCGGCTGATCACGCTGGCCATCAACATCGCCATGATGGGGCTGATCCTGGTGGAGGGAATCCGCTGGTCCCTTCCCGCCGCCGTCTCCAGCGTTCTCGATGCGGCGCAGGTGCAGGCGCTGGCCGCCTCCGTCGCCGCCGGCAATCTCGCCGCGCTGCCGCAGGCCTATCCGGCGCTGGCGACGCTGGACCCGTCGGCCGCCGCCGTGCACGGGGCGCTGGTCGAGGGCTTCGGCTGGGTGATGCTGTATGGCGGCATCGGCGCCTGGGTCCTGGCCGTGATCAGCTTCGCGATCTTCGGCCCGGGCCGGACCGCTGCGGTGCAGGCCGGCCGGTCGGCGACCTGCGCCGTGGCGGATTAGCCCAGCCTTCCGTCGCGCAGCGCCGCGACCAGCCCGTCGCAGCCGGCCTCGACCAAGTCCAGCACATGCTCGAAATCGGCGCTGCCGCCGTAATAAGGGTCGGGCACATCCCGCCCCTCCAGCCCCGGCGCGTGGTCGAGGAACAGGCCGATCCGGCCGGGGCCGGCGACGGCCAGGCGGCGCATCCGATCGAGATGGCCGCGGTCCATCGCCAGCAGCAGGTCGAAGCGGCGGAAATCCGCCCGCTCCAGCTTGCGGGCGCGCAGCGGCAGCAGGTCGTAGCCGCGGACGGCGGCGGCCCGGATTGCCGGAACGTGCGGCGGCTGGCCGGCATGGAAACCCTGGGTGCCGGCGCTGTCGACCGCGTGGTCGAGTCCCGCGGCCGCCAGCCTGGCCCGCATCACCGCCTCGGCGGTCGGCGAGCGGCAGATGTTGCCGGTGCAGACGAACAGGATGCGCATGCCGCCTGGATAGTCGGGACGGATCCAGGCGGCAAGGCATCCGACGGTTACAGTCCGACGTCCTTCAAGCCCTCTTCGCTGTAGCGCTCGCCGGCAACGGCATCCGGCGCGAACAGGGCGTCGAGCGCCGCCACCTGTTCCGCCGTCAGCCGGATCGCGGCGGCCGCGGCGTTCTCGGCCAGGTAGGCGCGGCGCTTGGTGCCGGGAATCGGCACGACATTGCCGTGCTTCGCCAGCAGCCAGGCCAGCGCCAGCTGGGCCGGCCTGGCGCCCAAATCCGAGGCGAAATCGCCCAGCGCCTCAGCCAGGCGCCGGTTCTGGCCCAACGCGTCCCCGGCGAAGCGCGGATTGACGCGGCGGAAATCATCCGCGGCCAGGGACGAGGTGTCGGTCACCGCGCCGGCCAGGAAGGCGCGGCCGAGCGGCGAATAGGCGACGAAGGTGATGCCCAGCTCGCGGCAGGCCTCCAGCACTCCGGTCCGCTCCGGGTCGCGGGTCCACAGCGAATACTCGCTCTGCACTGCCGCGATCGGATGCACCGCATGGGCCCGGCGCAGCGTCTCGGCCGATACCTCGGACAGGCCGATCTGCCGCACCTTGCCGGCCCGCACCAGCTCGGCCATGGCGCCGACCGCATCCTCGACCGGCACGTCGGGGTTGCGGCGGTGCATGTAGTAGAGGTCGATGATTTCGGTGCCGAGGCGCTTCAGCGAGGCCTCGGCCGCGGCCCGGATATAGGCCGGCGAGTTGTCGACTCGCCGCCCGGCGACGCCGGGCTCGCGCACGATGCCGAATTTGGTGGCCAGCACCATCTGGTCGCGCCGGCCCTTGAGGAAGCGGCCGACCAGCTCCTCATTGTGCCCCGACCCGTACATGTCGGCGGTGTCGAGGAAGTCGATGCCGTGCTCCAGCGCGGCGGCGAGGGTGTCGAGCGATTGCGCATCGTCGCGCGGGCCGTAGAATTCGGACATGCCCATGCAGCCGAGGCCGATGGCGGAGACGGTGGTGCCGTCCTGGCCGAGAGAGCGTCTGTCCATGGTCTTCTCCTTGGCTTTCGTGGCCGCCGGTCGCGCTGACCGCTGCGGCACGCCAGGAGAATGGGGGTTGGGAGATCATGCGATAAGCCGTAGATATGCGCACGAGCTGATGAGCAGGACTCAGCAATGCTTCGCCCCGACCTGCCCGATCTGGCCGCCTTCGCCGCGGTGGCGCGGCATCGCAGCTTCCGCAAGGCGGCGATCGAGCTGGCCCTCTCCGCCTCCGCCCTCAGCCACGCGATCCGCGGGCTGGAGGAGCGGCTGGGCGTCCGACTGCTGAACCGCACCACCCGCAGCGTCACGCCGACCGAGGCGGGCGAGCGGCTGCTGGCCCGGCTGGAGCCCGCCTTCCGCGACATCGAAGTCGCCGTCGGGGAGATCGACCAGTTCCGCCGCCAGCCGGCCGGATCGCTGAAGATCACCGCCTCGATTCCGGCGGCGGAGCTGATCCTGGCGTCGATGCTGGCGCGGTTCCTGGAGGCCTATCCTGAGATCCGGCTGGAGGTCTCGGTCACCAGCGCGCTGATCGACATCGTCGCCGGCGGTTTCGATGCCGGTGTCCGCCTCGGCGAGCAGTTGGAGCGCGACATGGTGGCGGTGCGCTTCGGTGGCGAGCAGCGGCTGGTCGTGGTCGCCGCGCCCGCCTATCTCGCGCGGCGGCCGCGGCCGGAGACGCCGCGCGACCTGACCGAGCATGCCTGCCTCGGCTACCGCTTCCCGAGCGGCGTGATCTATGCCTGGGAGTTCGAGAAGGACGGCCGGGAGCTGTCGGTCAGCCCGAACGGACCGCTGATCGTCAACAACGACCAGCGGCTGCTGATCCGGTCGGCGCTGGACGGCACCGGCCTGGCCTTCGTGTTCGAGGGCATGGTCACGGCCGAGCTGGCGGAAGGGCGGCTGGTGCCGCTGCTGCTGGACTGGACGCCGCCCTTCCCGGGCTTCTTCCTGTACTATCCGCGCCAGCGCCAGATGCCGGCGGCGCTGCGCGCCTTCATCGATTTCATCCGCGCCGACACCCTGGCCGCCGGCCGCGGATGAAGGCCGATCCTGGTGCGGCGTGGAGTCGAAGCGGGGATTTTGCGATGGGTGACGAATCGGCGGCGATACGGCGCACGAGCGGCGGCCCGGTCACGCTGTCCCGGCTGCGGGCCGGGCTGGAGGCGCTGGGCATCCGCGCCGGCGACCGGCTGCTGGTCCACAGCTCGCTGTCGGCGCTGGGCTTCGTCGCCGGAGGAGCCCAGGCGGTGGTGGAGGCGCTGATGGCCGCGGTCGGCCCGACCGGCCTGCTGGCGATGCCGGCCTTCACCAGCGGCTTGTCCGATCCCGCGGAGTGGCGGGCCCCGCCGGTGCCGGAGGAGTGGATCGAGCCGATCCGGGCGGAGATGCCGGTCTACGATCCCCGCCTGTCGCCGACGCGCGGCGTCGGCGCCATCGCCGAGACCTTCCGGTCCGCGCCCGGCGTGATTCGCAGCACCCATCCGCAGGTGTCCTTCGCCGCCTGGGGCGCCGGGGCCGAGGCCGTCGCCGCGCCCCATCCCCTCGATGCGTGGCTGGGCGAGGGCTCCCCGCTGGCTCGGCTGTACGAGGTGGAGGCCCGGGTGCTGTTCCTGGGGACGGGCTATGCCACCTGCACGTCCTTCCACCTGGCCGAGCACAAGGCCGGCATGCTCCGCACCATGCGCACCGGCCTGCCCGCACGGGTCGACGGCGCGCGGCGCTGGATCACGGTCGACGGGCCGGACTACGACACCGGCGATTTCGAGGCGATCGGCGCGGAGCTGGACCGCCGGCCGGGGCTGGTCGCCCGCGGACCGGTCGGCATGGCGGAGTGCCGCCTGCTGCCCGTCCGCGGGATCGTCGACGCCGCCGTGGAGTGGATGCGCAGACCCCGGTGAGGCCCGCGCCGTTCCTCAGCCGCCGACGGGAATGACCGACCCCTGATAGCGGTCGCGGATGAACTTGGCCACGGCCGGCGAGGTCAGGACTTCGGCCAGCCGCTTGATCCGCGGGTCGTCCGCCAGCTTCGGCGTCGTCACCAGGATGTTGGCGTAGGGGTTGCCCTCGGCCTGCTCCAGCCCCAGCGCGTCCTTCGCCGGGGTGAGACCGGCCTCGAGCGCGTAATTGCCGTTGATCACCGCTAGGTCGACATCGTCCAGCGCCCGCGGCAGCAGCGCCGATTCGACCTCCAGCACCTTCAGGTGCTTCGGGTTCTCGGCGATGTCGTTCGGCGTCGCCAGCTGCTTGTCCGGCTCGGCGAAGCCGTCCTTCAGCCGGATCAGCTTCTGGTCCTGCAGCAGATAGAGGGCGCGGCTGAGATTGGTGACGTTGTTCGGCACCGCCACGGTGCCGCCATCCTTCACCTCGGCGAAGCTCTTCACCTTGCGGGAATAGACGCCCAGCGGCTCGATATGCACGGTGGCGGCGACGGCGAAACTCTGGCCCAGCGCCTGCTCCTGCGAGCGCAGATAGGGCAGGTGCTGGAAGTAGTTGGCGTCGACGTCGCCATGCGCCAGCAGCTCGTTCGGGTTCACCGCGGTCGACAGCTCGATGATGTCGAGCTTCAGGTCGGGCGCCTGGCTCTGCACGAAGGCCAGGATCTCGGCATGCGGCACGGCGTCGGCGGCGACCTTCAGGGGCGCGTCCTGCGCCAGGGCGGCGCCGGCGAAGGCGAAGGGCAAGGCGGCAGCGATCGCCGCCCGCGCCAGGCGGGCGGTCAGGGTACGGATCATGATGGACCTGTGGGTTTAGGTGGCGCGGCGTGTTCAGGTGGTGGCGGCTTGGGCCGCCAGGACGTCGGCATAGTGGCGCTGCGCCACGTCGGGGTGCGAGCGCAGCCGGCCCTTCAGGTAGTTCGGGCCGACATCGTGGAACAGCGGGTTTTGCGGGTCGCTGGCCGGGCCGCGCGCCTCCGCCGCCAGGGCCGGCGGCAGGTCGAGCAGCGGCACGGTGGCGTCGAGCCGGGCGCCGAGGAAGAAGGCGACCGACAGCCGGTCGGTGCCGGCCGGCGGCGTGATCACCCGGTGCACCGTGGCGCGGAGATAGCCGTTGGTCGCGAGCTCCAGCAGCTCGCCGATATTGACCACGAAGGTGCCCGGCACCGGCTCGGCATCGATCCAGCGCCCGTCCTCGCCTTCGACCTGCAGGCCGCGCTGGGTGTCCTGCAGCAGCAGGGTCAGGAATCCCGAATCCTTGTGTGCGCCGACACCCTGGCTGCTGCCGGTGGCCTCGCGGCCGGGATAGCGGATGATCTTGATGTGCTGGTTCGGCGTGTCGCCATAGATCGGCGCCAGCGCATCCTCGCCCTGGCCGAGCGCCACGGCGAAGGCCTCGAGCAGGCGGATCGCCACCCGCGTCAGCTCCGCCTGCCACCGCAGCAGCGCGGTCCTCAGCTCCGGCTGCGCCGCCGGCCACTGGTTCGGCCCCTGCAACCGCAGCCAGGGCGGCACGCCCGGCCCCTGCGGGATCGCCGTCCGCTCCGCCCCGATGTCGAACTGCTCGCGCCAGTCCGGCTCGCCGCGCGTCCGCTCCCAGGCGGCGCGGGTGTAGCCGCGGAAGTGGGGCGAATGCACCATCTCGATCGCCAGCTTGTCGGCCTCCGGCAGAGCGAAGAAGCGGCGCGCCTCGGCTTTCACCTGCGCCACCAGCGTCTCCGGCACGCCATGGCCGCGGAGATAGAAGAAACCGACATCCCGGGCGGCCACGCGCAGCTGATCCAGAAAGGCCTGGCGCGGCGCCGGCCCCGCATCGAGCCGGGACAGGTCGAGCAGCGGCAAGGCGAGCGTGTCGGTGGTCATGGCAGCCTCGGGCAGAAACGGCGCGCCGTGGCGCGACCCATTAATTTACATATCCCGGCGTCATGTAGATTTATATAACAATATTTAATAGATAATTATGCCTGTTGGATCAGCTTCGGCCGCGCCTCTTGGGCAATGCCGTGAGGTCCGGCGGCGGCAGGGTCGGCCGCAGGCTCTCATAGGCCAGCCGCACCGCCGCGGTGCCGTGGGTCCGCTCCAGCCGCCGCACGGTGAAATGGGCCCGCGCCAGGCGCCGGAAATGCTCCAGGAAGGCGAGGTTGACCGCGGCGCCGGCGGCGGCGCCCAGCACCGGGGCGGCCTGGGCCGACAGCTTCAGCAGCACCGGGCCGCTGAACCGGGCGGCGACCATCGACACCAGCCGCGGCATCACCGTCGCGGTCGCGTTCGGCACCACCCGGGCCAGGGCGATGCGGGTGGCGAGATAGCCGGTCTCGACCGAATCGTCGGACGGGTCGGGCCGGCCCATGGCGAAGACCTTCAGGCATTCGATCGCGGTTTCCGGGCTGGCCGGGTCCTCGCCCGCCGCCGCGGCCTCGGCCGCGATCTGGCGCAGCAGCAGGCCGGTGGAGACCGGCAGCTCCAGCAGCGTGCCGGGCAGGCCGAAGCCGCCGCCGGCGGCACCGCTGGCCGCCGCCAAGCCGCGATGCAGCCAGGCCTCCGGCCCGCGCGGCACCCGGCGGCCGGGGCCGCTGCGCAGCGCCGCCTTCAGCGCCGTGGTCAGGGCACGGCGAACGGCGCCGTCGAGCACGGACTGCACTCCGGCCGGCAGGTTGCGCTTCAGTGCCTCGACCGGCGTTCCGGCCATTGCCGACAGCCGCGCCACCAGCGAATCCTGGTCGAGCACCGCCTTGGCTGCGGCCAGGTCGGCCATGGCATCGGGCGGCAGGGGCAGCGGGACGGGCAGGGCGGCGGCTGCGTCGGTCATAGGCAACAGATTGGGGGCCGCGGCGCGCCGACAAGAGCCGTTGAGCCCCGGCCCCGCCGCCATCATCATCGACGGATGAAGCGAATCGAGCCCGGCGATCCGATCGTGATCCTGACCGGGGCCGGCATCTCGAAGGAGAGCGGCCTCGACACCTTCCGCGACGCCGGCGGGGTGTGGACCCGCGTGCGGCTGGAGGATGTGGCCACGCCCGAGGCGTTCGAGCGCGACCCGGACCGGGTGCATGGCTTCTACAACGCCCGCCGCCGCACCTTGGCCGACCCAGCGGTGCAGCCCAACGCGGCGCATGCGGCGCTGGCGCGGCTGGAGCGGGACTGGCCGGGCCCGGTGCTGCTGGTCACCCAGAATGTCGACGACCTGCACGAGCGCGGCGGCAGCCGCCGCCTGATCCATATGCATGGCCAACTGGACCGTGCCCGCTGCCTGTCCTGCGGCGCCGGCCACCCCTGGCCCGGCGACCTGGCGGTCGACACCCCCTGCCCCGGCTGCGGCGAGGCCGGCGGGATGCGGCCCGACGTGGTCTGGTTCGGCGAGATGCCGCTGGCGATGGCCGAGATCGAGGCGGCGCTGGCCGGCTGCCGGCTGTTCGTGTCGATCGGCACCTCCGGCACCGTCTACCCGGCCGCCGCCTTCGTCCACCAGGCGCTGGACGCCCGCGCCCTGACGGTCGAGCTGAACCTGGAGCCGGGCGAGGCCTCCGGCGTGTTCCACATCCGCCGCCAGGGCCCGGCGACCCGGCTGGTGCCGGAGCTGGTCGAGGCGCTGCTGGCGGGTGAGTTCCCGAAGCGCTGACGGCCACCGCCGACGGCCTCCGGCCCGCCCTGCGGCCGGCGCATCCGAGACCGGACATCGCGGGTGCTTGGCCTCTGCCCCCGGCTGGCCTAGACCGGATGCATGGCAACGACGGCGACGAACGATCTTGCGGCGGTGGTGGCGGCGGCGCGGGCCTGCCGGATCTGCGCCGGCCGGTGGCCGCATGCGCCGCGCCCGGTGCTGCGCGCGGCCGCGACCGCCCGGCTGCTGATCGTCGGCCAGGCGCCGGGCGCGCGGGTGCAGGCCTCCGGCCTGTCCTGGACCGATGCCAGCGGCGACCGGCTGCGGCAATGGCTGGGCCTGGACCGCGACGCCTTCTACGACGAGGACCGGGTGGCGCTGGTGTCGATGGGCTTCTGCTTCCCCGGCACCGACCCGAAGGGCGGCGACTATCCGCCGCCGCGGATCTGCGCCGACACCTGGCATCCCCGGCTGCGGCCGCTGCTGCCCGGGATCCGGCTGACCCTGCTGGTGGGCGGCCTGGCCCAGGCCTATTATCTCGGCCCGAGACGGCAGGCCAGCGTGGCACAGACGGTGGCCGCCTGGCGTGATTGCCTGCCCGAATTCCTGCCCCTGCCCCATCCGAGCTGGCGCAACACCGGCTGGCTGAAGCGCAATCCGTGGTTCGAGGCGGACCTGCTGCCGGTGCTGCGGGTCAGGGCCGCCGCCGCGCTGGCAGGCGACGCTTGATGGCCGCCCTCCCCCCGTCGCCGCAGGACCCGCCCATGCCGATCGACCCCGCCCATGGGCGCAACGGCAACGGCCATTTTCCGGAGATGCCGCTGCCGCAGGACCCGAAGACGGTGTTCCTCGGCATCCTGTGCCTGCTGGCGCTGACGGTCGCGCTGTATGTGGCGCGGGACATCGTCCTGCCGATCGTGCTGGCCGTGGTGCTGAAGCTGCTGCTGCAGCCGCTGGTCCGGCTGCTGGAGAAGGCCCGGATCCCGCGCGCGATCGGCGCCATCGCCGCCATCCTGCTGCTGCTGGCGATCTTCGCCGGCATCGGTGCGCTGCTGACCAGCCCGGCGGCAGAATGGGCGGGCAACCTGCCGAACGAATGGCCGGCGCTGCAGGCCAAGTTCGCCTTCGTGGCCGAGCCCCTGCACCGGCTGCAGGACCGCCTGGAGGGGCTGGGCGTGCATTTCGGCGGCGCCGGCTCGCTGCTGGAGCACCCGACCGACATCGTCACCGCCGTTTTCGCCGGCACCAGCACCGTCGCCTCGCACCTGTTCGAGACGCTGCTGATCCTGTTCTACCTGCTGGTGTTCGGCGACATCTTCCTGCGCCGCTTCGTCGAGATCCTGCCCAACTTCATGGAGAAGCGGGAGGCGGTGTCGATCTCGCTGCAGATCGAGCGCGACCTGTCCGCCTATCTGCTGACCGTCACCGTGATCAACGCCCTGGTCGGCGTCGCCACCACGCTGATGATGTGGGCCTGCGGCATCCCGGCGCCGGTGCTGTGGGGCGCGGTCGCCTTCTGCCTGAACTTCGTGCCGATCCTGGGCCCGTTCTTCGGCGTCGCGCTGTTCCTGGCGGTCGGGCTTGTGGCCGACGGCCCGGCCTGGATCGCGATCCTGCCCGCCGCGCTGTATCTCGGCATCCATGTCGCCGAGGGCGAGTGGTTCACGCCGATGGTGCTGGCCCGGCGCTTCACCATCAACCCGGTGGCGGTGATCCTGGCCCTGATCTTCTGGTACTGGATGTGGGGCGTGCCCGGCGCCATCCTGGCGGTGCCGATGCTCGCGATCACCAAGATCGTCTGCGACCGCCTGCGACCGCTGCGCGCCCTCGGCCATCTGCTGGAGGGGTAGCGCCTCAGCTCTCCCGGTCCGCCTCCTGCTCCAACGCCTCCATGTCGTCGTCGGAGAAGCCGAAATGGTGGCCGATCTCGTGGATCAGCACATGGCGGACGACATGGCCCAGGTCCTCGCCGGTCTCGCACCAATAGTCGAGGATCGGCCGGCGGTAGAGGAAGATCATGTCCGGCCGGGTGGCGATCGCGAAGGTCTTCTGCCCGAACGGCGTGCCGGTGTAGAGGCCGAGCAGGTCGAACGGGCTTTCCAACCCCATCTCGTCCAGCGTCTCGTCATCCGGAAAGTCGACCACCTGGATGGCGACGCCGCGGACCATGGCGCGCAGCCGCGCCGGAATCCGCTCGAACCCGTCCTCCGCCAGCTCGATCAGGTCGTCGGTCGACGGCGGCTCGGTGAAGCCCGGCTTCTGGGCGCTGCTCATCGTGGCGCCAGGCGCACGGCGCCGTCGAGGCGGATCACCGACCCGTTCAGCATCTCGTTGGCGGCGATGTGCAGCACCAGCTGGGCAAACTCCTCCGGCCGGCCCAGGCGCTGCGGGAACAGGGTGGTGGCGATCAGGCTGTCCTGGACCTGCTGCGGCATCGCCTCGATCATCGGCGTGCCGATCAGCCCCGGCGCCACCGTCATCACCCGGATACAGCTCTTCGCCAGGTCGCGCGCCGCCGGCAGGGTCAGCCCGACCACCCCGCCCTTGGAGGCGGAATAGGCGACCTGGCCGACCTGACCCTCATAGGCCGCGACCGAGGCGGTGGCGACGAACAGGCCGCGCTCACCCGAGGCGCTGGCCGCCGCCGGCAGCGGCTCCTCCGCCGCCATCGCCGCCGCCGACAGGCGCAGCAGGTGGAAGGTGCCCAGCAGGTTGACCCGGATCACCTTCTCGAACAGCGCCGGGTCGTGCGGCCCGTCGCGGCCGACCAGCCGGGCGCCCGGGGCGATGCCGGCGCAGGCCACCGCGATCCGCGCCGTGCCGTGCGCTGCCCGTGCCTGCTGCAGCGCCGCCGCCACCGACTCGCCGTCGCCGACGTCGCAGGCCACGGCCAGGCCGCCGATCTCCCGCGCCACCGCCTCGGCCGCGTCGCGGTTGAGGTCGAGCAGCGCCACCTTGGCGCCCGCCGCGGCCAGGGCCCGGGCGGTCGCCGCCCCCATGCCCGACCCCGCCCCGGTGACCACCGCCGCCAGACCCTCGACCTTCATCTCGTCCTCCACCCGAATGGGCACCCGAAACTCGTGCCCCTGGGTAGCAGATCGCCGGGCCGGTTGCGACCGGGCCGAACGCCGCTATGCTCGGCGGATCGACAAGGGAGGAAAGCCATGCAGTTCCTGGTGACCGCGAAGGACGGCGACGACGCCGAGGCCCCGGCCCGGCGCCTGGCGGCGCGCGAGCAGCATCTGGTCGGCGCCCGCCGATACGCGGAGGAAGGCGTGATCATCGCCGGCGGCGCGATCCTGGACGATGAGGGCCGGATGATCGGCTCCAGCGTTCTCTACGACGTGCCGGACCGGGCCACGCTGGACGCCATCATCGCCGCCGACCCCTATGTCACCGGCGGGGTGTGGCAGCTGATTGACATCAGGCCGTTCCGGCTGGCCGTCCGCTCGAAGGCCTGACCAGGAAGCGGAAGGCCGCCAGCGCCCCGAGGGAGGTCAGCAGCGCGGCGAAGGCCATCGGCAGGCCGTCGCTGCCTGTGGCGTGGCCGATGGCGATGCCGACCAGCGCCGCCAGCGTCATCTGCAGGAAGCCCATCAGCGCCGAGGCGGTGCCGGCCATGGCCGGGAACGGCGCGATCGCCCCGGCGATGGCGTTGGGAAAGGTCAGGCCGACGCCGATCATGACGACGAAGAACGGGCCGACCACCGCCCAGACGGTGAACACGCCCGCGGCCGCCAGCCCCGCCATCGCCGCGGCACCGGCCAGCATCACCAGCGTTCCCGCCGCGATCATGCGGTTGATGCCCATTCGCAGCGTCAGGCGGCCGGACCCGAAGGTGCCGCAGATATAGCCGACGCAGACGATGCCGAAGCAGGCGCCATAGGCCGGCGGCGACAGGCCCAGCATGCCGGACAGGACAAAGGACGAGCCGGAGATGAAGGTGAAGATCGTGCTGTAGCTGCAGGCGACGATCGCGACATAGCCGATGTAGCGGCGGTGGCGCAGCAGGCTGGCGTAGTTGCGGACCAGCCGGGCCGGGCTGGTGGCCAGCGGGTCGCGGTGCCGGTTGCTTTCGCCGAGCAGCCCGAGCACCGAGCCCAGCATCAGCACGCCGAAACCGACCAGCAGCCAGAAGGTGGCCTGCCAGCCGAATTCCTGCTGCAGCACGCCGCCGATGATCGGCCCGATCGCCGGGGCCAGCGCCATCGCCATCGACATGTAGGCGAGAACGCGGGCCGAGCGTTCGGGCCCGTACAGGTCGCGCACCACGGCCCGGCCCAGCACCGGCCCGCTGCAGGCGCCGAGCGCCTGCAGGAACCTGCACAGGATCAGCATCTCGATCGAGGTCGCCAGCGCGCAGGCGATGCTGGCGGCGGTGAAGATCGTCACCCCGGCCAGGATCGCCGGGCGCCGGCCGATGCGGTCGGACACCGGGCCGTACACCAGCTGCGCCACGGCGAAGCCGACCAGGAAGACGCTGAGAGTCAGCTGCACCGTGGCGATGTCGCTGTCGAAGGCCGTGACCAGCGCCGGCAGCGACGGCAGGTACAAGTCGGTCGACATCGGACCGAAGCCGGTCAGCAGCGTCAGGACGACGGCGATGACGGCCGAGGGCTGCAGGCCCCCGGCCCCGGCAGCCCGATCAGCCATAGAGGTGCAGATCCTGTCCCCTGGCCTTCAGCCAGGCACGGCAGCGGTCGGCATCCGGGTGCAGCCGGTCGACCACCGCCCAGAAGCGCGCGGAATGGTTCATCTCGACCAGATGCGCGACCTCGTGCGCCACCACGTAGTCGAGCACGGATTCGGGCGCCAGCAGCAGGCGCCAGGAATAGCTGAGCCGGCCGCTGGAGGCGCAGCTGCCCCAGCGGCTGCGGGTGTCACGCACCGTCACCGCCGCGACGGTGACGCCGAGCCTGAGCGCCGCCGCCCGGCTGCGCAGCAGCAGCTGGCGCCGCGCCTCCGCCCGCAGCCAGGCGGCCAGGCGGGCGCCGAGATGTTCGGCCGGGCCGCCGATCCTGAGCTCGCCATCGGCGCAACGGACGCCGCGGCCCGCCGCCGGGTCATGCGCGATCCGGTGCGGCACGCCGAGGATCGGGATCTCGGCGCCGGGCTGGAACGGCATCCGGACCGGCATGGCGGCACGGCGGCGGCGCACCCACTCGGCATGGCGGTTGACGAAATCCGCGATCACCTGCGCCGGCACCCGCGGCGGCGCCACCACCACCACCTCACCCGATGTCGGGTCGAGCCGCAGCGACAGCCGCCGCGCCCGCGCATTGCGGCGCAGCGCCACCGGCCGGTCGAGGCCGGTGACGGCGAGAAGGGCGGGCGACGCCCCGGGGCGGGTCTGGCTTGGCATGGCTGGACCATAGCCGGAGCCGAACGGAAGGGGAACCCGGCTGTGCGCTGCCCGGCCCCGCGTCCCGGTGCGAAACCCTGTCCTACAGCACGAAATCGGCCGCCACAGCCGCCACGCCGTTCGACAGCACCACGCGGAAATCGGCCACGCCGTCGCCGGTGACATCGGCTTCGACCACCCCGGCCACCGCCCGCAGCTGGCCGCGGGCGCCGGTGAAGGCGGCCGCGCCGATGAAGGTGAAGGTCTGGTTGCCGTCCGCCCCGATGTTGTTGGCGTCGATCGCCGACAGGTCGAACTTGTCGAAGCCGCTGACGAAGTCGGTGACCGTGTCGATCTTGGCCCCGGCGACCCAGGAATCGAGCACCGCGCCGTACAGCAGCGTGTCGGCGCCGAAGCCGCCGGTCAGCGTATCGGCCCCGCGGCCGCCGCGGATCGAGTCGCCCTCGGTGCCGCCGTCGATCTTGTCGTCGCCCACCCCGCCATCCAGCACATCGGCGCCGGCGCGGCCGTTCAGGATGTCGGCGCCGGTGTTGCCGGTGATGGTGTCGCCGGCGCTGCTGCCGTGGAACGTCACCGATTCCATGTTGTAGGCGTCGACATAGAAATTGCCGGTGGCCGACCGTACCTGGAAGCTCGGCGACCCGCCGGCGAACAGCTGCACCGCCTGGGTCTCGGCCGAGGCGTTGACGATCAGCATGTCGCTGCCCGCGCCGCCATCGACCACGTCGACCCCGGACCCCGCCGCGGTTGGGCGGGTCCTGGCATCGATGCTGTCATTGCCGGCGCCGGTGGTGATGCTGTCGGCCTGGGCGCCGCCGATGATGGCATCGTTGCCGCTGCCGGTGGTCAGGGTGAGGCGCTCGAGATTGAGGATCGAGGTCAGCCCCGCCGCCGCGATCGACGTCGTGGTCCCCAGGGTGAAGGCCACGCCCGTGACCAGTCCGGCGAGATCGGCCTGCCAGTGGTCGATGCCGGCGCCGCCGTCCACCGTGCCGCCCCGGGTGCCGGTCTGGATCGAATCGGCCCCCGAACCGCCGGTGAACTTGATCACCTCCATGTTGTAGGCGTCGACGTAGAAGTTGCCGGAGGTCGAGCGCACCTGGAAGGTCGGCGACCCGCCGGTGAACAGCTGCATACCCAGCGTATCGGCCGAGGCGTTGACGATCAGCGTGTCGCTGCCGGCGCCGCCATCGACCACATCGGTCCCCGACCCCGCCAGCGTCGGCCGCGTCTTTGCGTCGATGGCATCATTGCCGCCGCCGGTTTTGATGATGTCGGCCTGGCTGCCACCGGTGATCGTATCGTCGCCCGCGCCGGTGGTCAGGGTGATACGGTCGAGCCCGAGGATAGAGGTCAGCCCTGCCGCGGCGATCGAGGTCGTCGTCCCCAGCGTGAAGGTCACTCCGGAGACAAGCGCGCTGAGATCGGCCTCCCATTGGTCGATGCCGCCGCCGCCGTTCACCGTTCCGCCGAGGGTGCCGGTCTGGATGAAGTCGGCCCCCGCGCCGCCGGTGAACTGCACGGTCTCCATGTTGTAGGCGTCGACGTGGAAATTGTTGGAGGTCGAGCGCAGCTGGAAGGTCGGCGACCCGCCGGTGAACAGCTGCACCCCCAGCGTCTCGGTCGCGCAATAGACCACCAGCGTATCGCTGCCGGCTCCGCCGTCGACCACGTCGGTGCCGGACCCCGCCACCGTCGGCCGCGACCTGGCGTTGATGGTGTCGTTGCCGTTGCCGGTGCTGATGATGTCGGCCTGGGTGCCGCCGATGACATTGTCGTTGCCGCTGCCGGTGGTCAGGTTCATCCGCTCGAGATTGAGGATCGAGGTCAGCCCCGCCGCCGCGATCGACGTGGTCGTGCCCAGCTGGAACGCCACGCCCGAGACCAGGCCGCTCAGATCGGCCTGCCAGGAGTCGATGCCGGCGCCGCCATCGATCGTCCCGCCCCGGGTGCCGGTCTGGATCGTATCGGCGCCGGAGCCACCGGTGAACTTGATCACCTCCATATTGTAGGCGTCGACGTAGAAGTTGTTGGAGGTCGAGCGCACCTGGAAGGTCGGCGACCCGCCGGTGAACAGCTGCACCCCTTGGGTCTCGGCCGCGGCGTTGACGATCAGCGTGTCGGTGTCCAGCCCGCCGTCGACGACATCGGTCCCGGACCCGGCCAAGGTCTGCCGCGTCTTCGCGTCGATGGTGTCACTGCCGTCGCCGGTCGAGATGGTGTCGGCCTGGCTGCCGCCGGTGATCGTGTCATTGCCGGCGCCGGTGGTCAGAGTGATGCGCTCGATGCTCAGGATCGAGCTCAGCCCCGCGGCGGCGATCGATGTCGTGGTCCCCAGGATGAAGGTCACGCCGGTGAACAGCCCGCCCAGATCGGCGAGCCAGTGGTCGATGCCGGCGCCGCCGTTCACCGCGCCGGAGCGCTCGCCGGTGTCGATCGAATCATTGCCCGAGCCGCCGGTGAAGTTCACCGCCTCCATGTTGTAGGCGTCGACGTAAAAATTGCCGGTGGTCGACCGGACTTGGAAGGTCGGCGACCCGCCGGTGAACAGCTGCACCGACTGGGTCTCGCCGGAGCAGTTGACGACCAACGTGTCGAAGCCCGCCCCGCCATCGACCACGTCGATGCCGGAGCCGGCGACCGTCGGCCGGGTGCCGGCGTTGATGATGTCGTTGCCGTCGAAACCGTTGATCGTGTCAGCGGCGCTGGTGCCGACCAAATTGTCGGCGCCGCTGGTGCCATTGATGATCGCCATGAAAATACCTCCCCACGGCCAGCCGCGCGCCGGTGCCGTCGAAGGGGCTCGCGGCCCCCCGGTCTGAAAGGGTTGGGCTCGGCTGTGCCATGGTGACATCATACGCTCGAACACCAGGGTATGCGCGAATTTGCCTAAAATATTTTGCATCCGGAATGACCGGTTGCGGCCCATCCGGTCACAGAGCCAGGAGGGCAGTCCTTGGAATGTATACCGTCAATAGCATGTAATTTATTCAACACCCATGACGCGTTGTTGTTGAATCATGTTGACTTGATCCAGGCGACTGTGAAAGCCTGTGCCTTGTCGATCCTGTCCGGGATCGCGCCGCGGCAATTTTCGGTGAAGCTTGCGCCGCGTCACCAAACGCTAAGCGCCACGACCGGGTTCGTGGTCTCGAGGAGTCGAAGCCCATGTCTCTCATCTGCGATCCCGGCTGTCGCGGCCAAGCCTGAGCCGCGCCCTTTCCCCCCTTCCATAACGGCGCCCCGGCCGACTGATCCGCGCTCCCTGACCGGGTTCGATGCGCGACCGGCCCTGCGTGTGCGCATGTTCGTTCGAGGATTGTTTCGAATGCTCGTCCAGATCCTGCGATGGTCCCTCTTGGCCGGTGCGGCCGCCGTGGTCATCGGCAACTACGCCCGGGCCGAGGAACCGC
Source organism: Inquilinus limosus (assembly GCA_019508225.1). Taxonomy (GTDB): domain Bacteria; phylum Pseudomonadota; class Alphaproteobacteria; order DSM-16000; family Inquilinaceae; genus Inquilinus; species Inquilinus limosus_D. The sequence continues at coordinate 10,599 of JAEKLZ010000161.1, read as the reverse complement.
TGACCATCGGCTACCAGAGCACGGTGGAGCCGGCGAAGGTGGCGCAGGCCGACGGCCTGTACGAGAAGGCCATCGGCCGCCCGGTCGAATGGCGCAAATTCGACAGCGGCGCCGATGTCATCGCCGCCATTGCCTCCGGCGGGGTCCAGATCGGCTATGTCGGGTCCAGCCCGCTGGCCGCCGCGGCCAGCCGCGAGCTGCCGATCCGCACCATCCTGGTCGCGATCGGGATCGGCGACGCCGAGGCGCTGGTGGTGCGCAATGGCGCCGGCATTGACAAGCCGGCCGACCTGGCCGGCAAGACCGTGGCGGTGCCCTTCGTCTCGACCACCCATTACAGCCTGCTGGCGGCGCTGAAGCACTGGGGCATCGATCCGACCTCGGTCCGCATCCTGAACCTGCGGCCGCCGGAGATCGCGGCGGCTTGGCAGCGCGGCGACATCGACGCCGCCTATGTCTGGGACCCTGCGCTGGGCAGGATCAAGGAAAGCGGCAAGGTCCTGGTCACCTCGACCGAGGTCGCGTCCTGGGGCGCGCCGACCTTCGATGCCTGGATCGCCCGGGCCGACCTGATCGACACGGACCCCAAGGCGGTGCAGGCCTTCGCCGACGTCACCCTGAAGGAATACGCGGCCTACCGCGCCGATCCGAAGGCGTGGAGCGCGGAATCGGAACAGGTCGCCAAGATCGCCAAGCTGACCGGAGCGAAGCCGGAGGAGATCCCGGCCCTGCTGCAGGGCAGCGTCTTCCCGGTGAAGGCCGAGCAGGCCGGCCCTGCCCTGCTGGGCGGCGGCACGGTCAAGGCGATCGCCGACACTGCAGCTTTTTTGAAGGAGCAGGGTAAGATCGACCAGGCGCTGGAGGATTACGCGCCCTATGTCGACGCCCGTTTCGTCGCTGCAACCACAGCGACGAACTGAACCGGGCGCAGGAGAGGCCCATGTCGGTTCTGGCGGTGAATGCCGTTTCGGTGACCTATCCTGCGGCGGATGGCGACATCCGCGCGCTGGACCGGATCACCCTCGCGATCGAGCCGGGCGAATTCGTCGTCGCCCTCGGCCGGTCGGGATGCGGCAAGACCACGCTGTTGAACCTGATGGCGGGCTTCCTGGCGCCAGAGGCAGGGACGGTCACACTCGGCGGCGTTCGTGTGACCGGACCTGGGGTGGAGCGGGGCGTCGTCTTCCAGGACGACGCCCTGTTCCCCTGGCTTGACGTGCTGGGCAATGTCGGCTTTGCGCTGCGGCTGCGCGGGATCCCCCCGGCCGAGCGCGACGACCGGGCCCGGCGCATTCTGCGGCTGGTCGGGCTGGAAGGCTTCGAGCGGCAGCGGCTGTGGGAGCTGTCGGGCGGCATGAAGCAGCGGGTCGGCCTGGCCCGCGCCCTGGCTGCCGACCCCGAGGTGCTGCTGCTGGACGAGCCGCTGGGGGCGCTCGACGCGCTGACGCGGGAGCGGATGCAGGAGCTGCTGCTGGAGCTGTGGCACCGCACCGGCAAGAGCCTGTTCCTGATCACGCACAGTATCGAGGAAGCGCTGTTCCTGGCGACCCGGCTGGTGGTGATGTCGCCGCAACCCGGCCGCATCGTCGAGGAGCTGCGGCTGGATTTCGGCCGCCGCTACTGTACCGGCGAGCCGGCGCGCCGGATCAAATCCGACCCCGGCTTCATCGCCCTGCGCGAGCGGGTGATGGACCTGATCTTCGAGCGCGAGGCGGCCTGACGTGGCGGATGTCGCGCTTCAGAAGCCGGTGGCGTCTCCGGCTCGCAAGGTGACGAGCCGGCGCCCCGGACTCAGGAAGGGCCGCGGGACGAAGCTGATCAGCCTCGCCACGGTGGCGGGCCTCCTCCTGGTGTGGGGGCTCGTCTCCAATCTCGGCCTCGTCCCGCCCCTGTTCCTGCCGACGCCGCAGGCGGTGCTGCACAAGCTGGTCACCACGGCCGCCACCGGCTTCGCCGATGCGACGCTGCTGCAGCACCTCGCCGCCAGCCTGGGCCGTGTCTTCGCCGCCCTGGCGCTGGCGCTGGTGGTGGCGATCCCGGTCGGCGTCGCCATCGGCACCAGCCGGGTGGCGCACGGCATCCTGGACCCGCTGATCGAGTTCTACCGGCCGATCCCGCCCCTGGCGTATCTGCCGCTGATCGTGATCTGGTTCGGCATCGGCGAGACCTCGAAGGTCCTGGTGATCTTTCTCGCCATCTTCGCCCCGATCGCGATCTCGACCGCTGCCGGGGTGCGCGGCGTGCCGTCCGACCGGCTGCGCGCCGCCCGTTCGCTGGGCGCCACCCGGACCCAGCTGCTGCGCCACGTCATCCTGCCGAACGCGCTGCCGGAGATCCTGACCGGGGTGCGCATCGGCCTCGGCGTCGGCTGGTCGACCCTGGTGGCCGCGGAGCTGGTCGCCGCCACCAGCGGCCTCGGCTTCATGATTCAGAGCGCGGCACAGTTCCTGGTCACCGATGTGGTGGTGCTGGGCATCCTGGTGATCGCCGTCGTCGCCTTCCTGCTGGAATATCTGCTGCGCCTGCTGCAGCGCCGGCTGACGCCCTGGCACGGGCGCGGCTGACACACCCGTTCCGACAGACAACAACCGACAACAGAGAGGTCCCGCCATGCCCGACAGCCTGTCGACCCTCCTCTCCGTCCAGCCCTTGAATCCCGCCATCGGTGCCGTGGTGCGCGGCATCAACCTGGCGCAGCCGCTGGGCGACGCGACCATCGCCGCGATCAACCGCGCTTTGCTGCAGCATCACGTGCTGTTCTTCGAGGACCAGGAGCTGAACCCGGCGGCACAGCGCGACTTCGCCGCCCGCTTCGGCGCGCTGCATGTCCATCCGGTCTATCCGCATGTGAAGGAGGTGCCGGAGATCATCATCCTCGACACCCATCCGGACAACCAGCCGGACAACGACAACTGGCACACCGACGTCACCTTCATCGAGACCCCGCCGCTGGGCGCGGTGCTGGCGGCGAAGCAGCTGCCGCCCTTCGGCGGCGACACCAGCTGGTCCAGCAGCATCGCCGCCTTCGAGGCGCTGTCGGCGCCCTGGCAGGGCTTCCTGACCGGGCTGACGGCGCTGCACGACTTCGCCAAATCCTTCCCGCCGGAGCGGTTCACCGCGCCGGAGGAGCGCGAGCGTTGGCAGATCGCGCGCGACAAGAACCCGCCGGTAATCCACCCGGTGGTGCGCACCCATCCGGCGACCGGCCGCAAGGGCCTGTTCGTCAATGAGGGCTTCACCACCCGCATCCTCGGCTTCTCGGCCAAGGAGAGCGACGCGGTGCTGCGCTTCCTGTTCGACCATGTGGCCAAGCCGGAATTCACCGTGCGCTGGCGCTGGAAGGCGGGCGACGTCGCCTTCTGGGACAACCGCTGCACCCAGCATTACGCCCTGGCCGACTACCTGCCGAACCGGCGGGTGATGCACCGCGCCACCATCCTGGGCGACCGGCCGGTGTGACCCGGCGGCGGGTCAGCCCTTCACCGCGCCCTTCGCCAGGCCGGCGACGATGTGGCGCTGGGCCAGCAGGAAGAACACGATCGCCGGCGCCAGGGTCAGGGTGACGAAGGCCAGGATCTTGTTCCACTCGGTGGAATACTCGCCCTGGTAGTTCATGATCCCGAGCGGCCAGGGATACATCTCCGGCGTGTTGAACATGATCAGCGGCAGCAGGTAGCTGTTCCAGCTGGCGACCAGGGAGAACACCGCCACGGTGGCCAGGATCGGGCGCGACAGCGGCAGCGTGATCCTTAGGTAGAACTGGAAATAGCCGCAGCCATCGACCCGCGCCGCCTCCCACAGCTCGTGCGGCAGCTGGCGGAAGAAGCCGCGCAGCATCAGGATCGCCATGCCCAGGCCGAAGGCGACCTGCGGCAGCACCACGCCCCAATAGGTGTCGAGCAGGCCGAGGTCGCGGACCCGGATGAACAGCGGCAGCATCGCCGTCGCCGCCGGGAACATCAGCCCCAGCAGCAGGTAGTTCAGCAGCATGCGGCTGCCGAAGAACACCACATGGGCGAAGATGAAGGCCGCCATCGACCCGACGATCAGCACCAGCCCGACGGTGAGGCCGGCGATGACGGCGGAGTTGAACAGCATCCGCCACAGCCGCGCCGAGCCCAGGATCTCCCAGTAGACCGGGCCGTCCCAGCTGATCGGCAGGCCCAGCGGGTTGACCCGCAGTTCGCCCAGCGTCTTGAACCCGCCCAGCGCCGCCGCGACCAGCGGCACCAGCACGATGCCGGCGACCGCGAGCAGGACCAGGTATTGCGGCAGGAGCGAGGGGCGGAGCGTGCGCGCAGCCATGGCCTTCCTAATCCCCGCGCATCAAGGTGCGGCGGTACACGAACGAGAAGGTGACGCAGATCAGGAACAGCACCACGCCGACGGCGCTGCCGAAGCCGATCTCCATCCGCATCTGGCCGAAGGTGTAGAGATAGGTGACCAGCGAATGGGTGGCATTGGACGGGCCGCCGCGGGTCAGCGCCATCACCATGTCGAACAGCTGCAGCGCCCCGACCACCGAGAAGAACACCGACAGCCGGATGGTCGGCAGCAGCATCGGGATCTTGATCCGGCGCACGATCTGCCAGGGCGTGGCGCCGTCGATCCGGGCCGCGTCGATGATCTCGGACGGGATGCTCTGCAGCCCGGCGATGTAGATCATCATGTGGAAGCCGAAATATTTCCACACCACCAGCACCAGCACCGCCCCCATCGCCAGGGTGCGGTCGGCCAGGACGAAGGGCGCCTGCGCCCCGAACCAGCCCCAGATCAGCGCCACGGCGCCATACTGGCCGTCATAGAGGAACTGCCAGATCAGCCCGGTCGCGACCTCGGCCAGGATGTAGGGCAGGAAGAACACCATCCGGAACGCCACCCGGCCGCGCAGCTTCTCGGCCAGCAGCAGCGCCATGGCCAGGGCCAGCGGCAGCTGGATGACCAGCGACACCGTGATGATCAGCCCGGTGTTGGTCAGCGCCGACCAGAAGGTCCGGTTGCGCAGCAGCAGCTCGAAATTCCGGAGCCCGACGAAATCCTGCGGGCTGCCGTAGCCGTTCCATTTGAACAGGCTGTAGAAGCCGGCCTCGCCCATCGGCAGGATCACGAAGATCGTGAACAGGGCGAGTGCCGGCACCAGCATCAGCACCACCGGCGCCACCTGCGTCCGCAGCGCGGTGCCGCGCCGCCGCCGGACGGCGATAGGGTCGTGAGTCAGGGTTGCGGCCGTCATCGGGCTGCCACCCCGGGAGCCGGCGCCAGATGAGTCCCCCTCGCGGAGGTATGGCGTCCACACATCGCCTTCTTTGAGTCCCCCCTCCCCTTGCGGGAGGGGGTTAGGGGGAGGGGGTTCCCTCGGCATGACCCGAACTGGACTATCGCAAACCGGCGCGAACGGTGAGTTCGGTCCTCTGCCCATCCGCACGCGGACGCGCGCAGACCCCTCCCCCTGCCCCCCTCCCGCAAGGGGAGGGGGGACAAGGAAGAGATCGGCAGCCCGTCTTGGGGTTGGAAACGCACAGACCTCTCCATCCGCCTCACCGCATCTCCCAGGCTTCCTGGACCTGGGAAGCCGCGTCCTCCGGGTCGGTCGCGCCGGAGGCGATGTCGGTGGCGACGTCGTTCACCACCCGGCCGACATTGGCGCCCAGCATCTGGTCGTAGAACACCTGGAAGTAGCTGGACTTGGCGATGTTCTCCGCCATCTGCCGGAAATACGGGTTCTTCAGCTTCTCGGCCGTGCCCTTGTTGACCGGGATGTAGACGCCGAGCTCCGCCGCCTTCTCCTGGTTCTCCTTGTTGGTCAGGAACTTCAGGAAGTCGACCGCCTCGGGCGGCGACCCCTTGGTCACCAACCAGCCATTGACGCCGCCGAGCACATCGGTCGGCTGGCCGACGCCGCCGGCCACGGTCGGGAACGCGAACCAGCCGAGATCCGCATCCGGGATGCCCTTGCCGGAGGCGCTGTTCTTCTTGGCGTTCAGGTAATCCCAGTTGCCCATCAGGTGCATCGCGGCCTTGCCGTCGCCGAAATACCCGGCGGCCTGCGGATTGGTCAGGCCGAGATAGCCGGGCTCGAACGGGTCCAGCGCCGCCAGCTCCTTCAGATGCTCGCCGGCCTTGACGAAGGTGGGCCCGTCGAAGCCGTCGCCGGACTGGTTATAGGCGGCCTGGAACGCGTCCTTGCCGCCGATCCGCATGGCCAGCAGCGTCCAGTAGAAATGGATCGGCCACTTGTCGGCGCCGCCGGTCGCCAGCGGCACGATGCCGGCGGCCTTGATCGTCTTCACCGCCGACAGCAGGTCGTCCCAGCTCTTGATGTCCTCGGCCTTGACCCCGGCCTTGGCCAGCAGCGGCTTGTTGAACCAGAAGCCGACCTGCGAGGCCAGCACCGGCACGCCCCAGACATGGCCGTCGACGGTGAAAGCCTCGAGCGCGGCCGGGCTGATCCGGTCGGCCCACTCGCCCTTCACCGCGTCGGTCAGGTCCTCGATCACCCCGGCCTTGATCTGGTCGCGCAGCACCCCGCCGCCCCAGCTGTAGATGATGTTCGGGCGGTCCGGCGATTGCAGGGTGGTCGGCAGCTTGGCCTTGTAGGCCTCGTTCTCCAGATACTGCATCTGGATGGTGACGCCGGGATGCGCCGCCTCATAGGCGCGGGCGACGCTCTCCATCCAGGCGACGGTGTCCGGCGTGTTCTCGATGTGCAGCCATTTGACCGTGGCGTCGGCCATGGCGACGCCGGACAGAAGGCCCGCGGCGGCGAACGCCGCGAGGCCCGACAGCATTCTGTTCATGATTGTCTGGAACGACGGCTTACCCTTCGAGCCAGCGCACCTCCTCGGGCGTCAGCGCGATGTCGAGCGCCTGCAGCGAATCCTCCAGCTCCTCCAGCGTCAGCGGGCCGATCAGCGGCAGGACCGGGAAGTCCTGGTGCAGGCAATAGGCCAGGGCCACCTGGTTGGCGGACTTGCCGCGCTTGGCGCCGAGCTCGGCCGCCCGGTCGCGGCGGCGGAAGTTGCCCTCGCCGTACCAGCAGCGCTCCAGCTCCGGGTCCTGGTGCTTGTCGCGGCCGCCACGATCGGTGAAGAAGCCGCGGGCCTGGCTGGACCAGGCCAGCAGCGGCATCCGCCGCTGCCGCAGCCAAGCCTTCCACTCCGCATCGGCCGCGGCGATGCAGCCGGGCCAGACCGGCTGGATCATCTCGGCCAGGCTGAAGTTGTTGCTGACCGTGGCGGGTGCCGCCTTGCCGTTGGCCCGGGCATAGGCGATCGCCTCGTCCAGCCGCTCGCGCGTCCAGTTCGACCCGCCCCAGGAGCCGATGCGCCCGGCCCGGATCTCGGCATCCAGCACGTCGACGAACTCGCCGACCGGGATGTCCGGGTTGTCGCGATGCATCAGATAGAGGTCGAGCCGGCCGGTGTGCAGCCGGTCGAGCGATTCCGTCAGCTGGCGCGGGATCACGTCGGGGTAGCACAGCGGCGCATGCGCGCCCTTGCCGATCAGCACCACCTCGTCGCGCACGCCGCGGCTGGCCAGCCACTGGCCGAGCACCCGGTCGGAGCCGCCGGCGCGGTAGATCCAGGCGGTGTCGAAGGTGTTGCCGCCGCGCTCGAAGAAGCGGTCGAACAGCATCCCGGCCTGGCTGATATTCTCGATCCCGACGGCGCCGATCGCCAGGGCCGAGGCCGGGCGGGCGGCGCCGGGCAGGTCGATCCGGCGCATGGCGCCGGCCTTGAGCGGCCGGCCGTCGACCGGGCCGGTGCGGCGGGCCGGCGTCTCCAGCGCATATTCCAGGCCGATGGCGGCGCGCCAGGCATCCATCGTCTTCAGGTTGCCCAGGCTGTCCGCCGGGGTCATGAAGGCCGCCTCGCGCTGCCCCGCCGCCACCGCGTCGCCGACCGCATCGGCCTCGAAGGCGTAGAGCCAGCCGGCCTCCTCGATCGCCACGGTCTCCGTCTTGCCGTCGGCCTTGGTGATGACGATGGCGCTGCTGCCGCCTTCCTTGCCGCTGCAGAACCAGGGCGAGGCGACCTCGATCCGGCCCTCGGTGCCGAAGATCCGCACCGTGTTCTCCAGCGCCAGCGTGACGCCGGTCGCCACCTGGGCGACGATGCCGCCCGGGAATTCCAGCACCGCCGCGGTCCATTCATCGACGCCGCTGCGACCGAGATGGCCGGCGCCGGTCACCTTGACCGGGTCGAGGAAGGACTTGCCCGCGGCGGCGCCGGCGACCAGCCGGGCGATCGACACCGGATAGCCGCCGACATCAAGGATGCCGCCGCCGGCCAGGTCGTTGGCGAACAGCCGGTGGTCGGGGTTGAACCTGGCGGCGAAGCCGAAGCTGGCCTGGATCATGCGCACCTCGCCGATGGCGCCGCCGGCCACCAGCTCCGCCAGCTTCCGGGTCTGCGGATGGGCGCGGTACATATAGGCCTCGGCCAGGAACACGCCGGCGCGGCGCGCCGCGTCGACCAGCGCCATGGCGTCATAGGCGTTCACCGCGATCGGCTTCTCGCACAGCACATGCTTGCCGGCCTCGGCGGCGCGGATGCCCCAATGCACATGGCCCGGATGCGGCGTGGCGATGTAGACGGCGTCGACCTCGGGGTCGGCCAGCAGCGCCTCGTAGCCGGCATGGATCCGGGCACCGGGAAAGGCCTCGGCCAGCCCCGGCTTGGTCGCATCGCGCGTGCCGATCGCCACCAGCCGCCCGGTGCGCGACCGGGCCACGCCCCCGGCGAAGTCCCGGGCGATCCGGCCCGGCCCGAGAATGCCCCAACGCAGCTTCGCTTCCGTACCCATGCCTGTCTTTCCGTCTGTCGAGAGTGTCATCAGCCCTTCACCGCCCCCATGGTCAGGCCGGCGATGACGTGGCGCTGCATCAGGAGGACATTGCCACCGGCGGGATGGCGACGGCCACCTCCGCGGCGGCGGTCAGGTCGCTGCGGGTGGCGAAGCGAGGCCTGATCCATGTGCTTTCTCCCTGATGACCGCATCCGGACGAACGGCGTTTAATTTTTTTGGTTTACGAATTTATCAGACCGGCTAGGGTAGGCCCTGTCAAGATCGAAAAAATCGGATGATTGGCGGAAGCTCGAAACAATATGGCTCGGCGGATAGGGTGGACACGCTGAATCGAGACCAGGCGAGGCTGTTCGCCCGGCGATGCGCCGGCCTTCCAGCCATGGTGCGCCGCACCATAAAATTCGGATCCTGACGGAATGAAGACCGCCGATCCGGAGCTGATGCGGGCGATCAACCGCTTCCATGTGCTGGATGTGGTGCGGCGCTACGGCCCGATCTCGCGGGTCGAGATCGTGCAGCGCACCGAGCTGGCGCCGGCCACCATCTCGGCCATCACCGGCGGGCTGATCGAGGAGAACCTGATCCTGGCCCGGGCGGTCGAGGGGGTCGGCACCGCCGCGCGCGGCCGGCCGCGGGTGATGCTGGAGCTGAACCGCCAGGCCGCCTTCGTCTGCGGCGTCAAGCTGGCGCCGCACCAGATCAGCATCGCCGTCACCGACTACATGGCCGATGTGGTGCGCACCCTGTCGCTGCCGATCCGCCTGGCCCGCCAGGCGCCGGAGGTGGTGGCCGACATCCTGGAGGACGGCATCCGCCGCTGCGTCGGCGACGCCGATCTCGGGCTCGATCGGCTGGGCGGCATCGGCATCGGCCTGCCCGGCTTCATCGATGGGCGCCGCGGCCTGTGCGTCTGGACCCCGATCCTGGGCGCGCCGGACGTGCCGCTGGCGGCGATGGTGCGCGACCGGCTGGGCGTGCCGACCACGGTCGAGAACGACGTCCATCTGGTCACTTTGGCCGAGCACTGGTTCGGCCATGGCCGGGACAGCGACAGCTTCGCCGTGGTGGCGGTGGAGGATTCGGTCGGCCTGGGCCTGTTCCTGAACGGCGACGTGCATCGCGGCGCCGCCGGGATGGGGACGGAGTTCGGCCACACCAAATACACCCTCGACGACGGGCTGCCCTGCCGCTGCGGCCAGCGCGGCTGCATCGACGCCTATGTCTCGGACCACGGCATCGTCACCCGGGCCCGCGCCCTGCTGGGGGCCGACGCCGGGGCGATCACCCCCGACGATCCGCGCGCCATCGGCCGGCTGCGCGACATGGCGCGGGCCGGACGGGCCGAGATCCGCGCCCTGTTCGAGGAGGCGGGCGCCATCCTCGGCTTTGCCGTCGGCAACCTGATCACGCTGCACAGCCCGCCCAAGGTGATCGTGGCCGGCAGCGCCATCCAGGCCCGCGACCTGATGGAGCCGGCCCTCTTGGCCACCATCGACCGCGTCGTGCCGGTGCCGATCCGGCGCGGCACCGAGATCATCCTGCATGAATGGAGCGACGACGCCTGGGCCCGCGGTGCGGCCAGCCTGGTGCTGCGGCAGCTCTACGAAGCGCCCTGGAACGGCCAGGGCATGCCCCGATAGCGGAGTGGACCATGAGCGAGAGACCCGTCGGCGTCGGCATCATCGGTTGCGGCGTGATCAGCGGCGCCTATCTGAAGGCGGCGCCCAACTTCCCGATCCTGCAGGTCAAGGCCTGCGCCGATTTGAACCTGGAGGCGGCGCAGGCCAAGGC
>JAEKLZ010000290.1 GCA_019508225.1 Inquilinus limosus | reverse complement strand
AGGATGGCGACATCGGCCTGGATGCGGGGCGCGCCGGAGCCGTCGATCACGGTGCCGTTGCGGAGCAGCAGGTCGTAGCGCGGTTGGTCAGGCATGGGCTTTCCGTCGGGCAGGGCGGGGCCGGGGCGACGTGTCGCGGGGCGGCACGGGAGCGGCCGGCTCGTCGAGGGTGGGGATCTGGCTGAGGCTGAGCTTGACCCGGCGCAGGCTTTCCAGCGCCGCCGGGCCGCGGCGCATGGCGACGCCGGTCGCGACCACGTCGATCATCGCCATATGGGCCAGGCGCGACGCGGTCGGCTTGAAGATGTCGGTGTCCTCCGGCGGCGCTGCCGCCAGCAGGATCTCGGCGGCGCGGGCCAGCGGCGTGCCGGGCCGGGTCAGGGCAACGGTGGTGGCGCCGTATTGCCGGGCGATCTCGACGCTCTCCACCAGATCGCGGAAGCGGCCGGAGTTGCAGATCGCCAGCACGCAGTCGCCGGGGCCGAGGGTGGCGGCCGACATCCGCTGCAACTGGGCGTCGGCGTGGAAGTCGGTCGGCAGGTCGAGGCGGAAGAAGCGCAGATAGGCGTCGTGGCCGACCGCATGCGAGCCGCCGCCGACGCCGTAGATGTCGAGCCGCCGGGCGCGGGCGATCGCCTCGATCGCCTGGCGCAGCGGCTGCGGGTCGAGCTGGTTGCGCACGGCGGTCACCGCCTCGATCACGCTGTCCAGCACCCGGTCGGCCAGCTGGGCGACGTCGTCCGGAGCGCCGTCCTGCGGCCGCCGCTCCAGATAGGGGCTGGCGACGGCCAGGTTCTGCGCCAGCCGGACCTTGAAGTCGCGGACGCTGTCGCAGCCCAGCGCCCGGCAGAAGCGGGTGACCGAGGGCTCGCTGACCCGGGCGCGGCGCGCCAGCTCGGCGATGCTGGCATGGGTGGCGAAGCCGGGATCGGCCAGCACCGTCTCGGCCACGCGCTGCTCGGACGGCCGCAGCGAGGCCTCCATGCGGCGCAGGCGCGAGACGATGTCGACCACATAGGCCATCAGAAGAAGGTCCGGATCGCGCCCGAGACGCGGTAGTCGTCCTCCGCCACCATCATCACCTGCCACTTGTCGAAGGTCGTGCAGGGGTGGGAGATGCCGCAGCAGACCAGGTCCCCGACCTGCGGGTCGAAGCCGGCCGGCAGCTTCAGATAGGCGTGCTGGTCGTTCATCGCGTTGAGCACGGCGCCGGCCGGCACCGGCTGCGCCGCGGCGGCGCCGGCGGGGCGCCACAGGGTCGGAATCGGCAGCTCGATGTCGTAGGACACGTCGCGCTTGCCCATGGTCAGGATCGCCAGCCCCGGCTCCGGCCGCGACTGCACCATCGACCAGACCTCCAGCGCCGGCGCCAGGTCGCCATGCCGGCGCCAATCGGCCGGGATGCGGCGGATCACATGCTCGAACAGCCGGGTGTACTGGCCGGAATCATGGGTCAGGTAGCAGCCGCTGCGCACCACCACCTGGGTCGGGCGCGACAGCCGGACCTCCGACAGCCGGCGGGCGACGATGTCGTAATAGGCCGAGCCGCCGGCGCTCAGCAGCACCGGTTCGGTTGCGAACAGACCGGCGCCGTCGATCTCCGCCGCCAGCGCCGCCAGCTGGTCGAGGAAGCCGGACACGGCGATCTCGTCGGCCGCCGCGTCCTTGGTGACGACCAGCCCCTCATAGCCCTCGACGCCGCGCAACGCGAGGCCGGGGGCATCGGCCGCAGCACGGGCGACGGCGAGCGCCTCGGCGGCGGTGCGGCAGCCGGTGCGGCCGCCGGCCATGCCGAGCTCGACCAGCAGGCCCAGCGGGCGCCGCGGCGGGGTCGACCGGGCAGCCTCAGCCAGGCGGCGCACCCCGGCGACGGAATCGACCAGGCAGAACGCCTCCAGCGCCGGGTCGGCGGCCAGCGCCGCCAGCACCGAGCGCATTGCCGCGGCGTCGACCAGCTGGTTGGCGACCAGGATCCGCTTCACCCCGAAGCGGCGGCAGACCTCGAATTGCTGGGCCGTGGCGACGGTGATGCCCCAGGAGCCGTTGGCGAGCTGCAGGTCGAACAGCTGCGGGCTCATCGTGGTCTTGCCGTGCGGCGCCAGGGCGACGCCGGTCTCGGCCAGGATATCGCGCATCCAGCGGGCGTTGCGCTCCAGCACCGACCGCTTCAGCAGCGCCTGCGGGAAGGGCAGGTCGCCGGACAGCGCGTTCCAGCCTTGCTCGCCGATGCCGCGGAACGGGATCGGCTTCAGGCCGGGCGGCAGCCCCTTGCTGGCGCCGTCGACGGGGGCATCGAGGATCGGGTCGAGGGCGAGGACGGAGGGGGTGAACATCAATTCGTCTTTCGTTCGTCATGACCAGGCATGGAGCGTCGAAACCCTCCGGGTCAGAACTCTTCCAGCGTCAGCTCCGCGGCCATCACCCGGTTGCCTGCGGTCAGGCCGCCATCGACCGGCAGCATGGCGCCGGTGATGAAGCCGGCCAGCTCGTCCGAGGCCAGGAAGGCGACGGCCTTGGCGATGTCCGCCGGCTCGGCCACGCGCTGCAGCGGGTACCATTTGCGCAGGGATTCGAAGATCTCCGGCTTCTTGTCGACCCGCTCCTGCCAGATCGGCGTGCGCACCGTGCCGGGGCAGATCACATTGGCGCGGATGCCGAACGGCCCGTACTCCACCGCCAGGGCGCGGGTGTAGCTGATCAGCCCGGCCTTGGCGGCGCTGTAGGCCGGATGGCCCAGCGTCAGCAGCCCGTTGACGCTGCTGATGTTGACGATGCTGCCGCGGCGCCTGGCCTTCATGCCGTCGATCACCGCGGCGACGACGTGATAGGGACCGTTCAGGTTCAGCACGACGTCGCCGGCCCAGCTCTCGACCGTGGTCGAGGCCAGGGTGCCGCCGCCATTGCCGCCGCCGGCATTGTTGACGGCGATATCGACCGGGCCGGTGCGGGCGACCGCGGCCTCGATCGCCGCGCGGGTGGCGGCGGCGTCGCACAGATCGGCCGGCGCGGCGGCGGCCCTGGTGCCGGCCGCGGCCAGCCTGGCGACGCGGGCATCCAGCGCCGCGGCGTCGCGGTCGGAGAGGATCAACGTCGCTCCGGCCGCGGCGAAATGGTCGACGATTGCCCCGCCGATGCCGCCGAGCGCCCCGGTGACGAGAACGGTCTGGTCCGCGAAGCTCATGGCTGTCTTTCCGGCAGGACGAAGAGGCTGAAGGCCGATCGTAGCTCAATGTTTGAAACTTACAAGGTGGCCATCGCAAGTGTGCGGTGCAGCATCGATCGGGGCCGTCGGTTTCCGGAAAAGTTCAGCATTGCTGCGGAATAACGGAGGATTCGGGCCTTCGCACCATGTCCGAAATGCCTCCCACCGGTGCTGTAAGCGAGTTACATTCCCGCCTTCACCATGGCCTCTCAGCGCCGCGGCACCGTCAGACAGGAAGCATCATGAGCAAGCGTGAGCATTTCGGAACCACCGTCACCGGCGCCGGCGGGCAGAAGCTGCCCTTCTCCAAGGCCGTGCGGGCCGGCGACTACGTCTATGTCTCGGGCCAGGTGCCGTTCGACGAGAACGGCGTGGTCGTGGCCGGCGGGATCGAGGCCCAGACCCATCAGACCATGAAGAACGTCCAGGCGGCGCTGGCCCTGGCCGGCTGCACGCTGGACGACGTGGTCAAGGTCACGGCCTGGCTCGACGACACCCGCGACTTCGCGGCGTTCAACCGCACCTATGACAGCTACTTCACCGGCGACCGCCCGGCGCGCTCCTGCGTCCGCGCCGACATGATGATCGACTGCAAGGTCGAGATCGAGGCGATTGCCTTCAAGCCGCTGGGCTGAGCCGCGGCACTGCCGGAACCGGCCGCTCGCCCTGCACCATGGTGCGGTACAGCAGCCGGTCCTGGCCGTCATAGTCGTTGACGGCGTAGTGCAGGGTGCAGCGGTTGTCCCAGATCGCCAGGTCGTGCGGCTTCCAGCGCAGCCGGCAGGTGAATTCCGGCCGGACCGCATGGGCGTAGAGGAAGTCCAGCAGCGGCTTGCTCTCCTCCACCGTCATGCCGGCGAAGCGCTGGGTGTAGATCGAGTTGATGAACAGCGCCTTGCGGCCGGTGCCGGGATGCACCCGCACCACCGGGTGGGCGATCTCGCGATCCGCCTCCGGCCGGTTGCGCTCGATGCCGATCGACTTCGAAACCGCGACATTGCCGGGAATGCCGCCGGTGCCGTAGGGCTTGCCGGAATGCATGGCGTCGAGCCCGTCCAGCACCGCCTTCAGCCCGTCCGACAGCGCGTCATAGGCCGCGTACATGCTGGCGAACAGCGTGTCGCCGCCATGGTTCGGCACATGGCTGGCATAGAGCAGCGACGCCATCGGCGGTTGGTCGAGGAAGCTGAAATCCGAATGCCAGGCGTTGCCGAAGGTGCTGACCTTGCGCTCATCGGCCGACTTCTTCACGGCGACGATGTCCGGATGCTCGGCCATATGCGTGATGTACGGCGCCCGGCTGATCGTGCCGAAGCGGCGGGTCAGCGCCACCAGATCCTCCGGCGCCAGGTCGAGCCCATGCAGGTGGATCACCAGGTGATCGTCCAGGGCCTGGCGGATCGCGGCGAAGAGCGTGTCGTCGACCGGGCCGGCGAGATCGATGTCGGCGCCGAGCGACCCGGCCATCGGCCGGATGTCGAGGCGGGGGCTGGTCATGGCGGCAATATAATCACCCGATTTGACGGGCAGGAAGCGTTGCGATGCTTTCCGCCACATCGTCACTGCGTATCAGGGTATCGGAGAGAACAGGCGCCTCAGATCCTCATCCGGAACGGCATTCGCTGCATAGGAAAAGCTGCCGCGATCCCGGATTTCCCGGGCTGCTCGCATGACTGCACCGAGCGCCGCTCGAGCCAGCGAGCCCCCGACGCTGATGCGCTTCACTCCGATCTCCGCCAGTTCGGCGACAGAGAAGCTCGTCTCGGTCAGGCCCGTCACCACATTGATCGGCCGGTCGACTGCATGTACCAGCGCGGCGATCCCGTCCCGATCGGTCACACCCGGCGCGTATAACACGTCGGCACCAGCCTCCTGATAGGCCTGCAGCCGCCGGATCGTGTCGGCCAGGTCTGGGCGGCCACACAGGAAATTATCGGCCCGCGCTGTGACGATGAAAGGAAAGGGTAGGGATCGTGCCGCCTCGGCCGCAGCGCGCACCCGCTCCACCGCCAAGCTGAAATCGTGGATCGGCGCGTCGGTGCGGCTGGTCGCATCCTCAATCGAGCCTCCGACCAGCCCGGCCGCGGCGGCACGGCGGATCGTCTCCGCCACTGTTTCTGGTGCAGCGCCGAAGCCATCTTCGAGGTCGACGGTGACAGGCAGGTCTGTCGCGCGGGCAATGGTCCCGGCATTGGCCAGGATCTCGTCTCCGCTCACCGCGCCGGCGCTGTCGATTCGGCCAAGAGTGAAGGCGAACCCGGCGCTGGTTGTAGCCAGCGCCTCGAAGCCCAAGGCAGACAGGAGCCTCGCAGTCCCGGCATCCCAAGGATTGGGGATCACGAAAGCGTCGGGGCGCACATGCAGGTGCTGAAATGCGACGGCCTTGTCGAACTGGCTGAGCATGGAATTCTCCCATAGCCGACCGCCGTATGTTCTCTTTTTGTTCGAATGCGGTCAAGCATTCCGTAGCTTAGTCGCCCTGACCCGAAGGCCGGTCACGACTGGCCGAACAGCGCGTTGATCTCCTTGTGCGGTACGGCGTCGGCGGCATAGCCGAAGCTGCCCTGGTCCTTGATCTCGCGGGCGGCGCGCAGGAAGCCGCCCAGCGCCGCCCGGGCCAGCGATCCGCCGACGCTGATCCGCTTCACGCCCATCTCGGCCAGCTCGGCTACGGTGAAGCGGGCGCCGACCAGCCCCATCACGACGTTGACCGGCCGGTCGACCGCCTGCACCACCGCCTCGATCTCCTCCCGAGTCGCCAGGCCGGGGGCGTAGAGCACATCGGCGCCGGCCTCATGGAAGGCCTGCAGCCGGCGGATCGTGTCGGCCAGGTCGCGGCGGCCGTGCAGGAAGTTCTCGGCGCGCGCCGTCAGGGTGAAGGGGAAGGGCAGGGACCGCGCCGCCGCCACCGCCGCCCGCACCCGCTCCACCGCCAGGTCCAGGCCGTAGATCGGGTCGTCGTCGCGGCCGGTGGCGTCCTCGATCGAACCGCCGACCAGCCCAACGGCGGCGGCCTGGCGGATGGTCTCGGCCGCCGCCTCGGGCGCGTCGCCGAAGCCGTTCTCGAGATCGGCCGAGACCGGCAGGGCGGTGGCCTCGACGATGGCCTTGGCGTTGGCCAGGGTCTCCTCCCGGCTGACGTTCAGGGCGCCGTCGCTGCGGCCGAGGGTGAAGGCATGGCCGGCGCTGGTGGTGGCCAGCGCCTCGAAGCCGAGGCCGGCCAGCAGCTTGGCGGTGCCGGCATCCCACGGATTCGGGATCACGAAGATGCCCGGCCGGGCGTGCAGGCGCTGGAAGGCGAGGGCCTTTTCAGTCTGGCTGGGCATCGTGTCCTCCCGGATGGTTGCGGCGTCATGTTCGACTTTCGTTCCGATGCGGTCAAGCCCCCCGCCGGTCGGCCGAGGGCACCGCCGAGGCCATCAGGGCGAACACCAGCCCGGCGCCGCAGATCGCGGCCCAGCCGCCCCAGGCCCAGGCCAGTCCGGCGATGGCCGCGCCGGCGGAGCCGCCGATGAAGAACAGGCCGGTGTAGAGACCGTTCAGCCGGCCGCGCGCCTCCGGCTGCAGCGTGTTGATCGCATGCCGCCCGAGGATCTGGTTCGCCACCACGCCGGCGTCGAGCAGCACCGCCGCGGCGGCGAGCAGGCCCAGCGATGGCGCCCAGCCGGTCCACACGCCGCCCGCCAGCCCGGCGCCCAGCAGCCCGAGGACGACGAGGCCATGGGACGCCCGGGTTGCCGGCCGGCTCCAGCCGCGGTCGGCGATGCGGCCGGCCAGCGGGGCCACCACGGTGCCGGCGGCCCCGGCCAGGGCGAACAGGGCGATCCCGTCCTGGCCGAGGCCGAAGGGCGGGGCAGCGAGGCGCAGGGCGACCGTGGTCCAGAACGCGCTGAACGCCGCCATCAGCAGCATCTGGTCGGCAGCGCGGCGGCGCAGCACCGGCTCCTGCCGCAGCAGCGTCCACAGCGAGCCGATCAGCGCCGCGTAGCGCGGCCCCGGCGCCGGGCGGCGTTCCGGCAGGGCGCGCAGCAGCACCAGCGCCAGCACCGCGATCAGCCCGGCCGTCAGGGCGTAGAAGGAGCGCCAGCCGAAGCTGCCGGCCATCAGGCTGGCGATCGGCCGCGACAGCAGGATGCCGACCATCAGCCCGCTCATGACGTTGCCGACCACGCGGCCGCGATCGGCGGGGGCGGCCAGGGCCGCGGCGATCGGCACCAGCATCTGGATCGCGGTGGAGGCCAGGCCGATCAGCACCGACGCGGCCAGGAACACCGGTGTCGAGGTCGCGGTCGCCGCCACGGCCAGGGCGGCCACGTCGACCGCCAGCGTGGCGACGATCAGCCGGCGGTTGGCGAGCAGGTCGACCAGCGGCACCAGCAGCACCAGCCCGGCGGCATAGGCCAGCAGGGTCAGGGTGGTCACCAGGCTGGCGGTGGCCGGGGCCAGCCCCAGGGCCGGGCCGATCAGCCCGATCAGCGGCTGCGAGGCATAGAGGTTGAGCACGACGACCCCGACCGCCGTGGCGAACAGCAGCTGCAGCGGGGTGGTCATCGCGGCCGCCGGGGAGGGGGCGGCCGGGCGCAGGGCGGCGGGGACCGCGCCCGACGGGTGCAGTGTCGACATCGCTTCGATCTCCGTTGAGGGCTGGGCCCGGGCTCAGCGCCCGGCGGCGGCCAGTTCGTGGATGTAGCGCCGCAGCGTCCGCGGCTCGCGGCCGAGGACGGCCCGCGCCACCAGGCTGTTGCCCGGCTGGCCATGGGCGGCGTAGTGGGCGAAGACTTTTTCCAGCAGCGCCAGCTGCCGCGAATCGTAGGGCGGCCGGGCCGCGGCCACCCAATCGGCGAAGCTTGGTTCGCCGGCCACGACCGGGCGGCCCAGCGCCGCGCTCATCAACGCCGCGATCTCGTCGCGGTCCGGCATCCCGTCGGCGCAGAGCTCGAAGCTGCCATAGGCCAGCCGGTCGCCGGTCAGGGCGATCGCCGCGGCCTCGGCCACGTCGCGATAGTCGACCCGCGCCACCCGCGCCGCCTTCGGGAACGGCTCGGCGAAGACGCCACCGGCCAGCACGCCGGGCCAGGCGGCGCCGATGTTCTGCATCAGGTTGGTCGGCTGCAGAATCGTGTACTGCAGGCCGGAGCCGTAGAGCGCGGCCTCGACCGGGATCTTGCTGGCGTGGTTGGCCAGGGCGGTGTTGGTCGCCTGGATCACCGAGGAGAAGACGAAGCGCCGGACTCCCGCCTGCCGGGCGGCTTCGACCATGGTGACACCGAGCTCGGCTTCGTCCGGCGCGAAGGCCGGTCCGATGTGGAAGACGCCGTCGACCCCGCGCAGTGCGGCGTCGAGGCTGGGCCGGTCGCGCAGGTCGCCGAAGGCGATCTCGGCGGCGCCGCCGGCCCGGGCGACGGCGGCCTTGGCGTCATTGCGCACCAGGCCGCGGACGAGCGCGCCGCGCTGGGCCAGCTCAGGCACCACCAGGCCGGCGAAGCGGCCGGCGGCGCCGACGACGAGAATGCTGGGAGGGCTCATGGTCGATCTCCAGATAGGGATGGAGATCGATCTTGGATGATCCGGTTTCCGTGAGAATGGGCGATAACCGTGATATATTCTCTCGCAACACGAGAGGTTTTTGCGATCCCCAAGATCGTCATTGCGAGCGCGGCGAAGCAATCCAGGGCCGCACGAGCGGAAGCATGGATTGCTTCGTCGGCTTTGCCTCCTCGCAATGACGGTGAAGGGAAGGGTCTCAATCCGAGGGCACACCCATGGACCGGCTGGACGATCTCGCCGCCTTCGTCGCCGTGGTCGAGGCCGGCGGGCTCAGCGCCGCGGCGCGCGACCTGCGCCGGTCGCTGCAATCCGTCAGCCGGTCGCTGGCGACGCTGGAGCAGGGGCTCGGCGTGGCGCTGGTGCAGCGGACCACCCGGCGGTCGATGCCGACCGATGCCGGGCTCGCCTTCTACCGCCGGGTGAAGCCGGCCCTTTCAGAGATCCTGGAGGCCCGGGCGGAGGCGGCGGAGCGCCGGGCGGAGCCGTCCGGCCTGCTGCGGGTCAGCGCCCCGGTGCTGTTCACCCCGGCGCATCTGGTGCCGGTGGTCGCCGGCTTCATGCGGCGTCACCCGCGGATCGAGGTGGAGCTGAAGCTCTCCGACCGCTTCATCGACTTGGCGGAGGGCACGGTCGACCTCGCGGTGCGGATCGGCGACCTGCCGGATTCCGCCCTCAAGGCCCGGCGGCTGGGCGCGCTGCGGCGGGTGGCGTTCGGCGCCCCGGACTATTTCGACCGGCACGGCCGGCCGCTTCATCCGGACGAGCTGGCCGGGCATCAATGCGTCGTCCGCACGGCCGAGGGCGAGGCGTGGCCGTTCCGGATCGGCGGCCGCACCCGCGCCGTCCGGGTCAACGGCCGGTTCCGGGCCGACAACACGGCGGCGACTTATGCCGCGGTGGCGGAAGGACTCGGCATCGGCTTCACGCCGCTGTGGCAGATCCGCGACCTGGCCGACCGCGGCGCGGTGGAACCGATCCTGACCGAATACGAGGTGCCGAAGGTGCCGATCCACGCGGTCTGGCCGGCGACGCGGCTGCCGCCGGCCAAGACCCGCCTGTTTGTCGACTTCCTGGCCGAGACGCTGGACCTGCGGCGGCTCTAGCCGATGCGTTCGTACCGCAGGTGCCGCGCCAGCCAGCAGCCGACCTCGACCTCCGCCGGCCGGCCCGAAGAGTCGCGGCGGAAGGCCAGGGTCCAGTCGCCGGGCGGGGTGTGGTCCAGCGCGCGCGGGCAGGGCAGGGTCCAGACATCCGGCCCGACGGGGTCCAAGAGCTCCATCCGGCTCTGGCCGAGGAAGCCGGAGAAGCCGCCATAGAGCGCGCCGCCGGCATCGACCACCTCCAGCTCGGCGTCGAGCTCCGCGCAGCGGTAGCGGCCGCCGAGATCGGTGGCGGATTCGCCATCACAGGGCACGAGGCGCGAGCTCTGGTTCTCCTGCGGCCGGTCCAGCCACAGCCCGTCCGCCGCGGGCCGCAGCCGGGTGCGGCCACTGCCGGCGCCGCCGTCGGGCTGCAGGTCCAGCTTCTCTGCCGAATGGCCGAAGCGCAGCCGCACCTTCCCGTCGGCCATGTCGATACGTGCCGACAGGCCGGTCTCCGGCTCGATGTAGTGGCCGAGCCAGTCCGGCGCGGGCAGGTCGGTGGCGGGCTTGGCGCGCTCCTCGTCCAGCACCGCGGCCAGCAGGTCGAGCGCCGCGGCGTTGGCGTCGGACAGGTGGTTGAACAGGACGACGACCGAGACGCGCTCCGACGGCACGTACAGGCGATGGCTGCGCCAGCCGCGCAGCGCGCCGCCATGGCTGGTGATCGCGCGGCCGAACTCGGTCGTCCGGCCCAGGCCGAAGCCATAGGGCGCGGCGGCGCCGTTCGAGAAGGTCACCGGCGCCGACAGGCGGCTGTACAGCGCCTCCGGATCGTCGCGGGTGGAGTCGATATGGCGTTCCCAGGCGATCATGTCGTCCAGGCTGGCGCCGAGCCCGGCATCGCCGGTCCACAGCACCCGGTTTTCGGCGGCGCGGAAGCCGCCTGTCTGCGTGCCCTCATAGCCCTCGGTGCCGTCCGGCATGGCGCGGGTATCGGCGGCCAGGAAGGCGCTGGCCATGCCGGCGCGATCGAAGATCCGGCTGCGCAGCAGCTCGGCGAAGCCGCGGCCGGTGCGCGCCTCGAGGATGTCGGAGAGCAGCCGGAAGTTCTGGTTGACGTAGGAGTAGCGGCTGCCCGGCGCGAAGTGCAGCGTCCGGGTGCCGGCGATCACGCGCCCGGCCTCGCGGTCGCCGAAGGGCGACTCGGCCGGCGCGCCATGCAGCATCGCCACCGCCCAATAGTCGCGCAGGCCGGACTGGTTGTGGCACAGATGCAGCGCGCCCGGCGCCTCGCCCTCCAGCAGCGGCAGGCGGGCGCGGACATCGCCGTCCAGCACCGTCGGGTCGGGGAAGGCGTCCAGCACCAGGCCGCAGGTGAACTGCTTGGTGACCGAGCACATCCGGAACAGCGACTGCGGCGTGAACGGGATGCGCCGTTCGGCATTGGCCCAGCCCCAGGCGTGGCGGGCCAGGATCTCGCCGTCCCGCAGCACGGCGGCGGCGCCGCCCGGTCCGGGAAAGCTGCGGGGAAGGGCGGCGAGGGCGCGGTCGAGGCGCGAGGGCGTGGTCGTCATGATGGCCGCCACCCTGGCGCCACGACAGGGATGTGTAAAGATGCCCGCGGCCGGAATTGCGGGTGACAGCGGCTTCCGTGCGATTTATCAGACATAAAACTTTGCCTAGAAGAACCCCATGCCCACGA
>JAEKLZ010000289.1 GCA_019508225.1 Inquilinus limosus | reverse complement strand
TGGACGTCACCATCCAGGCCCAGATCCTGGACCTGGTGCGGGCGCTGCAGCGCGAGATCGGGATGTCCGTCCTGTTCATCACCCACGACATGGGCGTGGTGGCCGAGATGGCGGACCGCATCTGCGTGATGCTGAAGGGGGAGATCGTGGAGACCGGAACGGTCTACGAGGTGTTCGAGACGCCGCTGAACGCCTATACCCGCGCGCTGCTGGCCG
Organism: Inquilinus limosus; assembly: GCA_019508225.1. GTDB lineage: Bacteria > Pseudomonadota > Alphaproteobacteria > DSM-16000 > Inquilinaceae > Inquilinus > Inquilinus limosus_D. The sequence goes on along the minus strand of JAEKLZ010000289.1, from coordinate 11,324 downwards.
CGGTGCCGCGCCTCGGCAGCATGGCCGACAAGGATGAGCCCGAGCGCTTCCCGCTGGTCGAGATCGTTGATGCCCCCGGCCTGGTCGAGGCCCCGGATGGTGTTGCCGTCGGGGCGATGCCGGCATGACCCGCGCCCCGCTTCTGGAGGTCGAGAATCTCACCACCCGCTTCGACCTGCGCTCCGGCATCTTCGGCAAGGTGACGGGCCGGGTCCACGCGGTCGAGAACGTGTCGTTCCAGATCTTCCCGGGCGAGACGCTGGCCCTGGTCGGGGAAAGCGGCTGCGGCAAATCCACCATCGGCCGCAGCATCCTGCAGCTGGACCGGCCGGTCTCCGGCTCGATCCGGTTCGAGGGCCGCGAGACGCTGGGGCAGCCGGCGCGCGAGATCCAGGCGCTGCGCCGCCGGGTGCAGATGGTGTTCCAGGACCCCTTCAGCTCGCTGAACCCGCGCATGACCGTGGGACAGGCGATCGCCGACCCGATGCTGGTCCATGGCGGCCTGTCGCGGGCCGAGGTCCGGGCGCGCGTGGCCGAGCTGCTGCAGCGGGTCGGGCTGACGCCCGAGCATGCGCGGCGCCACCCGCACGCCTTCTCCGGCGGCCAGCGCCAGCGCATCTGCATCGCCCGGGCGCTGAGCACCCGGCCGAGGCTGGTGATCGCGGACGAGGCGGTGGCGTCGCTCGATGTCACTATCCAGGCCCAGGTCATCAATCTGCTGATGGATTTGCAGGCGGAGACCGGGATCTCCGTTCTGTTCATCTCGCACGACATGGCGGTGGTGGAGCGGATGGCCCATCGCGTGGCGGTGATGTATCTCGGCCAGATCGTCGAGATCGGCGCCCGCCGCGAGGTCTTCGGCAACCCGCGGCACAGCTACACCCGTAAGCTCTTGTCCTCCGTTCCCATCGCCAATCCGCGGGAGCGGCCGGAGAACCGCCTGCTGCTGGCCGACGAGATCCCGAGTGCGGTGCGGCCGCCCGATTTCGAGCCGGTGCTCCTGCCGATGCAGCAGGTGTCCGAGCGGCATTTCGTTCGCGCGGAGACCTGAGGAGCATGACCTGGAGTTATATTCCAATACGCTAAATGTTTTCCGAAAGACGGAAAATTGGGCGTATTCGGTATGGTTTTATCGTCAGGCGTAAGACACACTGCCGGACAGATCGCCGTTCCCAGGCGCTCCATAAGGGCGAACGCTCGTCAAACAGGAGGCTTCTCGATGAAGAGTTGGATCGGCCCCAGCCTTGGCATCGCCTTGCTGGCCCTGTCCGGCGCGGCGCAGGCCGAGCTGAAGAACCCCGGCACCCTGGTCTATCTCTGGACCAGCGACATCCGCACGCTGGACCCGGCCTACATGGCCGACACTCCCAATACCTTCGTTTCGATCAACACCCATATGCGGCTGTTGAACTACAAGGGCAGCGAGATCTCCGAATTCGTGCCGGCCCTGTCGACCGAGGTGCCGTCGCTGGAGAACGGGCTGATCAAGCCGGGCGAGAACGGGTCGATCAGCTACACCTTCCCGATCCGCAAGGGCGTCCACACCCACAAGGTCGGGATCAAGGGCGCGGATGGCGCCATCGCCTGGAAGCTCTACGATGAGCTGACCGACCAGGAGAAGGCGGCGATCGTCCCCGGCTATGGCGAGCTGACGGCCCAGGACGTCAAGTATTCGCTGATGCGTGCCATCCTGCAGGGCGACAGCTGGATGGCCAATGCGGTGACCGAGATGATCACCGCCGGCAAATACGCGAACATCGAGGCCTGGGCCATGGACTTGGCCGGGGTGAAGACCTTCGCCGAGGTCGATGCCGCCGGCCTGGTCAAGGTGCACGATGCTCTGTCGGACAAGATCAAGGTCGATGGCGACCGCGTGACGATCGTGCTGGACGCGCCGTTCCCGGCCACGCTGGGCATCATGGCGCTGCCCTTCGCCACCTCGATCCTCGATGAGGAATGGACCCGCGACCAGGGCGACTGGGACGGCGCCGCCGGCACCTGGAAGGCGTTCCACAAGCCCGAATTGGGCGAGGACAAGCTGTTCGAGGTCGAGAACGGCAGCGGCCCGTTCATGGTCGAGGACTGGGACCGGTCCCAGAAGAAGATCACCATGAAGCGGTTCAACGGCTACTGGCAGGGCCCCGCCCAGCTGGAGCGCGTCGTGCTGCGCTCGGTGCCGGAATGGACCACGCGGCTGCTGCAGCTCGAGGCCGGCGACGCCGACGTGGTCGAACAGGCCCCGGTGGAGTTCCTGGAGGATCTGGCGTCAAAGCCCGGCATCAAGGTGACCGAGGGCCTGCCCAAGGTGTTCGGCCGGTCGATCTTCTACGTCTGGCCGGTCAGCGCGGTGGACAACCCGGCGATCGGCAGCGGCAAGCTGGACGGCAAGGGCATCCCGCCCGACTTCTTCAGCGACATCGATGTGCGCCAGGGCTTCAACTACGCCCAGGACTACCAGCTGCTGCTGGACGACGTGCTGCTGGGCAAGACGGTGCAGCTGCGCGGCCCCACCGTGCGCGGCATCATGGGCTACCGGCCGGACAGCCCGGTCTACACCTTTGACCCGGAGAAGGCGGCGGAGCATTTCAAGAAGGCCTGGGGTGGCCAGCTCTGGGAGAACGGCTTCGAGCTGACCGCCTATATGAGCGAGGGCAACACCGCCTATCAATCGGCGCTGTCGGTGCTGCAGCAGAACCTGGCCCGGATCAACCCGAAGTTCCGGCTGAAGGTCCAGCAGCTGCAGGCCGCCACCTTCGCCGACAAGGTCTATGGCGGGGCCGAGCCCAGCGCGCCGATGGCGATCATGGGCTGGGGCCCCGACTATTCCGATCCGGGCGGGCCGCTGGGTGCCGCGACCTACTACCTGTCCAGCACCGGCCTGGTCGGGGGGATGGTCGGCGAGGGCTATCGCCAGCTGATGCGCGACAAGTTCGATCCGCTGCTGAAGCAGGCCTGGACCACGGTCGACCCGGTGGAGCGCGAGAAGCTCTACGCCAAGCTGCAGGACATGAGCCACGAATACGCCACCACCCAGTTCCTGTGGGAGGAGTTCGGCTACATCGTCACCCGCGACTGGGTCGACGGCTATGTCCACAACATGATCGAGTACGGCGCCTGGGACTTCTATCCCATCTCGAAGAAGGAGAAGTAGTCCAGGTTCCGGGGCAGGGGGCGCCGGCAGGGCCGGCCGCGCCCCCTTTCATCCCGGTCTCGGCTCGACTCCTCCCCGCCACTGTCCGGGATTGCCCATGCTGGCCTATGCGATCCGACGTCTGTCCTTCATTCCCATCGTCTTTTTCGCGCTGACGTTGATGATCTTTGTGATGCAGATGATGCTGACGCCGACCCAGCGCGTGATCACCTATGTCGGCAGCCCGGACGCGCTGAAGGGCGGCGCGGCCCAGGTCGCGGCGCTGATTGAGAAATACGGGCTGAACGACCCGTTCTACCTGCAGTATGGCCGCTGGATCAGCAACATCCTGCAGGGCAATCTCGGCTGGTCGGAGACGGCGCGGATGCCGGTGGCCGAGGCGCTGGTCTCGCTGTTCCCGGCGACGCTGGAGCTGGTGCTGCTGGCCTTCGTGCCCGTCGTCCTGGGCGCGATCTGGCTGGGCAGCCGGGCCGGCGCGCATCTGAACCGGCCGGTCGACCATGGCATCCGCCTGTTCACCGTGCTGGGCTGGTCGTTCCCGGTCTTCGTCTTCGGCCTGCTGATGCTGATGGTGTTCTACGGCTCGCTCGGCTGGTTCCCGCCGGGCCGGCTCAGCCAATGGGCGCTGACCGAGACCGCCGGCGACAGCTTCCGGCACTGGACCGGGCTGAACACGGTCGATGCGCTCTTGAACGGCAACGTGCCGGTCTTCCTCGACTCGCTGCGCCACGTGATCCTGCCGGTGCTGACGCTCAGCTATGTCAGCCTGGCGTCGATGACCCGGATCATGCGCACCTCGATGCTGGAGGCGCTGCGCCAGGACTATGTCCGCACCGCTCGCGCCAAGGGGATGAGCGAGCGGGTGGTGCAGAACCGGCACGCCCAGCGCAACGCGCTGCTGCCGGTGGTCACGCTGGCGGGGATGGAGGTGGCGGCGATGCTGGGCGGCGTCGTCATCACCGAGACGATCTTCGACTATCACGGCCTCGGCCAGTTCGCGGCGAAAGCGGCCGCGAACCTGGATTTCCCGGCCGTGCTGGGCTTCGCCCTCTATTTCGCGCTGGTGCTGGTGGTCCTGAACCTGATCGTGGACCTGCTGTACCCCCTGTTCGACCCGCGGGTGAGGCTGGCATGAGGATCGTCGGATATCTGCTGCGCAACCCGCTGTCGCTGCTGGGCATCCTGGTCCTGGCCGGCTTCGTCGTCGTCGCCGCGCTGGCGCCGGTGATCGCGCCGCCGGAGCCGTACCAGACCTCGCCCTACGAGATCCCGCGCAACGGCTTCCGCGCCACGCCGCAGCCGCCCTCGGCCCGCGCCCTGCTGGGCACCACCGAGGGGCAGTTCGACATCTATTACGGCCTGGTCTGGGGCACCCGCACCGCCTTCAAGATCGGCCTCGGCGTCGTCCTGATCTCGACCCTGATCGGCGGGGCGGTGGGCGCCGTGTCGGCCTTCTACGGCGGCATGGTGGACGAGGTGCTGATGCGCGTCGTCGACGTCTTCCTGGCCATGCCTCTCCTGATCGCGGCGATGGTGCTGACCACGCTCCTGGGCAAGGGCATCGGGCCGATGATCATCGCGCTGACCGCCTTCGGCTGGATGAACTACGCCCGCGTCATCCGCAGCGAGATCCTGCGGGTGAAGGAGCTGGACTACGTCAAGGCGGCGCGGTCCTACGGCACCGGCGACGCCCGGCTGCTGCTGCGGCACATCCTGCCGAACGCCTTCTTCCCCATGCTGGTGCTGGCCACGATGATGACCGGGTCGATGGTGCTGACCGCCTCCGCCCTCAGCTTCCTCGGCGTCGGGGTCGAGCCCGGCTACGCCGATTGGGGCCAGCTGATCAGCTACTCCCGCAACTGGATCGTCGGCCGCGGCGACAGCCCGTTCCGCTACTGGTACACGCTGGCCTTCCCCGGCGCCGCGATCTTCCTGTTCGTGCTGTCCTGGAGCCTGCTGGGCGACGCCCTGCGCGACATCCTCGACCCCCGCCTCCGGACCTGAGAGGAACCACCGAATGGACACCCGTGCCCTGGCCGCCGGCCTGGAGGAAGCCATCGCCCATGAGGTCGCGGACAAGGCGCTCCCGTCGATCTCCTATGCGGTCGTCGATCGCGACGGCCTGCTGGCCACCGGCCATGTGGTGCGGCCGGATCTCGGCCACCGGCTGGACGGGCATTCGCTGTTCCGGATCGGGTCGCTGACCAAGATGTTCACGGCAATCGGCATCATGCAGCTGGCCGAGAAGGGGCTGGTCGACATCGATGCCGACGTGTCCGCCACCATCCCCGATTTCCGCCCGGTGAACCCGTTCGCCGGGCGCGAAAGCGGCCCCTACGGCGCCCAGGTGTCGCTGCGCAAGTTGATGAGCCACACCTCCGGCCTGGTGCGCGAGCCGAAGGACGGCCACTACCTGGACGACCGGCGGCCGGGCCTGGCGGTGACGGTCGAGGGGCTGAAGAATTCGGTGCTGAAGGAGGACCCCAGCGCCGGGATCGCGCACTACTCCAACGCCGCCATCGCCGTGGTCGGTGCGGTGCTGGAGCGGGTCAGCGGCATGGCCTATGCCGACTACGTCGCCCGCCACATCTTCCAGCCGCTAGGCATGGAAGAGAGCAGCGCGTCGCTGACGCCCGGGCTGATCGACCGGCTGGCTCCCGCCTGGATGTGGGATGTCGACCGTGACTTCCCGGCGCCGGTGTTCGACCTGGGCGGGTCGCCGGCCGGCGCCATCGTCGCCACCGCGCCCGACATGGCGAAGTTCGCGTCCTGCATGCTGCGCGGCGGCTTCGCCCCGGATGGGCAGTCCATTGTGTCGCCTGCCGGGCTGAAGCAGATGTGGACGGTGGTGGGCCGGCCGCCGGCCGCCAACGCCAAGGGCTACGGCCTGGGCTTCGGCATCGCCGACATCGACGGCTGGACCTCGATCGGCCATGGCGGCGCGGTCTATGGCTATGCCACCCAGTTCGTGGCGCTGCCCCACGCCGGGCTGGCGGCGCTGATCTTCAGCACCCTCGACTTCACCAACCAGATCGGCACCCGCCTGTCGCGGCGGGCGCTGCGGCTGGCCCTGGCCTCGCGCAAGATGGGCCGGCCGCCGGCTCCGCCGGCGAAGCACCCGCCGCTGACCAAGAGTCACCTGGCGGCGATGCCGGGCCTCTACCAGGCAGCGGACGGCAGCGAGAGCGTGGAGCTGCGCGAGAAGGACGGCCGGCTGTATCTGATGGGCGAGGGCGTGCCGCTGGAGCTGAAATGGCGCGGCGGCGACGGCTTCACCATCGACGGCCGGATCTATGGGGAAGAGGCGGATTACCCGCATCTCGACCTGACCTTCAGTGCGGACGGCGTGCTCGGCTGGAAGGGCCAGGACTGGACCCGGCGCAACACCGTGCACGCCGATGCGCCGGCCGAGCTGGCGCCGCATCTCGGACTCTACGGGCCGGACTTCAACCCGACGCATCTGTTCTACGCCGACGGTCGCCTGAAATGCCTGATCGAGTATTTCTGCACCCATGACTGCGAGCAGCTGCCGGACGGCAGCTGGCGCATGCACGGGATCCTGTATGAGGGCGAGACGCTGGAGCTGGCGGCCCGGGACGAGGAGGGCCGCACCGGCATCCGCGTCGGGCCGATGTTCCTGGCGCGGCACGCGGACTGATCGCGTGCCGGTTGCCGAACCGCCCCGGCCGAAGCCGAGGCGGTCCGTACCGTCGTCTTCAGCCGCTCAGACGCGGTCGTCGCGCAGATGGCCGCCGAGCGATGCGCTGACCGCGGCGATGAAGGCGCCGATCAGCAGCGCCAGGAAGGCGGTGAACGCGGTCGTCAGCCCGGCCTTGCGGGCGGCATCCGCCGCCTCGCGTGCCTTGGCGATGGTGGCGTCGACCTGCGCCGTCATCTCGTCGACCCGCTTCTCCGCATCGGCCTGGGCGATGCCGGTGCGCTGCGACACGAGCCGGGCGAGGTAGCTCTTGTCGGCCGCGGGCAGGCTGCCGGCCGCCGCGGCGTTGGCCAGGATCCGCGCCACCTCCTGCCGCGGGTCGCTGCCGCCGGACGCCGGGGCTTGGGCATTCGGCGCGGGCCGGAACAGCAGGTCGATGGCGTAGCCGGTCGGGTCGGCCGGCGCCGCCGCCGGGGCCGCCGCCGTCGCGCCCTGTGCCGCCCCGGACGCGACCGTCGCCGTGGCCTGGACGCCGGTCGATGCCGCGCCGTAGGTCATGAATCCCAGCAGCGCGGCCACAGCCAGGGTGGAGACGCACCAGGCGAGAAAGCCATGGGCGGTGTCGCGGAAGGCGACCTCGTCGGTGTGCAGGCCGGTCCAGCGCGTCCGCAGCCGCCCGGTGACATAGCCGCCGAGGCCGGAGGCCACCCATTGGATGACGATCAGCCCGATCGCGGTGGTCACGGCGAAGGTGGTGGCGCCGGCGCCCGAGCCGGGCCAGGGCGAGACGATGGTCAGGCCGAAGCCCGCCCCCAGGACCATCAGCGCCAGCGTCACCGCGGCGGCGACGGCCGCGCCGGCGAAGACGGCGCCCCAGGACACGCCGGAGGCTGCCGCCGCCACAGCCGGGACGACCGTGCGCGTTTCGGAATATTCGGAATAGGTGCCGACCATGTCGTCCTCCCTCAACGGAACAGCAGCAGGATGAGGATGATCACCGGGATCGGCACCCCGAGAAGCCAGAGAAGAATACCGCGGCCCATATCGGCCTCCTGAAGCAGAATCGCTGAATCTGCGAATGGAGAAGCGGCCGACTCCGTTCCGCTCGGCTGCAAATTCAGGCCATGGCGGACGCCTTCCACCCCGAGCCGGTCGAGCCGGTTGCCAAGTGCGCCCGCCGCTCCTCGTGAGGAGGCCATCGGTGGAACCGCGCCGTCATCTCTCCGGTTGCCCCGTGAAACAGGCGAGGCGTCCGTAAGTGCCCGCTTCCAACGGCGGGTCACAAGCGTCCGGCACTGCATCCGCGGTCGTCCTGTTCACTCAGGAAGACCAGCAGGACGTCGAAAGGGCAGCAGGCTTCCGGGCCACCTCTGCGGCCGCGCCGCCAAGCCGCCCACAACCGATCAAGCAGATTGGGACGCCACTATGGAGAACCGGACCGAATTCGAAATGACGCGGCGCGGCCTGATGATCGGGACCGCCGCGTCCGTCGCGATCTCGGCAGCGCCGTCGATCGCCAATGCCGAAGCCATTGCAGCCGGAGCGCCCGTCATGTCCAAGCTGACCTTCACCGTGAACGGCGAGGCCCGCGACCTCGATCTCGATACCCGGACGACGCTGCTCGATGCCCTGCGGGAACATCTGCATCTCACCGGCACCAAGAAGGGCTGCGATCACGGCCAGTGCGGCGCCTGCACCGTGATTGTCGAGGGCCGGAGGATCAATTCCTGCCTGACCCTGGCGGTCATGCATGACGGCGACAGCATCACCACGATCGAGGGGCTGGGCCGGCCGGACGACCTGCACCCGATGCAGGCTGCCTTCGTCAAGCATGACGGCTATCAATGCGGTTATTGCACGCCCGGCCAGATCTGCTCGTCGGTGGCGGTGCTGGACGAGATCAAGGCCGGCATCCCGAGCCATGTCACCGCCGATCTCAAGGCGCAGCCGCAGCTGACCGAAGCCGAGCTGCGCGAGCGGATGAGCGGCAACATCTGCCGCTGCGGCGCCTATTCCAACATCGTCGAGGCGATCACCGAGGTCGCGGGGAGGCAGGCATGAGGTCCTTCACCTATGAGCGCGCGCGCTCGCCGGCCGAGGCCGCCGCGGCCGCGTCCCGCACCGGCGGCACCAAGTTCATCGCCGGCGGCACCAACCTGCTGGACCTGATGAAGCTCGAGATCGAGACGCCGGCACATCTGGTCGACGTCAACGGCCTCGGCCTCGACCGGATCGAACCGACGCCGGAGGGCGGGCTGCGCATCGGCGCGCTGGTGCGCAACACCGACCTCGCCGCCGACCGGCGCGTGCGGCGCGACTACGGCCTGCTGTCCCGCGCCCTGCTCGCCGGCGCCTCGGGCCAGCTGCGCAACCGGGCGACGACCGCGGGCAACCTGCTGCAGCGCACGCGCTGCCCGTATTTCTACGACACCAACCAGCCCTGCAACAAACGCCAGCCCGGCAGCGGCTGTGCCGCGATCGGCGGCTTCAGCCGGCAGCTCGGGGTGGTGGGCACGAGCGATGCCTGCATCGCGACCCATCCCAGCGACATGGCGGTGGCGATGCGCGCCCTCGACGTGACGGTGGAGACGGTGAAGGCCGACGGCGCGACCCGCCGCATTCCGATCGCCGAGTTCCATCGCCTGCCCGGGGACACGCCGCATATCGAGACGGTGCTGGAACCGGGCGAGCTGATCACCGCGGCGACGCTGCCCAAGCCGGTCGGCGGCAGGCAGATCTATCACAAGGTGCGCGACCGGGCGTCCTACGCCTTCGCGCTGGTCTCGGTCGGGGCGATCGTGCAGCCCGACGGCACCGGCCGCGTCGCCCTCGGCGGCGTGGCGCACAAGCCATGGCGTGTCGAGGCCGCCGAGGCGGAGCTGCCGCGCGGCGCCAAGGCCGTCGCCGAGCAATTGCTCGCCGGCGCCAAGCCGACTCCCGAGAACGCATTCAAGCTGCCGCTGGCCGAGCGCACGCTCGCCGCGGTGCTGGCCGAAGCGAGGGCCTGAGCCATGAAGTTCGATACCCCCGCCACCACCAATCCGATCGATCGGCTGAAGGTCGTCGGCCGGCCGACCGACCGGATCGACGGCCCGCTGAAGACCACGGGCACCGCGCCCTATGCCTATGAGCGGCACGACGCCGTGCCGAACCCGGCCTATGGCCATGTCGTCGGCGCGGCCATCGGCAAGGGCCGGATCGCCGCGATCGACCTGGCTGAGGCCAAGGCCGCGCCCGGCGTGCTCGCCATCGTCACGGCGGAGAATTCAGGCCCGCTCGGCAAGGGCGACTACAACACCGCCAAGCTGCTCGGCGGCCCCGAGATCGACCATTATCACCAGGCGATCGCCGTCGTCGTCGCCGAGACCTTCGAGCAGGCCCGCGCCGCGGCGCAGCTGATCCGCGTCGACTATGCGCGGGCCGACGGCGTCTTCGATCTGGCCGCGGCAAGGGAGTCCGCGACCAAGCCGGAGCCCAAGATCGGCGGCCCGGCCGACACCGCGGTCGGCGATTTCGAAGGCGCCTTCGCCGCGGCGCCGGTCAAGCTCGATGAGACCTACACCACGCCCGACCAGGGGCATGCGATGATGGAGCCGCATGCCTCGATCGCCGCCTGGGACGGGGACAGGCTGACGGTCTGGACCTCGAACCAGATGATCGACTGGGGCGTCGGCGACGTGGCGAAGACTCTGGGCATCCCGAAGGAGAAGGTCCGCCTGATCTCACCCTTCATCGGCGGCGGCTTCGGCGGCAAGCTGTTCGTGCGGGCCGATGCGGTGCTGGCGGCCCTCGGTGCCCGCGCGGCAGGGCGGCCGGTCAAGGTGACGCTGCCGCGGCCGCTGATGTTCAACAACACCACGCATCGCCCGGCGACCATCCAGCGCATCCGCATCGGCGCCGACCGGGACGGCAGGATCACCGCGATCGGCCATGAAAGCTGGTCCGGCGACCTGCCTGGCGGCGGGCCAGAGCTGGCGGTGAACCAGACCCGGCTGCTGTATGCCGGCGCCAACCGGATGACGGCGATGCGGCTCGCCGTGCTGGACCTGCCCGAGGGCAATGCGATGCGCGCGCCGGGCGAGGCGCCGGGCATGATGGCGCTGGAGATCGCGATCGACGAGATGGCGGAGAAGCTCGGCCTCGACCCGGTCGAGTTCCGCATCCTCAACGACACCCAGGTCGATCCGGAAAAGCCCGAGCGGCCGTTCTCGCAGCGCCATCTGGCCGAATGCCTGCGCACCGGCGCCGGCCGCTTCGGCTGGAGCAAGCGCAACCCGAAGCCTGGCCAGACACGGGACGGACGCTGGCTGGTCGGCGTGGGGGTCGCCGCCGCCTTCCGCAACAACATGCTGGTGAAATCCGGCGCCCGCGTCCGGCTCGACGCCCGTGGCGACGTGACGGTCGAGACCGACATGACCGACATCGGCACCGGCAGCTACACCATCATCGCCCAGACCGCGGCGGAGATGATGGGCGTGCCGCTCGACAAGGTGGTGGTGCGGCTCGGCGATTCGA
>JAEKLZ010000310.1 GCA_019508225.1 Inquilinus limosus | reverse complement strand
GTGGTGCGGATGCGGTAGAAGCCCCGCTCGGCGGCGTGGAGATACATGCTCGACAGCAGCCGCACCGGGTTGACCGCCGCGAACGGCCCCGCCGCGTCCGCGCTCCACAGCACGTCGAACAGGCGCACGCCCTCCCCGGCCGGCGGGTCCCAGAACAGCAGATGGTTGGGCCCGTTCAGGCCGCGGTCGCGCCGCACCCGCAGGTTCGTGGCCGGCTCGCCCACCGGCGCAGCGCCGTCCCGCGCCAGCACGACCAGCACCACCGAGGGCAGCAGCAGCTCATGGTCCAGCATCAGCTGGCCGTCGGCGCCGACCTCGACCTCGCGCAATGTCAGCGCCGGCTCCTGCGCCCGGCGCATCGCGGCCAGCTGCCCCGCATTCGGCGTGCCCAGCGCCGCCAGTTGCTCCGGATGCGGCAGCGTCCGGGCCTGGTCCTCCCAGACCGAGAACGGGTCGCCCTTGTCCTGGGCGATCTCGAACAGGCCCATCGCGTAGCGGCCGGGGGCGAGGCCCGCGACCTCCAGCGTCACCGGGCTGGTGCCCGACCGCCAGATCCGGTCGACGCTGTTGTACAGCAGCACCGCGGCGCCGTCGGCCGTCGGCGTCGCCATCACGCCGAGGCCGGTGCGGTCGGGGTCCAGCGCGCCCGGCGCGTCGACCCGGCGGTCGCCGAGCAGGGCCAGCAGTTCCATCACCGTCAGCCCGGGCTTCTTGACGGTGTCGAAGGGCTCCGGGTTGGCGCGCCGGTCGGCAAGGGCCGCGAGATCGGTGACCCAGTCGCGCTGCGCCGCGTCGAACTGGCGGGCACCGAAATAGGCCAGATGCGTGCGCTGGCCCCAGCGGCCGAGGAAGCCGTTGTCGTTGCTGAGGATGTCGTAGTCGACGCCCTCGGCCTCGACCAGCAGGCGCTGGTGCTGGTCGATCACCTTGGCGATCAGCCCGGCGAAATACGGCATGGCGTGCCAGGTATGATAGTGTTCCCAGCCGATCTGCGGGTCGCATTCATCGTTGATGAAGGGCAGGCCGGCGAAGCGCGGATGGTGCTCGCGGATGTAGTTCACCGCCTCCATCTCGTGCCGGCAGATGCCGACGGTGTCCGGGGTCAGGTCCTCCGGATGCTTCACCGCCCCCTTCTCATGCACCGAGATGAAGTCGAGCCGCACCCCGGTCTCGCCGGTGAACCAGTTCGTGCCGGTGTCGCAATGGGCCAGGAAGCTGCGGAAGATCGCCGGCACCCGCCGCGCCACGCCCGGCCCGCCCAGGCGCAGCGCCGGGTCGACCGCCTTCAGCCCTTCCGAGCAGGCGTCGTAGTAGTTGTTGAAGCCGGTCTCGCCGCCCAGCTTCCACCAGATGTCCGGCTCGTTCCAGGTCTCGAAGTACCAGCTCCGCACCTCCTCGGCGCCGTAGCGCTCGACGCAGCGCCGGGCCAGGGCCTCGACCAGGTCGCGCCAGTGCCGCACCTGCGCGTCCTGATTGAGGTCGGTGAACAGCTTGCCGGGGTTGCCCATCAGCTCGAAGAATGGCCGCAGCCGGTGGCCGATGATGGCGTCCAGCGCCTGGTCCAGCAGCGTCCAGTCATAGGCGCCCAGCCGGTCCGCCTTCACCAGGTCGAGCATGTAGTGGACCCGGAGGTACTCGATGCCGCGGTTGGGCACGGCGCCGAGATGGGCCAGCGCCTGCTGCATCTCCGGCTCCAGCAGCAGCTCCGCCGGCGAGAAGCCGGTGCTGCGCCAGAAGCGCTTCCACGGGCGGGCGGGGCCGTTCAGGTCGACCCGGATCGGGGTGGCGGTCACAAGCGTCTCCTTGGTCTCCGCTCTCGCGAGCGGCTGAGTCACACAGGCGCAGTCGCGTTGCCTCTCCCGCCAGGCGCGAGAGGCAACGCAAAATCAGCCGCCCGCCCCTTGCCAAGGCCCGGGGTCAGACGGAGGCGAGCAGGCCGCCATCGACATAGATGATCTCGCCGTTGACGAAGTCGGAGGCGCCGGAGGCCAGGAACACGGCGGCGCCGCCAAGCTCGTCCGGATGGCCCCAGTGCGCCGCCGGCGTGCGGCGCTAGACGAAGGTGTCGAACTCCGGGTCGTCCATCAGCGCGCGGTTCAGCTCGGTGGCGAAATAACCGGGGCCGATGCCGTTGACCTGGATGTTGTGCCGCGCGAACTCGACCGCGAGGTTGCGGGTCAGCATCCGAAGGGCGCCCTTGGCCGAGGCGTAGGGGGCGATGGTCGGGCGGCCCAGCTCGCTCATCAGCGAGCAGATGTTGATGATCTTGCCGGCCTGGCGCTCGACCATCCCGGGCAGCACCGCCTTGGCGGCGACGACGCTGCCGATCAGGTGCACGTCCAGGATCATCCGCCAGTCCTCGAGCGCGAAATCCAGGAACGGCTTGCGCAGCTGCACGCCGGCATTGTTGACCAGGATGTCGATCGCCCCGACCGTCTGCACCGCCTGGCCGATGGCGGCGGCAGCCGCGTCCGGGTCGGTCAGGTCGAAGCGGGCCGGATGGGCGTCGATGCCCTCGTCGCGCAGCTTGACGACCGCCTGGTTCAAGGGCCCGTCGTCGCGGCCGTTCAGGATCACCGTGGCGCCGTGGCGGCCGAGCGCGGCGGCGACCGAGAAGCCGAGGCCGCGCGAGGAGCCGGTGACCAAAGCGCGCTTGCCGGTGAGGTCGAACAAGGTCATCGGAACTTCTCCCGCATCGCCTGGATGCCGGGGATCCGGTCCATCAGATGAGCGTGCGCGGGATCGAAATACTGCACCAGGCCGCGCTCCGTCTTCCCCGCCATCACCGTGAAGATGTAGGCGCGGTGGCCGGGCGAGGTGACGGTCGGGTGGTAGCCGCGGTCGACCGTGAAGGTGTCGCCGTCGCGGGTCAGCCAGGCCTCGGGCTCGCCGCTGTCCTCGTAGATCAGCTGGGCGCCGAAGCCGGAGGGCGGGTCGTAGCGGAAATGGTACAGCTCGTCGTGAGCCGTCTCCTGCATGCCGCCCTGGCCGGCCACGTCGGTGTCGTGCTTGTGCGGCGGATAGCCGTTCCAGCTGCCGTCATCGGCGTAGATGCGGAAGGCGGGGTGGCGCTCGGTGCTCAGCCCGCCGCCGATCGCGACCTCGGCCGGGTTGGCGCCGGCGGTGATGCGGATGGCGCTGTCGACCGGCGCGTAGACCGAATCCGCCGGGCCGGACCAGATGTCGGCGCGCCGGCCGACCGCGGCGAAGGCCTCGCCATCGACCGTGATGTCGACCGTGCCGGACAGCACGGCGAGGATCGCCTCATGCTCCGGCAGCCGGGTCTCGAAGCTCTCGCCCGGCGCCAGCCTGACCAGGTTGAAATGCACGCTGGCCATGCGGGCGTCGTGGTGCAGGATCGGCCGGTTGCCGTTGTCGTGGCGGCGGATGATGTCAGGCATGGGCAATCTGCGGGTTCGGGTCGGAGAGGACGCCGCGGAGATCGAGCTCCTCGGCGTAGTGGCAGGCGGCCGCATGGCCGCCGAAATACTTGAGCGGCGGCGCCGTGGTCCGGCACAGCTCGGTGGCGAAGCGGCAGCGCGGATGGAAGGCGCAGCCGGAGGGACGGTTGGCGGGGTCCGCCACCTCGCCCTTCAGCTGGATGCGCCGGCGCTGCCGCTGGCGCCGCGGGTCCGGCACCGGCAGGGCCGACAGCAGCGCCTCGGTGTAGGGGTGGCGTGGCCGGGCGTAGAGCTCATCGATCGGCGCGCTCTCGACGATCTGGCCGACATACATCACCACCACGCGGTCGCAGATGTACTGGATGACGCTGAGGTCGTGGCTGACGAACAGATAGGTCAGCCCGAACTCCTCCTGCAGGTCCTTCAGCAAGTTCAGGGTCTGGGCCCGGACGCTGACATCAAGCGCCGACACCGCCTCGTCCAGGATCACCAGCCGCGGCCTTGTGGCCAGGGCCCGGGCGATGCCGATGCGCTGGCGCTCGCCGCCCGAGAAGGCATGCGGGTAGCGATGGGCGTATTCGGGGCGCAGGCCGACCCGCTCCATCAGCCCGGCGACGATGCCGGGAATCTCGCGGCCGGGCGCCAGCCGGTTGACGCGCAGCACCTCGCCGACCAGGTCGACCACGGTCATGCGCGGGTCCAGCGACGCCTGCGGGTCCTGGAACACGAAGCGCAGATCGGTGCAGTAGGGCCGCCGCTGCGCCTCGGTCAGCGCCGCCAGGTCGACCACCCGCCCCTGCGGGTCGCGATAGGCGATGGTGCCGCCGGTCGGCCGGTAGGCGCCGAGGATGCAGCGGGTGACGGTCGACTTGCCGCAGCCGGATTCGCCCACCAGCCCCAGCGTCTCGCCGCGGCGGATGTCGAAGGACACGCCGTCGACGGCACGGACCGGATTGGCCAGGCCGGAGCGGAACAGCCGCTTGCGCGGTGCGAACGCCATGTGCAGGTCGCGCAGCTCGACCAGGTTCTCGGGGGCGAGGTCAGGCATGCTGGACGCTCCGCGTCTGAACCTCGGATCGGGGGGCCTCCTCCAGCAGCACGCAGCGCGCGCCGCGGCCGGGGCCCAGCGCCGTCTCCGGCGGGTCGTGCCGGTCGCACAGCCCGGCCACCGCCTGGTCGCAGCGCGGATGGAACGGGCAGCCCGGTGGCCGGTCGAAGGCCGACGGCACCATGCCGCGGATCGCCGCCAGCCGGTGCACG
>JAEKLZ010000309.1 GCA_019508225.1 Inquilinus limosus | reverse complement strand
ATGGCGGAGGCCGGATGAGCGACGACCGGGTCGAGCCGCTGAAGCTGCGCGAGAAGGCCTATGACAGCTTCACCCAGCATCTGCTGGCCAACAACCTGCACGCCGGGCAGTTCATCTCCCAGCGCGAGCTGGTGGCGCTGACCCAGATGCCGCTCGGCGCGATCCGCGAGCTGGTGCCGCGGCTGGAGGCCGAGGGGCTGATCAAGACCGTGCCGCAGCGCGGCATGCAGATCATGCACATCGACCTGACCATGATCCGCGACGCCTACCAGTTCCGCCTGTTCCTGGAGAAGGAGGCGACCGCCGCCTTCGCCCGCTCGGTCACCGATGCCGGCCTGGCGGCGCTGCGGGCGCAGCACGAGGAAATCATCGCCCGGGTCGAGCGCGAAGGCCCCACCCAGCAGGTGATCGACGACGCCCAGGCCACCGACTGGGGCCTGCACGACATCATCATCGATGCGCTGGGCAACGAGATCATCTCCAAGACCTACCGCGTCAACTCGATCAAGATCCGCCTGATCCGGCGCGAGCTGACCGGCATCGCCGGGCTGGTCGTGCCGGTGATGCAGGAGCATCTCGGCATCATCGACGCGATCGCCACCCGGGACCCGGTCCGCGCCGCCGAGGCGATGACGGCGCATATCGCCAACGCCCGCAACCGCGCCCTCGGGCTGTAGTAACCGAAGCGGCCGGGCCCAAGCCCGGCTCAACCAAGCATAGGGAGGACACCATGGCATCCATACTGAACCTGAGCCGCCGGTCGCTGCTGGCCGGTACCGCCGCCGCAGCCGCGGCCAGCGCCCTGCCCCGCATGGCCTGGGCCGCGCCGGACTGGAAGAAATACGCCGGCACCCATATCGAGGTGAACCTGGTCAAGAGCCCGCGCAGCGAGACCATCGCCAGGAACCTGAAGGAATTCACCGACCTGACCGGCATCGATGTCGGGCTGGAGCAGACGCCGGAGCAGCAGCAGCGGCAGAAGGCGGTGATCGAGTTCAACAGCGGCGCGCCCAGCTTCGACGTCATCCATCTCAGCTACCATGTGCAGAAGCGGATGTTCGAGAAGGGCGGCTGGCTGGCCGACCTGCGGCCGTTCCTGGCCGATCCCGCCCTCGCCGACCCGAACCTCAGCCTCTCCGACTTCTCCAGCGCCGGCCTGGCCTATGCCACCGCCGATAACGGCGCGGTCGGCAGCCTGCCGCTCAGCGTCGACTACTGGATCATCTACTGGAACAAGGAGCTGTTCGCGGCCAAGGGGCTGAAATACCCGACCGGCTTCGAGGAGCTGGTGTCCGCCGCCGAGGCGCTGACCGACCCGGCCGCCGGCACCTTCGGCTTCGTCGCCCGCGGCATGAAGAACGCCAACGTCCCGGTCTGGACCTCCTTCATGCTCGGCAACGGCGTCGCCCCCCTCGCCGCGGACCGCAGCCTGGCCACCACCTCCGACGGCGCGGTCGAGGCGGCGAAGCTGTACCAGCGCCTGCTGACCAAGGCGGCCCCTCCCGGCGTCGCCGGCTTCAACTGGAACGAGTGCCAGTCGGCCTTCCTGCAGGGCAAGGTCGGCATGTGGCTGGACGGCGTCGGGTTCGCCAAGCCGCTGGAGGACCCGAAGCTGTCGCGCGTGGTCGGCAAGGTCGGCTACGGCGTCATGCCGAAGGGCCCGAAGGACCAGGCCTCCGCCACCTTCGGCGACGGCATCGGCGTGGCCGCGGCCAGCGAGAACAAGGAGGCCGCCTTCCTGTTCTGCCAATGGGCGGTGTCGCGCACGGTGCAGGCCGACCTGCTGCAGAGCGGCTCGGGCGTGCCGTTCCGCACCTCGATCCTGGACGACGCCGAGGTGCGCAAGGGCGTGACCCTGCCGGCCGACTGGATCGACGCCGTCGTCGGCTCGTCCAAGGTCAGCAAGCTCGGCCTGCCGGTGATCGTGCCGGTCACCGAGTTCCGCGACATCTTCGGCATCGCCCTGACCAACATCGCCGGCGGGGCCGACCCGGCGGCCGAGCTGGCCAAGGCGACCGAGCAGTTCAAGCCGATCCTGGACAAGAGCGAGGCCTGAGGTGATCGAAGCCGCGGACGCCGGGACGAGGCGGCGGGTGCGGGCGCGGCGGCCGAACGCCGTCGCGCCGACCCTGCGCACCTACCTGCCCTTCATCCTGCCGGCGGTGCTGGTGGTGGGGGCGGTGATCGTCTTCCCCTGGGCCTTCACCGGCTGGGTCAGCCTGCATGACTGGCAGGCCACCGGCGCCGGCGGCTTCATCGGCCTCGACAACTACGCCCGGCTGTTCACCGACGCCCGCTTCGGCGAGGCGGTGTGGCACACCCTGCTCTACACCGTCCTCTCGGTGCTGCTGCCGCTGGTCCTCGGGCTGGCGGCGGCGCTGGTGTTCAACGAGCGCTTTCCGCTGCGCGGCCTGGCCCGCGGCATCATCATCATGCCGATGATGGCGACCCCGGTCGCCATCGCCCTGGTCTGGACCATGATGTTCCACCCGCAGCTCGGCGTGCTGAACTACCTGCTCAGCCTGGTCGGGCTGCCGCCTTCGCTCTGGGTGTTCGACCAGGCCACGGTGATCCCGTCGCTGGTGCTGGTCGAGACCTGGCAGTGGACGCCGCTGGTGATGCTGATCGTGCTCGGCGGCCTGTCCGCCCTGCCGACCGAGCCCTATGAGAGCGCCCAGATCGAACATCATCTACGCCATCACCCAGGGCGGCCCGGGCACGGCGTCGGAGACGATCAACATCTACCTCTACACCCAGGCCTTCAGCTTCTACGACATCGGCTACGGCTCGGCGATCGCGGTGGTGTTCTTCGGCATCGTCGTGGCGATGTCGCTGACCCTGCTGTGGCTGCGCCAGCGCGCCAAGCTGGCGGCGAATTGAGGAGGCCCCAGATCATGTCCCGCCCCCTCTCGAAACTCCTGCGCCGCGCGGCCCTGTATTTCACCGTGCTGGTGATCGTGTCGCCGGCGTTGCTGTTCTTCCTGTGGATGCTGTCGCTGTCGCTGAAGCCGGAGGTCGACAACATCAGCTATCCGCCGGTGCTGATCCCGACCACCCTGGCCTGGAGCAACTACGCCCAGGTCTTCGCCGAGAACTCCTTCGGCCGCTACTTCATCAACAGCCTGATCGTCACCGGCAGCGCCACGCTGATCGGCCTGGTGATCGGCGCCCCGGCCGCCTACGGCATCGCCCGGGCCAAGGCGACCAAGCTGTCCGTCGTCGTCATGATCGCGCGGATGACGCCGGGCCTCAGCTACCTGATCCCGCTGTTCCTGATGTTCCGCTGGCTCGGGCTGATGGGCACGCTGTGGCCGCAGATCATCACCCATCTGGTGATCACCCTGCCGATCGTGATCTGGGTCCTGATCTCCTATTTCGAGGCCCTGCCGATCGAGCTGGAGGAGGCCGGGCGGATCGACGGCGCCAATCGCTGGCAGGTGTTCCGCCACGTCGTGCTGCCGCTGACCCGGCCGGGCCTGACCGTGGCGCTGCTGCTGTCCTTCATCTTCTCCTGGAACAACTTCGTGTTCGGCATCGTCCTGGCCGGGCGCACCACCCGCACCCTGCCGGTCGCGGTCTACAACTCCCTGACCTTCGAGCAGGTCAGCTGGGGACCGCTCTC
The DNA here is from genome assembly GCA_019508225.1 of Inquilinus limosus. Taxonomy (GTDB): domain Bacteria; phylum Pseudomonadota; class Alphaproteobacteria; order DSM-16000; family Inquilinaceae; genus Inquilinus; species Inquilinus limosus_D. The sequence continues at coordinate 2,398 of JAEKLZ010000309.1, read as the reverse complement.
GGCCGCGGCGCTGGTGGTGGTGCTGCCGGTGCTGGTGCTGACCATCGTCGCCCAGAAGCAGATCGTGGCCGGCCTGACCTCGGGCGCGGTGAAGGGCGGCTGAGTCGCCGCCCTTTCCATCCATGAATTCGCGACCCACCCCAAATGGATCACTTGCAAATTAGATAAAATGCCGTAGTTTGTAGGTATATAGTCATGCTCATTTGAAACGCATCGGCTTGGAGGATCGTGACATGTCCGTCATTGAGATCGCAGACGATCGGGCCCTGCCGGCGACGGCGCCCGCGACCGCCCTCCCGACCGCCTGGGTCAGCCGCCAGGACGAGATCCTCACCCTGCGGCAGAACGCCTCCGACATCCTGGTCGGGCTGCGCAACGTGCGCGAGAGCTGGTCCGACCGCGACCTGCCGCCGGCGCAGGAGCGCTGGGTGCTGCAGCAGGTGATCGAATGCCTGACCATCAGCTGCGACCCGCCCTGGGGCGACGAGTTCGACCGGATCGCCGTGGCCGGCCAGACTCTGGCGATGCTGACCGTGATGCCGGACGAGGCATTCGAGGCCGAAGGCTGGAGGGACGACGACGGCTACGACATGGTCGATTTCGACGGCGACCTCGAGGATGCGGAGATCCTGGCGTCGGTGGAGCCGGCCTGAGGCCGGCTACGCGGCACTCTCCGACCGCGCCTTGATGACGCGCTTCGCCGGCCGCCCGGCCCCGGTCAACGCGGCCAAGCGCGGCGGCGGCCGCATGACAGGCCTGCCCCTTCCCTCTTGCCGAGACCCATCGTCCTGCCCTAATCGACGGATGAATTTCCGGCACGGTTCATCTTGTCCCTCTCCCTCGGCATCGATACCGGCGGCACCTTCACGGACGCGGTCCTGTTCGACCCGGACCGCGGCGTCGTCGCCGCCGCCAAGCGGCTGACCACCAAGCACGACCTGGCGCTGGGCATCGGCGCCGCGATCGACGCGGTGCTGGAGCAGCACCCCGCCGAGATCGGCTTCGTCGGCCTGTCCACCACCCTGGCCACCAACGCCGTGGTCGAGGGCCAGGGCAACCCGGCCTGCCTGATCCTGATCGGCTACCCCGAGGCGGCGCTGGACCGCGCCGGGCTGCGCGAGGCGATCGGCGCCGACCCGGTGGTGGCCGTGTCCGGCGGGCACCGGCCGACCGGCGAGGAGCAGGCGCCGCTGGACCTCGAGGCGGTCCGCGCCGCGATCCTGCGCCACGCCCCGGCCGTCACCGCCTTCGCCGTGGCCGGCTATTTCGCCGTGCGCAACCCGGCGCATGAGCAGGCGGTGCGCGACCTGGTGCGCGACCTGACCGGCAAGCCGGTGACCTGCGGCCATGAGCTGACCTCCGGCCTCGACGCGCCGCGGCGGGCGCTGACCGCCCTGCTCAACGCCCGGCTGATCCCGCTGACCGCCTCGCTGATCCGGGCGGTGCGCGGCCGGCTGGACGCCCGCGGCATCACGGCGCCGCTGATGGTGGTGAAGGGCGACGGGTCGCTGATCGCCGACCGCTTCGCCCTCGCCCGCCCGGTCGAGACCGTGCTGTCCGGCCCCGCCGCCAGCGTCGTCGGCGCCCGCTGGCTGACCGGCCGCGACGACTGCTTCGTCTCGGACATCGGCGGCACCACCACCGATATCGCCATCCTGAAGGACGGCCGCCCGCTCTTGAACCGCGAGGGCGCCCAGGTCGGCGGCTGGCGCACCATGGTCGAGGCGGTGGAGATCCGCACCTTCGGCCTGGGCGGCGACAGCGAGGTTCGGGTCGAACCCAGCTTCGGCCTCGCCGTCGGGCCGCGCCGGTCGGTGCCCTTGAGCCTGCTGGCGCACCAGCACCCGGAGATGCTGCCGGTGCTGCGCCGCCAGGCCGAGCGGCCCGAGGGCATCAGCCTGGACGGCCGCTTCGCCCTGCGCCTGCGCGCGCTGGACACCGAGGCTGACACACTGTCGGCCCAGGAGCAGCGGATCTGGCAGGCGCTGGCCGACGGACCGCAGCCGTTGGAAACCGTGCTGACCAGCCATCTGCTGGACCGGCCGCTGGAGCGGCTGGTGGCGCGCGGGCTGGTGATCCTGTCCGGCTTCACCCCGACCGACGCCGCCCATGTGCTGGGGCTGCATGACGGCTGGTCGCGCGAGGCGGCGCTGCTGGGCGCCGCGCTATGGACCCGCCGCCCGGCCGAGCCCGGCTGGACCCCGCCGGCCGATGCCGAGGCCTTCGCCCGGTCGGTGCTGGAGCGGCTGACCGCCGACAGCGCCCTGGCGCTGGTCGAGGCGGCGCTGGCCCGCGACGGCGTCGCCGACCCGGCACGGGAGGCGCGCGGCCTGCTGCCCCGCCGCGCGGTGGCGGGCGATGCCCCGGCCGCGGCCCTGCTGCGCCCGGCCCTGACCCT
>JAEKLZ010000288.1 GCA_019508225.1 Inquilinus limosus | reverse complement strand
CGCCGCAGCTCCGGGTCGGAGATGCCGTTGGCCAGCTCCGATTCCGTCGCGCCCGGCGCCACCACCGTGACCCGGATGCCGCCGCCGATCTCCTGCCGCAGCCCCTCGGAGAAGGCGCGCACGGCGAATTTCGTCGCCGAATAGACCGCGGCGGTCGGCACGATGCGCCGGTCTGCCACCGAGGTGACATTGACGATGTGGCCGGAGCCCTGGGTCCGGAACACCGGCAGCGCCGCGGCGACGCCGTACAGCACGCCCTTGAGGTTGACGTCGACCATCCGGTCCCATTCCTCGACCTTGAGGTCGGCGACCGGGGACAGCGGCATCACCCCGGCGTTGTTGACGATCACGTCCAGCCGGCCGAACTGCGCCACAGCTTCCTGGACGAAGGCCTCGACATCCTCGCAGCGGGTGACGTCCAGGCGCTGCAGCGCCACCCGGCCGCCGTCGCGGCGGATCTCGTCGGCCACGACCTCCAGCCGGTGCAGGCGGCGGGCGCCGAGCATCACGGCAGCGCCGGCCTTGGCGAAATGGCGCGCTACGGCCTCGCCGATGCCACTCGATGCGCCGGTGATCGCGATGACTTTGCCTTCCATGGGGATCTCCATCCGTTGCGGCGCCGATCGCCGCTGCCGGGAACCCTATGGCTTGACCCGCCACGACACGAGCGCATAGTCGACATCATTTCGATGACTTGGAGTCGTGCTCATGGCCTTCGACGGCCGCCTGCTGAGCGGCATCAGCGCCCTGGCCGCCGTGGTCGAGGCCGGCAGCTTCGTGCGGGCGGCGGACAGCCTCGGCCTGACCCAGTCCGGCGTCAGCCGCGCCGTCGCCCGGCTGGAGGCGCGGCTGGGCGTGCGCCTGTTCGACCGCACGCCGCGGGCGATCACCCTGACCGAGGAGGGCCGCCGCTTCTATGACGGGGTGATGCCGCATCTGACCGGCATCGAGGAGCGGGCGGCCGAGGCGTCGGGTGGCGCCACCGCGGTGCGCGGCCGGCTGCGGGTCAACGCCGATGCCGCCTTCGGCCACTCCGTCCTGGCCCCGCGCCTGGCCGGCTTCATGGCGCGGCATCCGGAAATCGAGCTGGAGCTGGTGGTGCGCGACCGCATCGGCGACCTGGTGGCCGAGGGCTTCGACATCGCGCTGCGCTTCGGCGAGCCGGAACCGTCAGGCCTGAACAGCAAGCTGCTGCTGGAGACCCGGGTGCTGACCTGCGCCGCCCCCGACTACGTGGCCCGGCGCGGCCGGCCGCAGCACCCGGAAGATCTCGTGCGGAACGGCCATGAATGCGTGCTGGTGAAGGAGGCCACCACCGGCCGGCCCTATGCGTGGGAGTTCCGGCGCAAGGCCGAGGTGCTGTCGGTCCCGGTCAAGGGCCGGCTGACGGTGAACGATTCCGGCAGCCTGATCGGCGCCCTGCTGGGCGGCCAGGGCATCGGCCAGCCGCTGGAGTTCAGCGTGCGCGACCTGCTGGCGTCCGGCCGGCTGGTCCGGCTGCTGCCCGACTGGTCGGACGAGCGCTTCCCGGTCTACGCCTATCACCGCTCGCGCGGCCTGCCCCCGGCGCGGGTGCGCGCCTTCCTCGACTTCGTCTTCGAGATCACCGTGTAGGAAAAGGGGCGCCGAAGCGCCCCTTCCCATCCGTCCGATCAGGCCGCCGCGGCGAGCGGCTGGGGCTCGAGCACCAGCCCGTCCTCGCCGGCGGTGACCTTGACCGTGCTGTCGTCGGCCACCCGGCCCTCCAGGATCGCCGTCGCCAACGGGTTCTGCAGCTCGCGCTGGATCACCCGCTTTAGCGGCCGCGCCCCATAGATCGGGTCGTAGCCCTGGTCGGCCAGCCAGCCCTTGGCCTTGTCGTCCAGCTCCAGCGTCACCTTGCGGTCGGCCAGCAGCTGGCGCAGGCGGCCCAGCTGGATCTCGACGATTCCGGTCATGTTCGCCCGGGTCAGGCGGCGGAACACGATCATCTCGTCGAGCCGGTTCAGGAACTCCGGCCGGAAGTGCTGGCGCACCGCCATCAGCACCTTCTCGCGGCTGACGAAGTCGATCTCGCCCTCACTGTCGCCCTGCTCGATCGAGGCCACGGCGAGATGCTCGGAGCCGAGGTTGGAGGTCATGACGATCAGCGTGTTGCGGAAGTCGACCGTCCGCCCCTGCCCGTCGGTCAGGCGGCCGTCATCCAGCACCTGCAGCAGCACGTTGAAGACGTCCGGATGGGCCTTCTCGACCTCGTCGAACAGGATCACCTGGTAGGGCCGGCGCCGCACCGCCTCGGTCAGCGCCCCGCCCTCGTCATAGCCGACATAGCCCGGAGGGGCGCCGATCAGCCGGCTGACCGCGTGCTTCTCCATGTATTCCGACATGTCGATGCGGACCATCGCCGTGTCGTCGTCGAACAGGTACTCGGCCAGCGCCTTGGTCAGCTCGGTCTTGCCGACGCCGGTCGGGCCCAGGAACAGGAAGCTGCCGATCGGCCGGTTCGGGTCCTGCAGCCCGGCGCGGGCGCGCCGCACCGCATTGGCCACCGCGGTCAGCGCTTCGTCCTGGCCGACCACGCGGGTCTTCAGCTTCTCCTCCATGTGGAGCAGCTTCTCGCGCTCGCCCTCCAGCATCCGGTCGACCGGCACGCCGGTCCAGCGGCTGACCACCGCGGCGATGTCGTCGGCCTGCACCTCCTCGCGCACCATGTGCGAGGCCTGGGCGGCCTCGGCCTCCTTGAGCTTCTTCTCGAGCTCCGGGATCACGCCATAGGTCAGCTCGCCGGCGCGGGCCCAGTTGCCGCCGCGCTGCGCCTGCTCCAGCTCACCGCGGGCCTGGTCCAGTTGCTCCTTGACCTTGGTCGCCGCGGACAGCTTCTCCTTCTCCGCGGTCCAGGCCGCGGTCAGGCTGGAAGACTGCTCCTCCAGCTCGGCCAATTCCTGCTCCAGCTTGGCGAGGCGGTCCTTCGAGGCCGTGTCGGTCTCCTTCTTCAGGGCCTCGCGCTCGATCTTCAGCTGCATGGTGCGCCGGTCCAGCGCCTCGATCTCCTCGGGCTTGCTGTCGACCTGCATGCGCAGCCGCGCGCCAGCCTCGTCGACCAGGTCGATGGCCTTGTCCGGCAGGAACCGGTCGGTGATGTAGCGGTTCGACAGGGTCGCCGCAGCCACGATGGCGCCGTCGGTGATGCGCACGCCGTGGTGCAGCTCGTACTTCTCCTTCAGGCCGCGCAGGATCGAGATGGTGTCCTCGACCGTCGGCTCGGAGACGAAGACCGGCTGGAACCGCCGGGCCAGCGCCGCGTCCTTCTCGACATGCTTGCGGTACTCGTCGAGCGTGGTGGCGCCGACGCAGTGCAGCTCGCCGCGCGCCAGGGCCGGCTTCAGCATGTTCGAGGCGTCCATGGCGCCGTCCGCCTTGCCGGCGCCGACCAGCTGGTGCATCTCGTCGATGAACAGCACGATCTCGCCGGCCGCGGAGGTCACCTCCTGCAGCACGGCCTTCAGCCGCTCCTCGAACTCGCCGCGGAACTTGGCGCCGGCGACCAACGCGCCGAGGTCGAGCGCCAGCAGGCGCTTGTTCTTCAGGCTCTCCGGCACGTCGCCATTGACGATGCGCAGGGCCAGCCCCTCGACGATCGCGGTCTTGCCGACGCCGGGCTCGCCGATCAGCACCGGGTTGTTCTTGGTCCGGCGCGACAGCACCTGGATGGTGCGGCGGATCTCCTCGTCACGGCCGATCACCGGGTCGAGCTTGCCCGACCGCGCGGCCTCGGTCAGGTCGCGCGCGTATTTCTTCAGGGCGTCGTACTGGCCCTCGGCGCCGGGGCTGTCGGCGGTGCGGCCCTTGCGCATGGCGTCGACGGCGCGGTTCAGCGTCTGCGGCGTGATCCCGGCCTTGGCCAGGGCACGGCCGGCCTCGGTCTCCTTGGCGATGGCCAGCGCCAGCAGCAGCCGCTCGGCCGCGACATACTGGTCGCCCGCCTTCTTCGCCTGCTCCTGCGCCTGGTCCAGCACCCGCGCCAGCTCGCGGCTCATATAGACCTGGCCGCCGCCGCCCTCGACCTTGGGCTGCTTGGCCAGCGCCTGCTCCACTGCCAGAGATGCGGCCTCGGGCTGGCCGCCGGCGCTGCGGATGAGGTTGGCCGCCAGGCCCTCCTCGTCGTCCAGCAGCACCTTCAGCAGGTGCTCGGGCAAAAGCTGCTGGTGGCCGCGGGTCAACGCCGCGGTCTGAGCGGCCTGGAGGAATCCCTGGCTGCGCTCGGTGAACTTCTGAAGGTCCATCACTCTGTCTCCACTGTCCGGCGCGGTCGTCTTGCTCGAAGCCCGACCCCGCCTTGATCCACAATCGTGCGATCCGGGAGGATGCAGGACTGATGTAGGGGTGTGGCCCGGCGGCAACAAGGGCTGTCGGGACCATCTCTGAAGACCCGCCGCAGGCCGGCCGATGCCGGGCCGGTCCCAATCGCGCATAGCGGCGATCCTCGGCGCGCTGATTGTTTCCACCGGCCAGAACGCGCTAGGGTTTTTTCCCGGAACCCGAGACCCGCCATGACCGCCGTCCGCCTCGCCGAACTGTACCGCTACCCCGTCAAGGGCATGACCGGGCAGAAGCTTGCCGCCACCGATCTCGCCGCCGGCGAGACGCTGCCGCACGACCGGCGCTTCGCCATCGTCCATGGCGCCAGCCAATGCGACCCGACTGCGCCGAGCTGGCAGCCGAAGCGGCAGTTCCTGCAGCGGATGACCGATGAGCGGCTGGCGCTGCTGGGCATCGACTATGACGACGCCACCGAGGCGCTGACGCTGAAGCGCGACGGCAAGCAGGTGGCGCGCGGCCTGCTGTCGATGCCGATCGGGCAGGAGCTGATCAACCAGTTCCTGAACGCCTTCATGAAGGATCCGCGCGGCGCGCTGAAGATCGTCTCCGCCCCCGGCCTCGCCTTCACCGACAAGCCGGAGAAGCTGGTCTCGCTGATCAACCTGGCCTCGGCGAAGGACATCGAGCGGGTGACACGCGCCCCGGTCGACCCGCGGCGGTTCCGCGGCAACCTCATCCTCGAGGGCCTGCCGGCCTGGGCGGAGTTCGACTGGATCGATCGCGAGCTGGCGATCGGACCGGTGCGGCTCAAGGTCGTCTCGCGGATCACCCGCTGCGCCGCGGTCAACGTCAATCCGGCCACCGGCGAACGCGACCTCAATATCCCGAAGGCATTGATCACCGGCTTCGGCCACGCCGATTGCGGCATCTATGCCGAGGTCCTGGCCGGCGGCCGGATTGCCGAGGGCGACACGCTGACGGTCCTTTAAGCAACGGCGATCTTGATTGGGGTCTGAGGGGACCGCATGTTATTACATGCGTGATCACAACCCTGGATGTTACCATGGTCGCCCTGAAGCTGCGCACGATCGGCAATTCCGTCGGAGCGGTCCTGCCCAAAGACGTGCTCGCCCGGCTGCGTGTCCAGGAAGGCGATACGCTCTATCTGACCGAGGCGCCCGACGGCTACCGGCTGACGCCGTACGACCCCGATTTCGGAGCGCAGATGGATGCCGCCCGCAAGGTGATGAAGAAACGGCGCAACCTGCTGCGGGAACTGGCGAAGTAGGTGGACACGCCGCGCTGGATCAGCCGCGCGGTCGTCCTGGCGCTGCATGACGAGCAGCTGGCCGAGCATGGCGGCGCCCTGGGGCTGCGCGATGCCGGCCTGCTGGACTCCGCTCTCGACCGCCCCCGCAACCTGCTCGCCTATGGCGAACCCGATCTCGCGGCGCTCGCCGCCGCCTATGGCTTCGGCCTGATCCGGAATCATCCTTTCGTCGACGGCAACAAGCGTGTCGCGTTCGTGGTCACCGAGACGTTCCTGGCCCTCGCGGGACAGGAGATCGCCGCGGACGACGCCGAATGCCTGTCGATCTGGCTGGCGTTGGCGGCCGGCGAAGTGTCCGAGGACGGGCTCGCGGCCTGGTTGAGGCCGCGGCTCGTGCCTTTGCCGGAATAATCGCGACAGCTACGGCCGCACCGGCCCGGTGCCGGCGCCGATGCTTTCGATCGCGGCGGCGATATCGGCGACATCCTCCGCCGTCAGCTCCAGCGTGGCGGCGTCGATCCAGCCATCGACCTGCTCGGGGCCGCGGGCGCCGACGATGGCGGCGGTGACCGCCGGCCAGGCCAGGGTCCAGGCCACCGCCACGGCGGCGACCGAGGTGCCGCGGCGCGCCGCCACAGGCTTCAGCGCCTCGGCCAGCGCCAGGTTGCGGGCTAGGCCGTCGCCGGTGAAGTGCGGCGAGCGCGAGCGCCAGTCGTCCTTCGGCAGCGCCGCTGCCCGCTCCGCCGTGAAGGCACCGGTCAGCAGGCCGGACTGCATCGGGCTGTAGACGATGACGCCCGTGTTGTGCGCGGCGCACCAGGGCAGCTCGGCCGCACCGATGTCGCGGCGGATCGCCGAGAAGGGCGGCTGCAGCGTGTCGACATGGCCGACCGCCTCGGCCCGGGCCAGGAGCTCGACATTGTGGTTGGACAGGCCGACGGCCCGCACCTTCCCTTCCGCCTTCAGGTCGAGGAAGGTCTGCCACAGGGTCTCGATCGCGGTGCCGTCCTCGGCCGGCCAGTGCAGCTGGTACAGGTCGATCCGCTCGACGCCGAGCCGCCGCAGCGAGGCCTCGACCTCGCGCCGCAGGCTGGCCGGGGCGCCGACGCGCTTCGGCACGGCAGTGCGGTTGGCCTCGTCCCAGATCAGCCCGCCCTTGGTGAAGACATAGGGCCGCTGGTCGGCCGGGATCTCGCGCAAAGCGCGGCCGACGATCTCCTCGGAATGGCCGAGGCCGTAGACCGCGGCGGTGTCGATCCAGTTGATGCCGACCTCGGCGGCGTGGCGGATCGCCGCCACCGAGGCGTCGTCGTCCTGCTCGCCCCAGGCCGCGGCCCAACCGGAGCCGCCGATCGCCCAGGCGCCGAAGCCGACCCGGGTGATCGCCATGTCGGTGGTGCCGAAGCGCCGTGTCGGCAGATGGGTGTGGCCTTCGCTCATGGTCGTCTCCCGGTCATGTCAGACGTCAAGAATGACGGCATCGCATTCAGCGTTCCAATTGAATGTTCAGATCGCATTCAGCATGATCGCCGAACAATCAGCAGGATCGGCCCATGGATCTGAGGCAGCTGGAGCATTTCCTGGCGGTGGCGGAGGAGCAGCATTTCACCCGCGCCGCCCGGCGGGTGAACATCGTCCAGTCCGGCCTGTCGGCCTCGATCCGGGCGCTGGAGGAGGAGCTGGGCGCGCCGCTGTTCATCCGCAGCACAAGGCGGGTCGATCTGACCGCCGCCGGCCGGGTGCTGGCCGAGGAGGCGCGGCGGGTGTTGGCGGCGGCGCAGGGCGCCCGCGACGCCGTGGCCGCGGTACAGGGCCTGGCGCGCGGCCGGCTGGCGATCGGCACCACCCACAGCCTGGCGCCCTTCGTCGACCTGCCGGGGCTGCTGGCCCGGTTCCATGCCGCCCATCCCGGAGTCGAGATCCGGCTGTGCCAGGGCGGATCGGACCGGCTGTTCGAGAAGCTGCGCGACAGCCGGGTGGATCTGGCCTTCGTGCCGATGCAGCAGGCGCCGCCGCCGGATGTCCGGGCCACCATGCTGGCCTGCGAGGAGCTGGTGGCCGCCTGCCGCCACGACCATCCGCTGGCCGGCCGCAGGAACGTGCCCCTGAGCCGGCTGGGCCGCGAGACCTTCGTCGATTTCCAGACCGACTGGGGCACCCGGCAGCTGGTCGATCAGGCCTTCGCCCGGGTGCGGGTGGAGCGCCGCACCGGCTTCGAGGTCAACGACCTGCCGACCGCGCTGGACCTCGTCGCCCTCGGCCTCGGCATCGCCTTGGTGCCGGAGGCGCTGATCGCCGCGCATCCGGCCGACCCGCACCGCCCGCCGCTGGCGGTGGCGACGCTGGCCCTGCCGGAGATCTGCTGGGAGCTCGGCATCGCCCATGCCGAGCGCGGTGCCGCCGGGGGCGGCCCTGTCAACCCGGCGGCACGGGCCTTCCTGGCGCTGTTGATGGATTCGCAACGCGTCGCTGCGGCAGCGTAAGAGACCATGTAGGTTGGGTTCGCAACCGCGAACCCAACATCGTGCAGCCCGAACCAGTGTTGGGTTCGCTCACGCGAACCCAACCTACGGCCGCTCCGTTGCCACCGCCCGTCAGGCCACCTGCACCGGCGCGCCGGACCATTCGGTGACGACGTCGGACAGCGCCGGGCGCGGGCGGTCCTCCATCGGCTCGGACGGGGTGCCGAGATAGATGAAGCCGAGGATCTTGTCGGTCGCCGGGTCGTGGCCCAGCAGCTCGACGATCTGCGCGTGGTAGGCCGGCCAGCCGGTGATCCAGCTTGCGCAGTAGCCCTGGGCGTGCGCCGCCATCAGGATGTTCTGGCACAGCGCACCGCCGGACAGAATCTGCTCCAGCTCCGGGATCTTGCCGGGCTGCGGCTTGTGGGTGATCACCAGCAGCAGCGGCGCCAGGGCCGGCTTCTGCCGCATCGCCTCGACCATCGCCTCGGTGGCATCGGCGTTCTCGCGGGCGAAGATTCCGGCCATGGTCTCGCCCAGCCGGCGCTGCCCGTCCTTGCGCAGCACCTGGATGCGCCAGGGCGTCAGCTTGCCGTGGTCCGGCACCCGCGTGCCGGCCCGCAGGATCCGCTCCAGCGCCGCGGCATCCGGCCCCGGCTCGACCATGTTGCGGGCCGGCACCGAGCGCCGCTTCAGCAGAAGATCCAACGCGTCCATGCTTCGTCTCCGATCAGCCGCCGCACAGAACGGCGCTATCTAAGAATCACTCTCAACACCACAGATAGGACGGACCGGGTCAGAAATCCAGGTCGCGATAATGCGCCGGCGCCGGAATGCCGGGAACGTGGTCGTCCAGCAGCGGCCGGAAGCTGGGCCGGGACTTTATGCGCGAATACCATTGCCGCGCCTCCGGATGGCTGTCCCAGGGCACGTCGCCGAGATAGTCGACCACCGAGAGATGGGCGGCGGCGGCGATGTCGGCCAGGCTGAACTCGTCGCCGGCCAGCCAGCGCCGGGACTCGGCGAGGTAGGAGATGTAGTCGAGGTGGTAGTGCACGTTCTGCCGGCCGGCGCGGATCGCGTCCGAGCTGGGCTGGCCGGTGCGCATCACCCGCTTCATGAACTTCTCGCCGACCAGGTTCTCGGTGACCTCGCGGCCGAACTTCTGGTCGAACCAGACCAGGAGGCGCCGGGTCTCGGCCCGCGCCAGCGTGGTGTCGCCGAGCAGCGGCACCTCGGGATGCATCTCCTCCATGTACTCGACGATGACCCAGACATCGGTCAGCGTCGTGCCGTCCGGCTCGATCAGCAGCGGCACCTCGCCCGTTGGGTTGAGGGCGAGGAACTCCTCGCGGCGCTCCCACACCCGCTCGACCTTCAGGTCGCAATGCAGGTCCTTCTCGGCCAGCAGCAGCCGGACGATGCGGGATTGGGCGGAAAGCCAGATGTGATAGAGGGTTCGCATGGCGCGCGAACTCTAACCGATGCCGCGGACTTTCGGTAAGGGCCGCGTTGCGCTGTGCCGGCACATGCCACCCCCGCGCCGCGGCCGGGAACCAACCGGTCCGGCCATGCCTTTGATCTGGCTGCGACCGCGAGTCACGCCGCCACGGGCAAGCGGAAGGCGGCGGCCAGGCCGCGCAGGGCGCCGGCGAGCTTGGCGTCGGTCAGGCGGGAATGCAGCATCACCTCGCTCGCGCCCAGGGTCGGCAGGCCGAGCCGCGGCCCGATATCGATGGAGCCGGGCGGCGCCGTCCGGCGGGCCAGCGGCGACACGCCGAGTCCAGCCGCGGTCGCGGCCGCGACAGCGGCACCGCCGCCGCCGACGAAGACCTCGACCCAGGGAATGCCGGCGGTGTCGAGCGCGCGCAGCGCCGCGACCCGCACGCCGCAGCGCTCTCTGTGAGTGACGAGCGGCAGGGGTTCGTCCGGCCGATGATGCCAGCCGGTCGACGCAAACCAGCCGAACTCATCGCGGAACAGCACCTCGCCGTCGCGTCGGCCGGCATCGCGGCGGACGATCACCGCGTCGAGTGACCCGGCGTCGTATTCCTGGAGCAGGTCCAGCGACGAGTCGAGCCGGACCTCCAGCGCCAGCCCCGGCCCCTGCCCCGCCACCCGGGCCAGCAGCCCCGGCAGCTCCGGCCCCGCGACATGGTCGCTGATGCCCAGCACCAGCCGCGGCGGCCGGGCCGAGACCGCGGCGACCGCGTCCTCCTGCGCCTCCAGAAGCCGCCGCGCCCGCGGCAGGAAGGCTTCGCCCTGCGGCGTCAGCCGAACCAGCCGAGGCGTGCGCTCGAACAGGCGGGTGCCGAGCCGGTCCTCCAGCCGCTTCAGGCGCAGGCTGATGCCGGACTGGGTGGCGCCGAGCGCGTCAGCCGCCCGGGTGAAGCTGCCGTGATCGGCGACCAGGACGAAGGCCTGGACGGCGTCGAGGTCGAGGGCGCGCATCGCTTCATCATTTCAAATCCTCATCACTGATAGTGATATCAAGTTCATTCCGAAATGATCAAGCGGGAGCTATATCTGAGGCACCGCGGCACGCGCCGCCCGACATCGGAGGATCCCATGCCCCTCGTCCGCATCTCCCTGCGCAAGGGCAAGCCGGCCACCCACATCAAGGCCATCCGCGACGCCGTCTACCTGGCCATGCGCGAGACCTTCAACGTGCCGGAGAACGACCGCTTCGTGCTGGTGCACGAGCATGACGAGACCGGCTTCGACTACGACCCGTCCTATCTCGGCATCGAGCGGACGGACGACCTGGTGTTCGTCCAGATCACTGCCAACAACACCCGGACGGTGGAGCAGAAGCAGGCGCTGTACCGCCGCCTCGCCGACCGGCTGGCCGAGAACCCCGGCCTGCGCCGCGAGGATGTGTTCATCAGCCTGGTCGAGGTGGCGAAGGAGAACTGGTCCTTCGGCAACGGCATCGCCCAGTACGTCTGAGCCTCGCCATGGTTCCGCCCTCGTCCCCGCTCTAGAATGCCCGGCGGGGACGAGGGGGAAGACTCATGGCCGGGAAGGGTTCGACGCGCCGTCGCGTGCTGGCGACCGGCGCCGTGACGCTGGGCGCGGCGGCGCTGGGCGGCATCGGCGGGGCGTGGCTGCAGCGCCTGTCCGATGCGGCGAGCCTGCCGCCACCCCTTCCATCCCGGACCCTGCTGGACGATGCCAGCGGCCTGAACCTGACGCCGGTGCGTGGCGTAGCCTTCGCCGAGGCAGCCCCCGACGCGGCGGCGGCGCGGCTGGCGCCGCTGCTGCAGCGGATCGGGGCCGGGCAGGAGCCGGCCCTGGCCGTGTCGGGCGCCCGCCATTCGATGGGCGGGCAGTCCCTGATGCGCGACGGCTGGGTGCTCGACGCGCTGCCGCTGAACGGGCTGGCGATCGACGGCGAGGCCCGGGTGATGCGGGTCGGCGGCGGGGCGCTGTGGCGCGACATCGTGCCGGCGCTGAACGCGGCCGGCTTCTCCCCCGCCGTGATGCAGTCGAACAACGACTTCAGCATCGGCGGCACGCTGAGCGTCAACGCTCATGGCTGGCACGCCAACAGCCCGCCCGCGGCAAGCACGGTGCGGCGGCTGCGGCTGCTGACCGCCGACGGCGCGGTGGTGGAGTGCGGCCC
>JAEKLZ010000287.1 GCA_019508225.1 Inquilinus limosus | reverse complement strand
CGCGGCGATGCCGGCCTGGACCGCCCGGCGCCGGAGGCCGGGGCGGAGGCCTGGTACGCCTATGTCTATCTGCGCGACAACCCGCGCGGCCGGCACCGCGAACACTGGCACCATTCCTCCGGCTGCCGGCGCTGGCTGGTGGTCGAGCGGGATACCGTGACCCACGCGGTCTACGGCGTGGCCGACGCGGCGCTGGCGAAGACCGACGGATCGCCGGCATGACCAGCCATCGCCTGGCCCGGGGCGGCCGCATCGACCGCGGCACGGCGCTCAACTTCACCTTCGACGGCCGGGCGCTGCGCGGCCATGCCGGCGACAGCCTGGCCTCTGGTCGGCCGCAGCTTCAAGTACCACCGGCCGCGCGGCATCCTGACCGCGGGCGCGGCGGAGCCGAACGCGCTGGTGACGGTCGGCGCCGGCGGCCGGACCGAGCCGAACACCCGCGCCACGACGGTCGAGCTGCATGACGGGCTGGCGGCCACCAGCCAGAACCGCTGGCCGTCGCTCGGCTTCGACATCGGCGCGGTGAACGGGCTGCTGTCGCCCTTCCTGAGCGCCGGCTTCTACTACAAGACCTTCATGTGGCCGGCGGCGTTCTGGGAGAAGATCTACGAGCCGATCATCCGCAAGGCCGCAGGGCTCGGCAAAGCCGGCTACGACGCCGATCCGGACCGCTACGAGAAATGCTGGGCGCATTGCGACCTGCTGGTGATCGGCGCCGGGCCGGCCGGGCTGGCCGCGGCGCTGACGGCGGGCCGGGCCGGCGCCCGCGTGATCCTGGCCGATGAGGGTTTCGAGCTGGGCGGCAGCCTGCTGGCCGAGACCGGCGCCACCCCGCTCGACGGCACCCTGGCCGAGCTGGCCGGCCTGCCGAATGTCCGGCGGATGCCGCGCACCACCGTGTTCGGCTGGTACGATGACAATGTCTTCGGCGCGGTCGAACGGGTGCAGAAGCATGTGGCGATGCCCGACCCGCGCCGGCCGGTCGAGCGGCTGTGGCGGATCATCGCCAGGCAGGCAATTCTGGCCACCGGGGCAGAGGAGCGGCCGCTGGTGTTCGGTGGCAACGACACCCCCGGCATCATGATGGCCGGCGCCATGCGCAGCTATCTGAACCGCCAGGCCGTGGCGCCCGGCGCCCGCACATTGGTCTTCACCACCAACGCCGCCGGCTATCGCACCGCCGCGGATCTGGAGGCCGCGGGGCTGGAGGTCGCGGCCATCGTCGACAGCCGCGCCGATGCGGCCGAGGGCTGGTCCGGCCGCGCCCGCGTGCTGGCGGGGGGCCAAGTCAACGACGCCCATGGCGGCCGGCTGCTGCGCCACGTCACAATCCGCACCGCCCGCGGCACCGAGCGGATCGAGGCGGATGCGCTGGCCATGTCCGGCGGCTGGAGCCCCGTCATTCACCTTGCCTGCCATCGCGGCGCCCGGCCGCAATGGTCGGACCGCCACGCTGCGTTCCTGGCGCCGGAGCAGCAGGACGGGCTGGCTGTCGCCGGGTCGGCGTCCGGCCTGGCGGAGACGGCGTCCTGCCTCGGCGACGGGGCGGCGAAAGCCGTTCAGGCGCTGCAGGCGATCGGTCTCGGCGGGGCCGACGCCGCCTTCCCGCCCGCCGGCGAGACCCCGGCGGCGGCCCGGCCGCTATGGTCGGTCAAGGGCAGCAAGGGCAAGGCCTTCGTCGATTTCCAGAACGACGTGCACACCAAGGATCTCGGCCTCGCGGTGCGCGAAGGCTACGGCCATGCCGAGCTGGCCAAGCGCTACACCACCACCGGCATGGCGACCGACCAGGGCAAGCTGTCCAACATCAACGCCACCGGCATCCTGGCGGAGGCGCGCGGCGTCTCCCCGGCCGAGGTCGGGACCACGACCTTCCGCCCGTTCTACACCCCGGTGTCGTTCGGCGCGCTGACCGGCGCCGCGCGCGGCAAGCATTTCCAGCCGGCGCGCAAATCGCCGCTGCATGGCTGGGCCGAGAAGCACGGCGCCGTCTTCGTCGAGACCGGGCTGTGGTACCGCTCGTCCTGGTTCCCGCGGCCGGGCGAGACGAATTGGCGCCAGAGCGTCGACCGCGAGGTGCTGACCATCCGCAGCAATGCCGGGCTGTGCGATGTCTCGACCCTCGGCAAGATCGAGATCTTCGGCCGGGACGCGGCGGCCTTCCTCGACCGCGTCTACTGCAACGCCTTCGCCAAGCTGCCGGTGGGCAAGGCCCGCTACGGCATCATGCTGCGCGAGGACGGGTTCATCTACGACGACGGCACCACCAGCCGCCTGGATGACGACCATTTCTTCATGACCACGACCACGGCGCTGGCCGCCGGCGTGCTGACCCACCTGGAGTTCTGCGCCCAGACGCTGTGGCCGGAGCTGGAGGTCTGCTTCGCCTCATCCACCGACCAATGGGCGCAGATGGCGGTGGCCGGCCCGAAATCGCGCGCCATCCTGTCGGCGATCGTCGATGCCGACCTGTCCGACGCCGCCTTCCCGTTCATGAGCGCGCGCAAGGTCAGCCTGTTCGGCGGCACGCTGGAGGGCCGGCTGTTCCGCATCTCCTTCTCCGGCAAGCTGGCCTATGAGCTGGCGGTCCCGGCCGGCTATGGCGAGCACGTCGCCGACGCCCTGATGCAGGCCGGCGAGGCGCATGGCATCTGCGCCTATGGCGCCGAGGCGCTGGGCGTCCTGCGGATCGAGAAGGGCCATGTCACCCATGCCGAGATCAACGGCACGGTGACGCCGGGCGACCTGGGCTTCGGCCGCATGGTCTCCGCCACCAAGGCGGATTTCATCGGCCGGGCGATGCTGCGGCGCGAGGGGCTGCAGGATGCCGACCGGCCGCGCCTGGTGGGGGTCAGGCCGATCGACCCGGCCAAGGGCTTCCGCACCGGGTCGCATATCCTGCGCGCCGGCGACGCCGCGACGCTGGAGAACGACCAGGGCTACGTCACCTCCAGCGCCTTCTCGCCGAGCCTCGGCCACACCATCGGCCTGGCGCTGGTGCAGCGCGGGCCGGACCGCATCGGCGAGAAGGTGACCGTCTGGAACGGGCTGCGCGACGAGGTGACGGAGGCGATCCTCTGCTCTCCCGTCTTCATCGACCCCGAGAACAGGAAGCTCCATGCCTGATCTGCCGCAGCATCGGCCGCTTCTTGCCGGCGCGTCCATTGGGGGCCCTGACATCCGGCTGCAGGCCCTGCCCGAAGGCCATCTGCTGCAGGTGATGGGCGCGCTTGACACGCCTAGCCTGGCCGGACATCTGGCCCAGGCCGGGCTGGCCGGCAGCTCGATCCGCCCGGCCGGCTACCGGCAATGGTTCGTCGCCGGCGACGAGGCCCTGGCGCCGGCGACCGTCGCCGCCCTGGCCGCCAGCCTGAAACAGGCCGGCGCGGCCCTGTCGGACCAGAGCCATGGCCGTATCCGCATCGGCCTGTCCGGCCCGGGCGCGGACGCGGCGCTGGCGACGCAGACCGCGGTCGACCTGGACCCCGCGGCGTTCCCGGAGGGACGCTCGGCGATGACGATGATCGGCCACATCTCGGCCCAGATCAGCCGCACCGGCCCCGACCGCTTCGAGGTGACGGTGCTGCGCAGCTTCGCCGAAAGCCTGTGGCACGACCTGGAACTGGTGGTGGGGTCGGTGGGCTAGGAAACCGCCCGGCGCCGAACGCCGGGCGGTGCGTATCCTTCCGATCACGCCGGCAGCTGGAACACCCAGTTGGCGATCAGCACGATCGACAGCCCGCCGGCGAGCGCCAGATAGGGCAGCATGCCGGCCTTCTTCACCCCGAGGTCCTGGCCGACCAGGCCAAGATCCTCCATCGCGCCGGCCGGGAACTTGCCGCCGTCCCGCAGATAGTGGCGATAGGCGAACACCGGCAGGATCAGGGCGGCGAAGCCGAAGCCGACCCACAGCGCGTTCTCATAGCCCCAGACCTTGGCGCCGGCGCCGAGGAACAGCGCATTGACGAAGGCCAGCACGGTGTTCACGCCGATCAGCCAGGTCGGGGCCTTCCAGGGCCGCGCGATGTGCCCGGAATCGATCCGGTGGATCCAGCCGGAATTGAGGTTCAGGAAGTTGAAGATGATGTAGCCGACATTCGACACGGCGAGGACGAAGAAGTAGCCGCCGGTGTCGGATGCGATCGCCAGCAGAATGAGGTTGAAGGCGAAGTCCGTCCACATCGCGCGGGTCGGGGCGCCCTTCTCGTTCACATGCTCGAGATATTTCGGCAGCCAGCCGTCCTTGGACCCCTGGTACAGCGTGCGCGACGACCCGGCCATGGCGGTCATGATCGCCAGGAACAGGGCCAGGATCATCAGCGCGACCAGGATCTGCGTGATCACGGGGCCGGCGCTGATCAGCCCGCCCAGCACCTCGGCGACGCCGGTGCCGTCGACCACCCCGGTCGCCAGCATGCCTTCATGGCCGAGCACGCCCTGGAAGGTGAAGGGGATCAGGAAGAAGAACAGGCAGCAGGCCAGGCCGGAGTAGAAGATCGCCTTGAAGGTGTCGGTCTTCGGGTTGCGGAGCTCGCGGGTGTAGCAGACCGCCGTCTCGAAGCCGTAGGTCGACCAGGCGGCGATGTAGAGGCCGCCGAGGAACAGCGTCCAGCCGCCATTGCCCCAGCCGCCCTCGACGCTGGAATAGGCCGCGCTCGGCGGCACCAGCCCGGTCACGTTCGCCCATTGGATCTGGCCGCTGAAGATCGGATACAGGCCGATCAGCAGCAGCGGCACCAGCACGATGATCGCCAGCCATTTCTGCACGCTGGCGGTCTGGGCGATGCCGCGATGCTGGATCGCGAAGATGATCAGCATCAGGATCGCGCCGATGAAGAAGGTGGCGTTGATGTTGGCGGTGGCCAGGAACGGGATGCCGAAGCCGGTCAGCGACCAAGTCCGGATCGCGGGCGTCAGGGCCGCGACGCCGTCGGCGCTGAGCAGGGCCGAGATCGCGTCGCCGGGCGCGGCGCCGGCATGCGCCGCCAGCCATTCGGCCACGCGCGGGCTGTCCGCCGTGATCGAGCCGGCATGGGCCGCGATCCAGGCCAGCACCGGCTGCGAGTCGGCGCCCGGGATCGGGAAGAAGGCGTTGAGGATGTAGCCGGCGGCGATGGCGCAGCCCAGCGACAGCACCGGCGACCAGGCGAACCAGTTGCACCACACCGACAGCGGCGCGATGAACTTGGAATAGCGCAGCCAGGCGGTCGCGCCATAGATCGAGGCGCCGCCGGACTTGTTGCCGAACATGCCGGCGATTTCCGCATAGGTGAAGGACTGCAGGAAGCCCATCACCATCGAGATGATCCACACGAGGAAGGCCAGCTTGCCCGTCGTGCCGGCGATGCCGCCGATGGAGAACAGAACGAGCGGCGGCACGCCCGCGGCCACCCAGAACGCGCCCTTCCAGTCCAGGGCGCGGATCAGCCTGCCTTCGGTGCCGGCCGGAACCGCACCATCCACATTCACCACGTCTGCCATTGGTGATGCTCCCCTGTCGTTGTTCAGGACGTTTCTTTCCACGCCTTGCTGAACGTGCCTCCCCCCGGCGCATGCCACCGCGCCGCCGTCTCGGCGATCCGCGTTTCCATGCGGATCCGCCCTATCCGAAGCCTTTATGCATAGTGAAGATATTTTCTCCTTGGTCAATATGGCTTTACTTTCGGGCCGCATTTTGTAACCTGCGCTGCGGGCTCGA
This sequence comes from Inquilinus limosus, assembly GCA_019508225.1. Classification (GTDB taxonomy): domain Bacteria; phylum Pseudomonadota; class Alphaproteobacteria; order DSM-16000; family Inquilinaceae; genus Inquilinus; species Inquilinus limosus_D. The sequence continues at coordinate 6,874 of JAEKLZ010000287.1, read as the reverse complement.
GCGCGCCATCCCACGAGGGTCCCATGCGAGATCTCCATCCGCTGGCGGCCGGCGTGCGCCCTGCCTTCCCCAGCCTGATCCGCACCCCCGGCATCCCGGTGCTGCCGCCGGGGACCGAGCGGTATCGCGTGCGCGGCGGCGGGTCGCTCGTGATCCGGGTCGAGGCCGGCGACCAGGTGACGGTGACCGACCTGGAGGGCTGCCAGGCCTGCGAGCTGTCGTTCCTGGATGAAGCCGGGCGGTTCCTGGCCGCCGGCCTCGGCCTGCCCTTCACCACCACGGCCGACGGGCTGAAGACCTGCCTGGCCGGCGACGACGACGGGGCCCGGCGCACCCACGCCGCCCTGGCACGGCGTGGTGCCGATCTCGCCACCGCCGGCGCCGCCCGCCTGTTCGGCGAAGGCTCTCGGCCGGGCGACCGGGCGGAGGTCACGATCCAGGGCAAGGGCCTGCTGATCGCCGTGGCGCCCGGGGCGGTGATGCAGCCGGACGCCCAGGACACGGCGACGCCGATCGAGCTTCGGGTCAAGCGCAGCCGGCTGGTCCGCGACTACGCCTCGGCCCTGCCCGAACCGCTGGCCGACCCGATCGAGGACATCCGCATCCGGGCGGCGACGGCCTCGGCCTATCTCGTCCGGGCCGGCGACTTCATCCAGGTGATCGACGTCTACGGCCGGCAATGCACCGACTTCCAGGCCTTCTCGGCCCGCAAGGTCGACAAGGGCCTGGACCTGGCGCTGGATTCAACCGTCACCCGCACACTGCTCGGCCGCAGCTATCCGGTGCCGGGGCTGCCGTCCAAGGCCTTCGACCGGGATTTCGAGCCGCTGGTCGAGATCGTGCAGGACACGGTCGGTCGCCACGACGCCTTCGCGACTGCCTGCAATTCCCGCTACTACGACGACATGGGCTATCCCGGGCATGCCAACTGCACCGAGAACTTCAACGCGGCCCTGGCGCCCTATGGCATCGCCGCCCGCAAGGGCTGGGAAGCGCTGAACTATTTCTACAACACCACCATCGACCACACCAACCAGCTGTATCTCGACGAGCCCTGGTCGCGCCCCGGCGACTATGTGCTGATGCGGGCGCTGACGGACCTGGTCTGCGTCTCCTCCTCCTGCCCCGACGACATCGACGCGGCGAATGGCTGGGACCCGACCGACATCCATATCCGGACCTTCTCCGGCAAAGAGACCTTCTCACGAGCGGTGGCCATTCGCATGACGCCCGATGCCGACCCGGAATTGACCCGTGAGACCGCCTTCCACCCCCGCTTCTCGGCGCTGACCCGGGACTATGCGGAGTATCGCGGCTACTGGCTGCCGAGCCGCTTCGCCAGCGAAGGGCCGGTGGCGGAATACTGGGCCTGCCGCGAGAAGGCCGCGGTGATCGACCTGTCGCCGCTGCGGAAGTTCGAGGTCACGGGCCCCGACGCCGAAGCCCTGCTGCAATATTGCCTGACGCGCGACGTGCGCAAGCTGTCGACCGGCCAGGTCGTCTATACCGCCCTGTGCTACGAGCATGGCGGCATGATCGACGACGGCACGCTGTTCCGGCTCGGCGACCGCAACTTCCGCTGGATCGGCGGCGACGATGCCAGCGGCCTGTGGCTGCGCGAGCAGGCCGAGAAGATGGGGTTCAAGGCCTGGGTCCGGTCCTCGACCGACCAGATGCACAACATCGCGGTGCAGGGGCCGAACAGCCGAGACATCCTGAAGGACATCGTCTGGACGGCGCCGCGCCAGCCGACGATCGGCGAGCTCGAATGGTTCCGCTTCACCGTCGGCCGCATCGGCGGCTTCGAAGGCGCACCCGTCGTGGTGTCGCGCACCGGCTATACCGGCGAGCTGGGCTACGAGGTCTTCTGTCATCCGAAGGACGCCGCGGCCGTGTTCGACGCCGTCTGGCAGGCCGGGCAGCCGCACGGCCTCAAGCCGATGGGGCTGGAGGCGCTGGACATGCTGCGGATCGAGGCCGGGCTGATTTTCGCCAACCACGAATTCACCGACCAGACCGACCCGTTCGAGGCCGGCATCGGCTTCACCGTGCCGCTGAAATCCAAGACCGATGATTTCATCGGCCGCGCGGCGCTGGTCGAGCGCAAGGAGCATCCGCGCCACCGCCTCGTCGGCCTCGACGTGCAGTCCAACGACGCGGTCGGCCATGGCGACTGCATCCATATCGGCCGGGCGCAGATCGGCGTGGTGACCAGCGCCACCCGCTCGCCGATCCTCGGCAAGACCATCGCCCTGGCGCGGATCGACGTGACCCATGCCGCGATCGGCACCGCGGTCGAGATCGGCAAGCTGGACGGCCATCAGAAGCGCCTGCCGGCCGTCATCGTGCCGCTGTCGCATTACGACCCGCAGAAGACCCGGCCGCGGATGTAAGCAGCGGCCTGGTGCCCGGATGCCGGCTCCCCGGCGCAGCGTCACTTACAACGAGTTCCTGATCACCCGGTATATCGTCCCGGATCTCGGATCGAAGAAGGTCATCGCGGCGCCGCGCAATCCTTCTGAACGACCGAGCAGCGCAATGAGGCCGACGGCAACGTGCGGCCAGCCGTTCAGCAACTCGGACACAGGTTCAAATCGGGGACAGGATACCACCGGTGCCAGGACAAGATTGTCCAGGCCGCGATCGCCAAGCCAACACGTCCGGCGACCTTCACCCGCAGCCGGCGCCGACGGGCAACAGGCCAAAAGAAAGCTCCGATCTCTCGGAGCTTTCCGCTTCATCAGTGCTGAAGAGCCGCTTACAGAGCGAAGTCAGTCGCGACGAGGGCGGTCGCGCTCTGCACCGTGATCGCAAAGTCAGCGGTGCTGTCGCCGTCGATATCGCCGAGGACGGTGTAGATCCCGCCGCTGCCCTGCACGATCACTTCGTGGCCGGTGCCGGTGAAGGCGCCGCCGTCGGTGAAGGTGAAGGCCGTGTCGCCGGTGTCGTTGAGGTCGGCGTCGATCGGCTGCAGGTTGATGATGTCGTGCTCGGTGCTGGAGAAGTCGGTGATGGTGTCCCGCCCGGACGCCGCCACCGTGCTGTCGGTGATGGCCCGGAAGGTGAAGGCATCCGCCCCCGCGCCGCCGGTCAGGGTGTCCGCCCCGGTGTTGCCGACAAGCTGGTTGCTGACGTCACTCCCGGTCAGGGTGTCGTCGAAGGCGGAGCCGTAGACGCTCTCGATGCCGGTGAAGGTGTCCCCTTCGGCATCGCCACCGCTGGCAGCCCCGGTGGCCAGGTTGATCGTCACGCCGGCGCTGCTCTGGTGATAGTAGATCCAGTCGGTGCCTTCGCTGCCGGTGAGCACGTCGGCGCCGGCCCCGCCGGCCAGGCGGTCATTACCGGCGCCGCCATTCAGGGTGTCGGTGCCGGCATCGCCATAGATGGCGTCATTGCCGTCCTGGCCGTTGAGGTTGTCGTTGCCGTCGGCACCCTGGACGGTGTCGTCGCCCTGGCCGGCGGTGACCGTGTCGTCACCGGCATTGCCGTACAGCACATTGGCGAAGCCGTTGCCGACCAGCGTGTCGTTGAACGCCGTGCCCCAGAGGTTCTCGATGCCGCTGTAGGTATCGCCGGCCGCCTCGCCGGTGTTGTTGGCGGACTGGGCCAGGTTCGCCGTCACGCCGGCCTCGGCCTCGTGGTAATAGGCCCAGTCGATCCCCTCGCCACCGCTGAGCGCGTCGGCCCCCTCGCCACCGGTCAGCTTGTCGTCGCCACCGCCGCCGACGAGCGAGTCGTTGCCGTCCTTGCCGTAGAGCACGTCCTGTCCGACGCCGCCCTGGAGGACGTTCACCCCGTCATTGCCGGTGAGACGGTCGTTGAAGTTCGTCCCGTTGAGGTTCTCGATGCCGATCAGGGTGTCCCCCGCAGCATCGCCCCCGCTGACCGTGTTGTTGAGCAGGTCGATCACCACGGCGGCCGTCGAGCCGCCGTAGCCCGCGGTGTCGATGCCGACCCCGCCGTCGATCGTATCCGCACCGGCACCGCCATTGATGAGGTCGTTGCCGTTGAGCCCACTCAGAGTATCGGTTCCGGCGCCGCCAGAGATGGTGTCATTGCCGTCCATACCCAGGAGCTGGTCGTTGCCGTCTTCCCCATAGAGGACGTCATTGCCGGCCTGGGCAGTGACGTAATTGTCGGCCGCGCTTCCGACGACGACGTCGTTGTAGAGGCTGCCGTTGACGTTCTCGATACTGGTGAAGGTGTCGCCGGCGGCATCGCCTCCGGTGCCACGGTTGAGGGTGAGGTTGAGCTGGACCCCGGCGGTGGAAGCGCCGTAAGCCGTCGTATCCACGCCATTGCCGCCATTCAGCTTGTCGGCCCCGGCACCGCCCCGCAGCCAGTCATCCCCGTCGCCGCCGCGGAGATCGTCCACGCCGCCGTCGCCCAGAAGGATGTTCCTGACCGCGTTGCCGACCAGAATGTCGTTGTAGTTGGACCCGAGGACATTCTCGATGCTGTTGTACGTATCGCCGGCTGCATGGCCTCCGCTGCCCGTGCCGGAAGTGAGATTGACGTTCACCCCTGCAGTGGAGGCGTTGTAGTACGCGTAATCGCTGTCGGCTCCGCCCAGAAGGCGATCCGCGCCAGCGCCGCCGACCAATATATCGTTTCCGGCAGCGCCACTGAGCGTGTCATTGCCATCATTGCCCTGAAGCACATTGGTGCCGACGCCTCCGGCGAGGGTGTCGACGTAATTGCTGCCGTTAATATTCTCGATGCCCGAGAACGTGTCGCCGGCCGCATCGTTTCCGCTGGCCGCGCCGGTGGCGAGATTGATCGACACACCCCCCGTAGCGTTGCCGTAGGTGATGGTATCGGTGCCGTCTCCGCCGACGAGGCGGTCCGCACCGGCGGCGCCATTCAGTACATCGTTTCCGCCCCCGCCGTTCAGCGTGTCGTTGCCATTGTACCCCAGAAACGAATTCGAGCCCGCGTTGCCGACGAGGCTGTCGTTGTACACGCTGCCGGTCAGGTTCTCGATGCTGATCAGCCTGTCGCCGGCCGCATGGCCGCCGGCAGCCGTGCCTGTGCCGAGATTGATGCTCACCGCGGCGTTCGAGTCCCAGTACACTGCGGCGTCATAGCCATCGCCACCATTGAGGGTGTCTGCCCCGGCCAAGCCGCGGAGCACGTCGTTCCCGGCCAGGCCGTTGATCGTGTCCGCGGCCGCTGTGCCGACAAGGTTATTGTTGCCGGCAGTTCCATTGATCACAGCCATGCTTCATTCTCTCCATCAGAGCCGGACGCCGTTTCGGCGCCTTGTGGACAACAAACATCACGCGGGAGAATGTCCGCATTTGAACCTGCGGGTTCGTACCGGGCCGGGACAAACCCTGCCCGATGGCCGCTTCCCCCTCCGAGCGGCTCATGTGGTTATGCGCGAGCAACAACAGGTCGCGGTTCCGCCGCTCCGAAGGCCCAGAGGCCCGCCACCGCGTCTCTCGAAAAGGTCCTGTCCTGCTGCACATAGAAGGTGGAGGCGCGGCCGGGCCGCACCGCGCAATACCGTGAGACACGCTGCACCTAGGCGGCACGACCGAGCAGCTCCCGCAACCGCGAGGCGCTTCTCCCGGGTGTCGTCATCCGTGCCGACAGAGCCGCCTCGAACCGCCGGGCGATCGCTTCGATATCGAAGGTCTGCTCGGCGTATCGGCGACCCGCCACCGCGCATTGCTCACGGACATCGCCGTCTTCCATGAGCTGCAGCGCCGCCGCAACGAAGCCCTCGTCATCGTCGGGATCCACCACCAGGCCGGCCCCACTTTCGGCGACGATGCGGGCCGCGAGATTCTCTCTCGGCACCGACAGCAGCACGGCCCGCTTCGCGCAGAGATAGGACAGCAGCTTGGACGGAACCGAGAAGACCCCGGCATCGCGTTCGATCAGCACCACCAGGGCGTCCGCGGATGCGAGCATGTCCGGGAACTGCTCCATCGGCTGGAACGGGATCACCTGCAGGTTGGTGAGACCGCGCTGTCCGATTTCGGCCTTCCGTACTTTCGCGACCAGTCGTTGCGCTTGCGTCCGACAGGGATGTCGCCGATCGGCGCCCAGTTCGGGATGATGCTGATCCGGGCCGGATCGATCCGCCAGCGTCGAAGGATCGGAAGGAAGTCGTCCGAAATCGCCACGATGGCGTCGCTCCGACGAAGGGCACGCCTTTCCCGCAGGCCGTAATATTTCGACACCAGGCGATAGAAATAGCCCCTCCTGCCGAGAATCTTCTCCATCGCGACGGAGATGATGTCCTGCAGCCAGAAGATGAACATGGCGTCGCCGCGCCTGGCCTCTCTTTGCAGAGACGGCAGCGCATCGAGTGGCATGTTTGACGAAATGACCGCATCCGGAGCGAAGGCCTTGCAGCGGGCGGCGAAGATCTCACCGGCCCGGGCCTCCTGCTGCCTTCGCCGCAGGAGGTCGGTCCTGTCGACATGGCCGCCGGCCGTGAGCCCCTCGATGGCGAAGCCCTGGGGATCATCGGGAAGCCGCTGGATCGCGCCTTTCGGGCCGACCAGATCCGCAAAGTAGAGATGCAGAACCTGATGGCCTCGGCTTGCGAGGTGGCGGCTCAGCTGTATCTGGAACGGGTGACCAGCATAGTCACAGACGGCGATTCGCATCCGTACGCGCCTATTTGACAGGTGTTCTCGAAGAGGATCGGCGCTCGGCAGCGAGGCCGCCGCAGGCGCGGCCTCGCTGCCCATCATCTCGTTCCGACTGTTCCGACAGGCCGGTTACGCCGCCACGCCGAGCTTCTGCTGCAGGCTCTGCAACTGCGTGACGATCCACGGGTAGGTTTCCCGAATGCCGGCGTCCAGGCTGGCGCTCGGCGCCCAGCCGAGCATCCTCTGGATCAGTTCATTGTGTGAAT
>JAEKLZ010000286.1 GCA_019508225.1 Inquilinus limosus | reverse complement strand
CGGGATGTTGCCGGCCTCGACATAGGCGTCGAAGATCTTGTCCATGACGGTCCAGTCATAGATCGGATTGCCATCGGCATCTTCGGTGTAGGCGTTGGTCGAGCCCCATTTCAGGGCCGGCAGCCCGTCGCCGCTGGTCAGCAGGTTATGGGTGCGGATGCGCGGCGGCTCCGGGCTCAGGGCCGTCAGCGCCTTCAGCAGCTTCTTGCCGTGTTCGGAATAGGTGTAGTTCGGCTCGTCGTAGCCGAACCAGTTCCACAGCGGCCGGTAGGGTCCGGTGCGACGGTCGGCGTGAACCGCGATGCTCACGGCAATAAGGCTGGTCATCATTGATCCTTGCTGGCGCTGCGCCGCCGGACCCCTGCCGGAGGTCTCGCCGGTCGCTGTGTCGGGACAAGGCGATGCCCCTCGCCGGAGAGGTCCGCCATCGACGCGGTACGTTATGGAAGATCGCCGCTTTGTCAATAATGTGTTCCGGTGCCTTGCGGGCAATGAGTTCTACAATGTGAGGTTTTCCGGCAATTTTTTTGAAATCCGCACTGACAAGGGTTGCCGAGAAGGTGGAAAAATGTCGATAAAGGAGCATCGTGAGCCCGTCGACCACAGAGGCGCCACCGGACCTGTTCCGCGCATGCGGGGCAGGTCCGGGACTTTGAAGCCTCATCGTCGATCCGACAAAAATGGGCCGACGAAAAACGGGGCTCGAATGAGAGCGGGGAGGAGCAGGGAGATGAAATTTCTCAGGAGATTCGCGGCGGCGGTGGCTGCGGCGGCGTTGCTGTTGCCGCTGCCGGCCATCGCGCAGGATTTCATCGCCGGCATCCCGCGCAACGAGACCCTGATCATCCAGGGCACCCCGGCGCAGAATGCCGACTGGTTCAATGTCTGGGCGCCCGGCGGCGGCGGCTCGGCCAATGTCAACGGCCTGCAGCAGCTCAGCACCGACACCTTCTGGTTCATCAACCCGGAGGGCGGCCCGAAGGCCTGGCAGAACGCGCTCGCCACCGAGCCGCCGATCTACAATGCCGACTTCACCCAGATGACGGTGAAGCTGCGCCGAGGCGTGTACTGGAGCGACGGCGTCGAGTTCACCGCGGCCGACGTCGTCTACACCGTGCAGACGCTGATGGATCACCCCGGCATGAACTGGTCGGCAGCGTTCTCGGTCAACGTCGCCTCGATGGAATCGCCCGACCGCGACACCGTGATCTTCCACCTGAAGGCGCCGAACGCGCGCTTCCATTCGCTGTTCACGGTGCGCTGGAACGCGGCCTGGATCATGCCCAAGCATGTGTTCGAGAAGGTCGCCGACCCGCTGGCCTACAACAACAACCCGCCGGTCTCGCTGGGCGCCTATGTGCTGCACAGCTACGACAAGGGCGGCAACTGGACCATCTGGAAGCTGCGCGACGACTGGCAGCGCACTTCGATCGGCATGGATTGGGGCCAGCCGCAGGTGAAATACGTGGTGTACCGCGCCGCCGGCAACCCGGAAGCCCGCGTCATCGAGCAGCGCAACCACAACCTCGACGTGATCAACGACATCGCGCCCGAGGGCATGTTCTCGATCATGAAGAACAACCCGACGGGCGCCGCCTGGCTTCCCGGCTTCCCCTTCGCCCATCCCGATCCGACGCTGCCTTCGGTGCTGTTCAACACCAAGAAGGCGCCGTTCGACAGCAAGGATGTCCGCTGGGCCCTGGCGCTGCTGATCGACATCCGGGCCGTGGCGCTGGGCTCCTATCGCGGCGCCGCGAACCTTTCGGCTCTCGCCACGCCGCCGACCGGTTCGGCGCTGGACGACTATTTCGTGCCGATGCAGGACTGGCTCACCAGTTTCGAGCTCGACACCGGCGCCCGCAAGATCAAGCCGTATGATCCCAATATCGCCGAGGCGCTGGCCAAGATGGTCCGCCCGCAATGGGGCGACCAGATCCCGAGCGATCCGGCGCAGCTGAAGCGCGTGTTCGGCTTCGGCTGGTGGAAGCAGGATGTGCAGGCGGCCACCGAGCTGCTGCAGAAGGCAGGCTTCCGCAAGCAGGGCAGCCGCTGGATGAAGCCCGACGGCACGCCCTTCGCCATCCGGGTCCAGGTCGAGGGCGATGCCATCCCGACGCTGGCCCGCGCCGGCACCGCCATCGCCCAGCAATGGAGCCAGGCGGGGATCGATGCCAAGGTCGACGTTGCCGGTCCGACCAATGGCCAGCGCCTCGGTACCGGCGACTTCGAGACCGCCATCTACTGGAGCATCGAGACCTGGGGTGGCCACCCCGACCTCAGCTTCTTCCTCGACAGCTACCATTCGGAGTTCATCCGGCCGCTGGGCGAGATCCAGCCGCCGCGCAACCTGCAGCGCTGGGGAGATCCGCGCCTCGACCAGATCATCGAGCGCAACCGGAAGGTCGCCTTCGACTCGCCCGAGGTGAAGGCGCTCGGCCAGGATTTCCTCAAGCTCGCGGTCGAGGAAATGCCGATGATTCCGCTGATGGCCTACAACAAGTTCGCACCCTTCGACACGACTTACTGGACCAACTACCCGAGCGTCGACAACCCGTATTCGGCCTCGGGCCCGAACTGGTCGAACATCCGCTACATGGTGGTGAGCCTGAAGGCCAAGACCCCGGCGGCCCAGTAAGCTTCGACGCGTCCGGACCGGCCGGTTCGCCGGCTGGTCCGCTCCGATCCTGACGATCCGGGAGGCGGGATGAACGGCTTTCTCTTCTATCTGTCGAGACGACTGGGCCAGTTCCTGCTCGTCGTCTTCGCCGGCGTGACGCTGTCGTTCCTGATCGCGCATTTCTCGCCGGTCGATCCGATCGAGCAGACGGTGTCGCTGCTGACCAGCTTCGGCAGCACCGATCCGCGCTCGGTCGAGCTGCTGCGGGAATCGCTGCGGGAGCTCTACGGCACCGACGGGTCGCTGCTCGACCAGTACGTCACCTTCTGGAGCCGGGTGCTGACCGGGGATTTCGGCCCGTCGCTCTCGGCGTTCCCGACCCCGGTGATGACCGTGATCGGCCGGGCCTTGCCCTGGACCGTCGGGCTGCTGACCCTGGCGACGCTGTTCTCCTGGACGCTGGGCAATCTCTTCGGCGCTCTCGCCGGCTATTTCCGCAAGAACCGCCTGCTGAACGCCGTCGGCGTCCTGGTGATGTCGATGCAGCCGATCCCCACCTACATCGTCGGCCTGACCCTGATCATCGTCTTCGGCTATGTCTGGCCGGTCCTGCCGATCAGCGGCGGGGCCCAGCTGAACCTCGAGCCGGGATTCACCTGGGGCTACATCTCCTCGGTGATCGTCCACGGCTCGCTGCCGGCGCTGACGCTCGTCTGCGTCGGCCTCGGCGGCTGGTTCATCTCGATGCGCTCGCTGGTCTCCAACCTCGTCACCGAGGATCACGTGGTCTATGCCGAGCTCGCCGGCGTGCCGGGGCGGACGATCTTTTCGCAGTATGTGGCGCGGAACGCCATGCTGCCCCAGGTCACCGGCCTGGCGCTGACACTGGGCCATGTCTTCGGCGGCGCCGTGATCGTGGAGTTCGTGTTCAACTATCCGGGGGTCGGCAGGCTGCTGATCGCGGGCATCTATGCCGGCGACTACAGCCTCGTGCTGGGCGTCACCACCATCGCCGTCATCGCCGTGGCGGCCGCGATGCTGGTGATCGACATCCTCTACCCGCTGATCGATCCACGCGTGAAACTGGGATAGCGCCGTGAAAATCCTGTTCGGGCTGCTGCGCTACAACCGCGAGTTCCTGCTGGGAATGATCTTTCTCTCGATCATTCTCGCGCTCGTGATCGCATCGTTCTTCTCGCCCTATGACGAGCTCGCCACCTATGTGGTGATCCCGGACATGCCGCCCTCGGCGGAGTACTGGCTCGGCACCACCTCGCGCGGCCAGGAGGTGTTCTGGCAGCTGGCCGCGGCGATGCGCAACACGCTGCTGTTCGGCATCGTCGTGGCGCTGATCAGCCGGGCCGTCGCCCTCGCGGTCGGCCTCACATCGGGCTATCTCGGCGGGCGGGTCGACCGGGTGATCATGACCGTCAACGACACGCTGAACGCGCTGCCCAACATCCCGATCCTGCTGCTGCTGGTGTTCGTGCTGCGCGACCAGATGACGTGGCCGATCCTCGCGCTCACCGCGGCGCTGCTGGGCTGGCAGCACGACAGCCGGCTGATCCGGTCGGTGGCGCTGTCGCTGCGGCACCGCGAATTCACCCGCCACGCGGCGTTCTCGGGCATGCGGACCGGGCAGATCCTGCTCCGTGAGCATCTGCCCTATGTCATGCCGATCGTCTTCTACACCACCATGAACAACCTGATCTGGGCCATCGGCCTCGAGGTGACGCTGTCGATCCTCGGCTTCTCCGACATCAACCGGCCGACCATCGGCGGGATGATCTACTGGGCCAATGCCCATTCGGCGATGGTCGCCGGCATCTGGTGGTGGATCGCGGTGCCGATGATCTTCGTCGCCATCCTGTTCCTCGGCCTGTTCATGCTGGCCATGTCGGTCAACGAATACATCGATCCGCGCAGCCGGCTGACCCGGATGGGGGCCTGACATGCACGATGTTCTGAGCGCCGAGGCCAGGACCGCCGCCATCGCCCGCCCCGCCGCGCTGACGGTCGAGGGGCTCAAGGCCTACTATGTCAACGAGCATTTCGGCATCCGCCGCGAGGTGCGGGCGGTCGACGACATCAGCCTGACCGTGCGCCGCAACGAGGTCTACGGCATCGCCGGAGAGTCCTCGAGCGGCAAGAGCTCGCTGATCAAGACGCTGGCCGGGGCCATCCGTCCGCCCATGCGGGTGATCGGCGGCTCGGTGACCTTCGATTTCGGCGGCAGGACCATCGACGTCTATTCGCAGCCCGAACAGCTCAAACCGGCCCGCTGGCGGCATCTGAGCTACATCATGCAGGGGTCGATGAACGTCCTGAATCCGGTGCGCCGGGTGAAGCACGCGTTCCACGACTTCGCCTATCGCCATATGGGCCTGGGCCGCGCCGCCTTCTGGGCCAAGGTGCGGCAGCATCTCGAAAGGCTTGGCCTCGATCCCGACGTGCTCGAAGCCTTTCCGCACCAGCTTTCGGGCGGCATGCGCCAGCGCATCACCATCGCGCTGGCGACGGTGTGCGAGCCCGACTTCATCATCGCCGACGAGCCGACCACCGCGCTCGATGTGCTGGTGCAGCAGGACGTGCTCCGGCTGATCAAGGACGTGCAGGCTCGCATCCAGGCCTCGATCATCTTCGTCACCCACGACATGAGCGTCCACGCCGCGATCACCGACCGGCTGGCCATCATGTATGCCGGGAGGCTGGCGGAGGAGGGGGCGACGCAGGCGCTGTTCGACCGGCCGCAGCATCCCTACACTGCGCATCTGATCGGCAGCCTGCCCCGCATCGGCGACGTCCGGGTGCGCAAGAGCCTGCCCGGCAAGCCGCCGGCGCTGTCCGACCCGCCGGGCGGGTGCCGCTTCCACCCGCGCTGCCCGCTCGCCATCGACCGCTGCGCCAGGGAGGTGCCGCCGATGCTGCCGAGCGCGACCGGGGGGCGCGTCGCCTGCTTCCGCGCCGGAGAGGTCGCCGCGCCATGACCGATCTGCTCAAGCTCGATCGCGTCACCAAGGTCTTCCCGGTCGGCGGGTTGTTCTCGCGCCGCTCGATGACGGCCGTGGACGATGTCAGCTTCGCGCTCGCCGCCGACAAGCCCGAGATCTTCGCCATCGTCGGCGAATCCGGCTCCGGCAAGTCGACCCTCGCCAAGATGATGCTCGGCAACGAGGTCCCGAGCCAGGGGCGGCTGGTCTTCGACGGAACCGACGTGGCGACCATCAAGGGCCGGGCGGCGCGCGAGGCCTTCATGGCCCGGGTGCAGCCGGTGTTCCAGAACCCGTTCGAGGCGTTCAACCCGCTGACCCGGCTGGACCGATACCTGTTCGCCACGGCGAACCGCTTCCGCAAGGCCGGGACGAACCGGGATCGCGAGGCGGCCGCGGATACGGCGCTCCAGCGCGTCGGCCTGTCACTGGCCGAGATCAGGGGCCGCTACTCGCACGAGCTGTCCGGCGGCCAGTTGCAGCGCATCGCGGTGGCCCGGGCGCTGATCCCCGAGCCCGGGTTGATCGTCGCCGACGAGCCGGTCTCGATGGTCGACGCCTCGCTGCGCATGTCGATCGTCAACCTGTTCCGCGAGCTGCGGGACGAGCTCAAGGTGTCGATCATCTACATCACGCACGACCTGGCGACGGCCTACTACATCTCCGACCGGGTCATCATCATGCAGAAGGGCAGGGTGATCGAAAGCGGCGATGCCCGGACCGTGCTCGATCATCCCACGCAGCCTTACTCGATCGCCCTGAAGGGCGCCGTGCTGCCGCCGGACCCGGCAGCGGCCTCGGCCATCATCCGGAATCGCCAAACCGCCACGGCCATCGGCTGACGGGTGGGGGCAACTCGAAAGGAGAAGAATGGTGCCGAAGCGGGGATTCGAACCCCGGACCTACTGATTACGAATCAGTTGCTCTACCCCTGAGCTACTTCGGCGCCGCAGGGCGCGCACCCTATACAGGGCACGCGCCGCAGCGTCAACGGCCGGAGGGCATCCGGCAGGAGCTTCAGGCCGTGCCGACGGGGACCGGGACGACCGTGCCGCCGGCCGGCGGCACCGGCGCGGGCAGGAAGGCGTCGATCTCGACCGGCGCCGGTGCCAGGCCGCGGGCCGGGCCGGGGATGCGCCAGGCCAGCGTGTCGAAGCCGTGGCAATGGTCGCACAGCGCCGACCAGCGCCCGGCCCGGGCGCCGCAGGATTCGCACTCCCAGATTTCGTCGGGCGCGGCGGTCTGCGCCTTGGCCAGCCAGCTGCGCGCCGCGATCGGGTCGTTGCGCTCGGCCGTCTCCAGATCGGCCAGCAGGCGGTAGACGCGCTGCGACGGCCCCACCTGCTCGGCCTTCAGCAGATGGGTGCGGGCGCTGCCCCAGAGCTGGGCCGACAGCTCGGCCTCGGCCAGGGTCAAGAGGCCGATCGCCGAATCCGGCCGCAGCCGCACCAGCTTCTCCAGCCGCTTGACCTTCAGCAGCGCGCCCTCATCGGCCGGGCCCAGCGCGGCGTAGGCGCGGGCGATCTCCGGATACGGGGCGCGGCCCCAGCTTTTCTCCAGCAGGCGCGCGGCCTGGGGCTCGCGGCCGGTCTGCTGCAGCAGATGGCTCTCCTGCAGCGCCGCCGGCACGAAGTCCGGCTCCAGCCCCACCGCCTTGTGGGCGAAGTCCAGCGCCTGGGACAGGTTGCCCGCCTCCTCGGATTCGCGGCTGCGCTCGACCAGGATGCGAGTCTTGTAGCGCCGCCCGTCCTCGGCCGAGATCGCCTTGACCCGCACGGAATGGGCCAGGCTCAGCAGGGCGTCGGCCCAGCGGTGCTGCGCCACCTCCAGGTCGAAGCAGGCGCGATGGGTCCAGGCCGCGTCCGGCCGCAGCGACCGGGCGCGCTGCGCCATCTCCAGCGCCTGCAGCGAGTCCTTGTGGCGCAGCGACTGGTTCAGCAGGCCGCGCAGGCCCAGGAACTCCATGTCCGGCCGGCGCAGCATCGCCTCGAAATACCGGGTCGCGGCGGTGTCGTCCCCGGCCAGCTGCGCCGCCTGGGCGGACAGCAGCAGGGTCAGCGGCGGCTCGTCCAGCAGCACGTCGGCCTTGCGGGCGAAGCGGCGCGCCGCCTCGGCATCGCCGGCGGCGACCGCGACCATGCCGCGGGTCAGGGCGCGATAGCCCTTCTCGCGCCGGGCGAAGCGGCGGCCCTCGACGAAGCGGCCCGGGGCCCGGCGCAGCGAGCGCCAGAAGCGGTACAGATAGGCCGCCAGCAGCATCAGCGCCGCCGCGGCCGCCACCAGCACCGCGACCGAGGTCTCGATCACCCGGCCCTGCCACTGGATCTCGACATGACCCGGGCGGTCCGCCAGCCAGACCGCGACCGCGATCAGGATGGCCAGCTTGAGGGCGTAGAGCAGCAGACGCTTCATGGCGCCTTCGGGGGCTGGGTGTCACCGGAAGCAGCGCCGGTCGCCGCGGACAGGCGCTGCACCGCCAGGGCGGACAGGCTCTGCAGCGCCGATTCGGCCGACAGCCTGGCTTCCGCCTGGCCGCGCCAGGCCGCCAGGGCCGAGGCCGCGGGGCCGTTCAGGCCCTTGACCGCCTCGACCGCGCCGGCCAGATCGCCACGCTGCAGCCGGCCTTCGGCCCGGGCCAGCACGGCATTGGTGTCGGTGCCTTCGACCTCGCCCGGGGCCGGGCGGACCGTGACCAGGTCCTGGACCACGGACAGGCTGCGGTCGACCCAGTCGCCGCTCTCCGGCTGGCCGGCCTTGCGCGCCGCCTCCGCCGCCTGGACGAAGCCGGTGGCCAGGGCGGCGCGGCTGGGCACGCCCTTCGCCGCCGGCTCCAGCGCCGCCACGGCATTGCCCAGGCCGGGATCGTTCTGGGCCAGGCCGCGCAGCAGGGCCAGGGTCTCGTCCAGCGGCGCGCCGGTGTCCAGCGCGCTGCGCAGCTGGCCCGCGGCCAGGCTCAGCGCCTGGGCGCCGGTGTCGCTGTTGCGCAGCCGCTCGACCGTCGCCTTGACCGCGTCGACCTGCTGCTGCAACGCCGCCAGGGTGCTGCCATTGGCCTGGGAACCGGACGACAGGGTGGCGACCGTGTCGCCCAGCGTCTTCACCGCGGCCTGGGCCGATTCCAGCGCCGCGACCCGGGCCTCCAGCGCCGCCACGGCCTCGGGGGTCGCGGCGGGGGCTGCCGGGGCAGGGGCCGCCGGCTGCGGTGCGGGCTGCTCCGGCTGGGCTGGCTGCTGCGGCTGGGCGGGGGGCTGGGCCGGCTGCGGCGCGGTGCCGGCCAGCTGGTCCAGCTTCTGCTGGATCGCATCGACCCGGGTGGCCAGATCGGCGCGGCCCTTCTCGATCGCGGCGGGGTCGACCGGGCCGCCGGGCGGCTTCTCCAGCGCCTCGACCCGCTTGCCAAGCCCGTCGATCGCCTCGGAAATGCCGGACGGGAAGTCGGCGAGGCGCTTCTCGATGAAGGCGACGCGGTCGCCCAGCGTCGGCGAGCCCTGCGGCGCCGGAGTCGGGGCGGATGTCCCGAACAGCTTCGGCGACCAGACCGGCGAGGTCACCGCGATCGCAGCGGCGACGACGGCAACGGCCGCTGCGGTCCAGGCCGATCTCGCGACATTGCCCGGCGGCTCGGCCGGGGGTGGCGGCGGGATGGTCGGCGGGCCGACCCGCGGCGGGCCGGGCGGATTCTCGGGCTCGGACAGATCGAGCGGCTCGGGCACGCCTTCCTCCGGCGTCGCCGGGCGGGTGCGCGCCAGCTCGGCCGGGTCGAGCGCGATGCCATGGGTCTTGGCCGCGGCCAGGATGTCGGCGTGGCGCTGCTCCGGAATGGCGTTGCGCCGCTTCCAGCCCTGCACGGTCGTCACCGGCACGGTCAGCTTCGCCGCCATCGGGCGGATGCCGCCGAAGGCCTCGATCACCCGCTCGGTCGGGGTCAGCGGGCCCTCCGCCGGCACGCCGAGGATCTCCTCGGTGTGCGGCGCGGCGGGCTCGCCGGCCGCGCCGGGGGACTCGGGCTGAGCCTGAGAGGGGGCCGACACGTCGTCCGGCTGCTGGGACTCAGGGCCCTGGGCCGCTGCTTCGCCTGGCTTGTCGGGGGTCGGGTCCATACCGTTCGCCGTCCTCGTCTCTTGCTCAGCGGGAAAATCGGAAAGCCGCGCCAGCAGCGACGGCGAATCCGGCCTGTCCGCGATTCGCACCGCCCGCCAGGGCGACGGATCCAGCGCCTGGGCGACGGCCGGGCTCAGGCAGACCGCCGTCAGCCCGGCGAGGCGATGGGTCAGTTCGACCCGGGCCGCGAGGGTAGCAAAGACCTTCGCGGTGCGGGGAGAGAAAAACACCACCCCCGCCAGCCCGGGGTCGGCCAGGGCCGCCACCGCCGCCGGCGGCAACTCGGCAGCCGGCCGGGCGCGGTACAGGACGATCCGCCGCACGGTGAAGCCGGCGAGCAGGTCGGTCAGGTCGCGGGCGACATCCTCGCCCGAGGGATGCAGCAGCACGCCGCCCGCGGGATCCAGCCGGGCACGGGCCAGCTCGGCCAAATCGTCGCCGTCGCCGGCGGCGCTGGCCACGGTGCGGAAGCCCAGCGCCCGGGCCAGCTCGGCCGTGGCGTCGCCGACCGCCAGCACCGGCAGGTCGCGCCGCGCCACCCGCCGGGCGAAGGCGTCGATGCCGTTGCGGCTGGTGGCCAGCACCGCCTGCACGTCAGCCAGGTCGATCGGGCCGGGATCGACCGGCTCGATCTCCAGGATCGGGGCGACCACCGGGTCCAGGCCGCGGTCGCGCATCGCGTCGGCGAAGCGCTCGGCCTCTTCCCGCGGCCGGGTGACCAGCCAGCGCGTCATCATCCGGCCAGGAAACGCGGGCCGATGCGGCGGCGCAGGGCTTCGCCGGCCTCGGTGCCCAGTCGCGCCGCCTCGGACCGGTGGCCCTGGCGGCGATCCTCATGCATCTCGCTGCCGTCGGGCAGGGCGACGCGGGAGACGAGGGTCAGCGTGTCGTCGGGCCCCAGCTCGGCCAGCGCCGCGATCGGGGTGCGGCAGCTGCCGTCCAGCGCCGCCAGCAAGGCGCGCTCGGCCGCCACCCGGTCGCCGGTGTCGCGGTCATGGATGGCGGCCAGCAGGGCCTGCACCCGGTCGTCGCCCGCGCGGCATTCGATGCCGATGGCGCCCTGGGCCACGGCCGGCAGCATCTCCTGCGGGTCGAGCACGGCGGAGACCCGGTCGGCCTTGCCCAGGCGCTTCAGCCCGGCCAGGGCCAGCAGGGTGGCGTCGACCGCGCCGGCATCCAGCTTGGCCAGGCGGGTGTCGACATTGCCGCGGAACGGCACCACCCGCAGGTCGGGCCGCAGCGCCAGCAGCTGCGCCTGCCGCCGCAGGCCGGACGTGCCGACCACAGCGCCCGGCTTCAGCGCCGCCAGGCTGGCCGGGCCGGTCAGGGCCCCGTCGCGGGCGAACAGGGCGTCGCGCGGGTCCTCGCGCGGCAGCAGCGCGCCGATGATCAGCCCGTCCGGCAGCCGGGTCGGCATGTCCTTCATCGAGTGGACGGCGATGTCCAGGCTGCCGTCCAAGAGGCCATCCTCGATCTCCTTGGTGAACAGCCCCTTGCCGCCGATCTCGGACAGCGGGCGGTCCTGCACCCGGTCGCCGGTGGTGCGGACGACCTGGATCTCGACCGCGCCGGGCGCCGCCAGGGCCGGATGCGCCGCGATCAGACGCCGCCGCGTCTCCTCGGCCTGGGCGAGGGCAAGGGCGCTGCCGCGCGTGCCGATGCGGAGAACGATGTCCATGGCCCGACTTCTAGAAGCCCGGCGCCCGGCGGGCAAGCTGTGTGGGATGGTTTCGTCCCGGTCCTTTCGCCACACACGCAGACCGCCTATATCGGGCCGATCATGATCGTGCTCGGTATCGAGACCTCCTGCGACGAGACGGCGGCGGCCCTGGTCGATGACCAGCGGCGCATCCTGGCCAATGTCGTGCTCAGCCAGATCGAGGAGCACGCCCCCTATGGCGGCGTGGTGCCCGAGGTGGCGGCGCGCGCCCATCTGGCCCATCTCGACGGCGTGGTCCGCCGGGCGCTGGCCGAGGCCGGGCTCG
>JAEKLZ010000285.1 GCA_019508225.1 Inquilinus limosus | reverse complement strand
ACCTTGGTCTCGTAGCCGTCGGGCAGGCGCAGCACGAAGTCGTGGATGCGCGCCATCCGGGCGGCGGCCTCCACCTCCTCGTCGCTGGCCCCCGGCCGGCCATAGGCGATGTTGTAGCGGATGGTATCGTTGAACAGCACCGTGTCCTGCGGGACGATGCCGATGGCGGCGCGCAGGCTGGCCTGGGTGATCTCGCGGATGTCCTGACCGTCGATCCGCACCGACCCCGCGGTGATGTCATAGAAGCGGAACAGCAGGCGGCTGATGGTCGATTTGCCGGCCCCGGTCGGGCCGACGATGGCGACGGTGTGCCCGGCCGGCACGGTGAAGGTGACGCCCTTCAGGATCGCGCGGCGCGGGTCGTAGCCGAACTCGACATCGGTGAAGCTGACCGTGCCGCCCTGCACCTGCAGCGGCTGCGCGCCGGGCGCGTCCGTCACCTCCTGCGGCACGCCGAGCAGCGAGAACATCTTCTCGATGTCGACCAGCGCCTGCTTCACCTCGCGATAGACGAAGCCGAAGAAGTTCAGCGGCAGGTACAGCTGGATCAGATAGGTGTTGGCCAGCACGAAGTCGCCGACCGTCAGCCGCCCGTCGACGATGCCCTGGGCCGCCATCCACATCACCGCGGTCAGGCCGATGGCGATGATCGCGGCCTGGCCGATGTTCAGCAGCGACAGCGACACCTGGCTGCGCACCGCCGCGCGCTCATAGCGGATCAGCGACGCCTCGTAGCGCCGCGCCTCATGGTCCTCATTGCCGAAATACTTGACCGTCTCGAAGTTCAGCAGGCTGTCGATCGCCTTGGTGTTGGCCTCCTGGTCGGTCTCGTTCATCTGCCGGCGGTACTTGGTCCGCCATTCCGTCACCCACAGGGTGAAGGCGAGATAGAGGGCGACTGTGGCCAGCGTCACCAGGGCGAACCACAGGTCGAGGATCCACCACAGCACGGCAACGACGAACAGGATCTCGACCAGCGTCGGCAGGATGTTGAACAGCATGAAGCGCAGCAGCGTGTCGATCGCCGCATTGCCCCGCTCGATCGCCCGCGACAGGCCGCCGGTCTGGCGGTCGAGATGGAAGCGCAGCGACAGGGCGTGCAGGTGCTGGAAGGTGGCCAGGCCGGTGCGACGGATGGCGCGCTGCGCCACCTTGGCGAAGATCGCGTCGCGCAGCTCGCCGAAGGCCAGGCTCAACACCCGGGCCGCGCCATAGGCCAGGATCACGCCGACGGGCAGGATCAGCGGCAGCCCGCCCTTCACCGACAGGGCGTCGATCGCCTGCTTGTAGAAGATCGGGGTGTAGACGCTGGCGACCTTGGCGGCGATCAGCAGCAGCACCGCCAGCACCACCCGGGCTCTCATCTCCAGCTGACCGGCCGGCCAGAGATAGGGGGCAAGCGAGCGCAAGGGATGACGACCCTTGGCGGCGTCGAGGACGGAAGGGGGCGTGGCGGCGTTCATGCTGCGTACCCTAAGCGGGCAGCCCGCAGGCGGGAAGGGCAAAGCCATCCGTGGCCGATAGGCGCATATTGCTAAAATTCGATGATTATGTTGCTATGCAGCAACGGTGTGTGACTTTCACGATCCCATCACGGCACAAGGACTTCTCTGCGCCCCGTGCCGCGCTACGTATCTGAAGATTGCTGGAGATTCATTGATGCGACGCTTCGTTGTCCCGCTTCTGTCCCTGCTGCTCGGCGCGGCCGTGCCGCTGGCTGTGGCACAGGCCGGATTGACGCCGTCGCTGGAGACCGCGGCTCTGTCCGACCCGCGCGCCGCGATCTCGGCCGCGATCGGCGATGCCGAGACGATCACGATCGACGGCGTGGTGCTGAAGGCGCAGGCCGTGCGCGACCTCTATGCCGGCCGCGGCTGGTTCCCGCTGTGGATCGACATGGATGGGCGGCTGGATCCGCGCGTCGCGCCGATCGTGGCCCGTCTGGCCAAGGCGCGGGAGGAGGGATTGGTCCCGGCCGACTACTATGTCGAGCCGCTGCAGGACCTGGTCCGATCGACCGACGCGGACGACGTCGTTGCCGCCGAGATCCTGCTCAGCGCTGCCGTGATGCGGTACGGCGCCGATGTGCATGCCGGCCGCCTGGTGCCGCGCGAAATCGACAACACCTTCGACATCACGCCGAAGCCGGTCGACCGGGCGGCGTTGGCCACCGCGGTGTCGATGCTGCCCGATCCCGACCGGTTCCTGGCCGATCTGGCGCCGAAGCATGCGCTGTACCAGCAGCTGAAGGGCGCGCTGAGCGGCTTCGAGACGCTGGCCGAAGCCGGCTGGCCGACCATCCCGGCGGGCGACAGCATGCGTCCGGGGCAGGAGAGCGACCGGGTGCCGGTGCTGCGCGCCCGTCTGGCCGCCACCGGCGAGCTCGTCGGCGACGCGGCGGACCCGAGCCGACTCTACGACCCGCAGTTGGTGGCCGCGGTCGAGCAGTTCCAGACCAAGCATGGGCTGAAGCCGGACGGCATCCTCGGCCGCGGCACCCTGGCCATGCTGAACCGGCAAGGCCCGGAGCGGATGAACCAGATCGTTGCCAGCATGGAGCGGCTGCGCTGGCTGCCGGACGATCTCGGCCCCGACTACCTGATGGTCAACATCGCCGCCTTCACCATGGACATCGTCGCCGACGGCCAGCTGGTGCGGACCATGGACGTCGTCGTCGGCCAGCCCAAGAACCAGACGCCGCTGTTCAACAGCGCCCTGACCTATCTCGAGTTCAACCCGACCTGGACCATTCCGCCCTCGATCGCCGCCAAGGAGTACCTGCCGAAGCTGCGCAACAATCCGGGCTACCTCGCCAGCCGCAACTACCGGCTGTTCTCCGGCTGGGGCGGCGGCTCGCGCGAGATGGGCGCCGATTACGTCGACTGGAACGGCGTCGGCGCCGGCACCATGCGGTCGCTGCGCATCCGGCAGGATCCGGGGCCGGGCAACGCCCTCGGCAAGGTCAAATTCATGATGGCGAACAACTGGAGCGTCTATCTCCACGACACGCCGTCAAAGAGCTACTTCAAGCGCAGCGCCCGTGCCCTGTCGCATGGCTGCGTGCGTCTGCAGGATCCGATCTGGCTGGCGGACTACCTGCTGAACGGATCGCCCGACTGGTCGCCGGCGCGGCGGGAGCGGGTGATGGGCAGCTGGACCCCGACGACTCGGATCAACCTGCCCGCCCCGATGCCGCTCTACCTCGTCTACCAGACCGCCTGGATCGATCGGACCGGCGAGGTGGCATTCCGCGACGACATTTACGGCATTGACGCCAAGGTTATCGCAGCGCTCCAGGCCCGCGAAACCCGGCGCGAACAACTCGCATCTTCACGCTGAAATCATCGTACGATTCAAACGTTGCTCCAAAGGGCGGCCGAATTTCGGTCGCCCCTTTTTATTTCACCTTGATAATCCTGAGTGGGTATAAAATCTGTATTGCGATTTTCTGCATTTTTACTTTGATCATCACTAAAAGTGCGACAGATCTACCACAATGTTGCCGTTATGTCACAGAGTTTCTTTGTAGATCGGTGAAGAAACTGTTGATTCCCGCTTCGCCCTGCTTCACAAAGGACCGCATCGAACGGCCGGCGCCCAATATAGGCGTGTAAAGCGTCAGAAATGCCGGACGCGTAAAGAGTGATCGTTAGGAGCAGCGGGAACGATGCAGAGACGGCAATTCCTCAGGTTGTCGGCCGGGGCTGTTGCAGCCGCCGCCGTCGCGCCAATCGCACCACTCTCAGCCCTGGCCGCCACCAACCGACGAACGCTCCATCTCTACGACGCCCATAATCTCGTTGAAATCAAGGAAGAGTACTTCGTCGACGGCTGGTACAACCCGGACGTATTGGCCAAGTTCAACTACTTCCTGCGTGATTGGCGGTCGGACGAAGTCCGGGTGATGGACCCGAAGCTGCTCGATATTCTCAATGCTTTGCAGCGCAAGGGCGGGTCGGACGAACCGATCCATGTCGTTTGCGGCTACCGCTCCCGCGCCACCAACGCCATGCTGGCCCGCCGCAGCCGCGGCGTCGCGCGCAACTCGCTGCACATCCAGGGCCAGGCGGCCGACATCTTCATGCCGAATATGAGCTTGGCCAGCCTGCGCCGGAATGCGGTCGGGCTCGATGCCGGCGGCGTCGGCTACTATCCGCGCTCGAATTTCGTCCACGTCGACACGGGCGACGTCCGCACCTGGTGACGGCAGGCATCGAACGGGCAGGGGCCGCCTTCGGGCGGCCCTTTCCGTTTGTTCTCCATCACAGGTCGATCAGCGCATAGGGCCGGCCGCTCGGCTTCTCGATCGCCCAGGCGACGTTGTAGACCGGCGCGCCGCCCGGGGTGTGGCCCTGGTACACGCCGCGATGGGCATGGCCATGCACCACCGCGCTGACGGTGAAGCGGTCGATCGTCTCGGCCAGGCGTGAGGAGCCCAGGAATGGATAGATCTCCAGCGGCTCGCCCTCGATCGTCTCGACGATCGGGGCATAGTGCAGCACCACCATGGCCCGCTGCGCCTTCACCGTCCGCATCGCATTCTCCAGGCGCATCGCCTCGGACACGGCGACGGAGACGAACTCCTTGGTCTCCGGCTCGCCGAAGGAGCCGAGCATCCGGCGGCCGAAGCCGCCGGCGAATCCCTTGACGCCGACGAAGCCGACGCCGTCCACCTCGACCGCGTTGCCGTCCAGCAACTGGACCCCTGCCTGGGTCAGGATCGACCGCACCTCGTCGACCTTGCCGCATTCATAATCGTGGTTGCCCAGCACGCCGAGCACCGGGATCGGGAAGGCGCGCAGATCTTCGGCCAGCCGTTCCGCCTGCTGCACGGAGCCGGTGTCGGTCAGGTCGCCGCACAGCACCAGCGCATCCCCGGCCTTGGCGATCTCGCCGAACATGTCGCGCAGCGGATCGGATTGATCCTTCACATGGATGTCGCCGATCGCGGCGACCGTGAATTTTCCGTTCTTCGCCATCAGTCGGTCCCGTTCTTCCGTCTCCATTCACGCGTCCCGCCACTCGCCCTCGCCGCCGACATCGGCGAAGCCCCAGTCCTCGACCGCCATGGCGTAGTCGACCCGCGACAGCATGCGGCCGCGGCACACCTTCATCTGCGGCGGCGGCAGGTCGAGCTGGTGGCGCAGCCGGTCCATCAGCTCGTCCATCAGCCAGCGCGGCACCCGGTTGCGCTCGGTCGGATAGGCCCAGCGGAAATTCATCAGATGGACCAGCAGCATCTCCCAATGCAGCTCCATGTAGCCGAGCAGCCGCTGCCAATCGATCTGGTCATGTTGCTTCAGGATGACGTGGATCACATCGGCGCCGTCGTAGCGGTGGCGCATCTGGATGAAGGCCTTGGACCAGATCAGCTCGGTCGGGGCGACGATCTGGACCTGGGTGCCGAAGACCTCGATCTCGCGGGCGTGCTCGAACCACTGGTCGTTCACCGGCATGGTGCCGTTCGACGAGGCGTAGATCACGTCGAAGAAGTGCCGGCCCTTGTGCACCTTACCGAGCCAGCGCTCGTCCTCGATCTCGATCGAGAAGCCGAGGTCGTGAAAATGGCCGAGGATGCGCGGGCTGTCCCCAGCCTTGCAGAAGATGTCCAGGTCCTTGGTCGGCCGCGAGATGCCGGTATAGGCGCTGACGGCATAGGTGCCGGCCAGCAGGAAGGGCAGGTCGGTCGCCGCCAGGTCGCGCAGCGCCTCGGCATAGAAGGCCTCCGCCTGCGGATCATGCAGGGTCGGCGCGGCGGCGGCGGTGATCGCGGTAATCGGCCGGTCCTCCCGGTTGCGACAGCAGGCGTTGCAACAACCGGGTGTCGGGACGGTCAGTTCCGTCGAAGGCCGTCAGCCGCCGTGCTTGGCGCAGAAGCCCTCGGCGTCGAGTGTCCGGAAATCCTGCAGCGCGTCGCGCAGCCGGTCATGCGGCCAGTCCCACCAGGCCAGCGCCAGCAGCCGTGCCTCCACCGCCTCGGTCACCCGCCGGCGGATCGGCCGGGCCGGGCTGCCGCCGACGGTGGTGTAGGGGGCGACGTCGCGGGTGACCACGGCGCCGGCGCCGATCACCGCCCCGGTGCCGACCGTGACCCCGGGCAGCACGATGGCGCCATGGCCGATCCAGACATCGTGGCCGATCGTCACCCGATGGTCGCGGCGCCAGGCGAAGAAGTCGGTGTCGTCGGTGTCCGCGAGGCCATAGGCGGCGGAGCGGTAGGTGAAGTGATGCTGCGTCGCGCGCCAGGTCGGATGGTTCGGGGCGTTGAGCCGGGTGTAGGCGGCGATCGAGCAGAACTTGCCGATCTCGACGCACCAGGCCATCGCCCCGTCCATCAGATAGCTGTAGTCGCCGAGCGTGACCTCGTTCAGCACGGCATGGGAACCGACCTCGGTATAGAGGCCGAGGCGGCTGCTGGAGACTCGGGCGGTCGGGTTGATCAGGGGCTCGAGGCCCAGGGTCTTGCTGCTCATCGGAGTCTCCAGACGGGAATTCATACAGAGGTCTAGACAAGTTCGATGACGATTCTGCTGCCGGCCGGACGGCAAATGCCGACGCCCAGCTTGTGTCGCCGGCTGTCTTCCCCTTGAGTGCGCGGATGCCCGCGTCCTCTCATCTCGGTCTGCCGCCGCTCAACGCCCTGGTCGTGTTCGAGGCCGCGGCCCGGCTGGCCAATTTCTCCCGCGCCGGGGCCGAGCTCGGCCTGACCCAGAGCGCGGTCAGCCGCCAGATCCTGAAGCTCGAGGCCTTCATCGGCGGCAAGCTGTTCCAGCGCGCCCCGTCCGGCGTCAGCCTGACCCCGCTGGGCGAGAGCTATGTCGCCGAGGTCCGCCGCATCCTCGGCGACCTGGTGGCGGTGACGCATGGCGCACGCGGCTCGGCCGGGCCGCGCCAGGTGACGCTGGCCTGCTCGCACGGGATCGCCGATCTCTGGCTGATGCCGCGGCTGATGGCGCTCGACGCCGCCCTGCCGGGGATCGAGCTGCGGCTGCGGGTCACCGACGACGTCCAGCATCTGCGGCTCGACGAGTTCGATCTCGCCATCTTCTACCGGCGCGAGCGGCCATCCGGCGTGGCGCTGCACGTGCTGGGCACCGAGGAGATCGTGCCGGTCGCGGCGCCCGGGCGGCCGGCGCTGCAGGACGACCCGGCGCCGACCCTGCTGGCGATCGAGGATTCGCTGCGCGAATGGATGGACTGGCCACACTGGTTCGGCGCCGCGGCGATGCCGCTGCCATCCAAGGCCCGGCTCTGGCGGCTCGGCTCCTACGCCCTGGCGGTGCAGGCGGCGACGCAGGGGCTGGGCACCACGCTGGGCTGGACCTGGCTGCTGCGCGACCAGCTGGCATCGGGCGCTCTGGTGCCGGCGCATGGCTTCCACCTGCGCTCGGAGGGCTCGTTCTACCTGATGCGACCGCTGGACCGGCATGTCCGCCGAGTGGTGCGCCAGACGATGGACTGGCTGGTCGCCAGCAACGCCGGTTAGGCGGTCGCCGCCGGCCGCGCCCGCATCCGCCGGGCCTTCACCAGGCCGATGACGGTGAACAGCATCCAGAAGGCCTGGGCCACGAAGGAGGCCAGGTTGAAGCTCCATAGCAGCGAATACATCACCAGCACGCCGCCGACGATGTTCAGCAAGGCGGTGCGCCAGTCCGTGATCGCGAGGATCTGCAACTGGGCCAGGGCATAGGCGTGCAGATAAGCCAGGACACCGACCAGCCCCACGACATCCGGCAGATTCACGATTCGACCTCGATGCAACGAAGGCGCCCTGGATAGAGGGCGGCCGCGGAAAACAGCATCGACTCTTGCTCATTGGGTCATGCTTTAATTTCATGTCGGACTTATTGGCGTCATCCACTAGGGTCCGGCCGCTCAAGGCAGCGCGACGCAACGGCTGCCGCATCGAACAACAGGGATCGGCCATGACACGCACGGACTTCCCGCAACTCGAAACCACGCGCCGCGGCCTGCTGCTGGGCGCCGCCGGCCTCGGCCTCGCCGCCGGTCTGGGTGGCCGCGCTTTCGCCCAGGACACACCGCGCAAGGGCGGCGTGCTGAAGCTGGGCATGGGCGGCGGCAGCACCACCGACATTCTCGATATCCGGGTGCTGACCGATTGGGTGCCGCTGAGCCAGGCCTTCATGCTGATGAACGGCCTGGTCGAGATCGACCGCAACAACCAGGCGGTGCCGGAACTGCTGGAGAGCTGGGAGGCCAAGCCGGGCGCGGCCGAATGGGTGTTCAACCTCCGCCAGGGCGTGACCTTCCACAACGGCAAGGCGCTGACGGTCGAGGATGTGATCTACTCGATCAACCTGCATCGCGGCGAGACCAGCTCCGCCATCCGCGCCACCGCCGAGCAGATCAAGGACGTCCGCAAGCTCTCCGACAGCCAGATCGCGATCGAACTGACCGGCGGCAATGCCGACCTGCCGTACATCCTGTCCGATTATCATTTCCTGGTGGTGCCGGAGGGCTTCACCGACTGGTCCAAGCCGGTTGGCACCGGCGCCTTCGTCTATGAGAGCTACGAGCCCGGCGTGCGCTCGCGCTTCACCCGCAACCCGAGCTACTGGAAGCCGGGCTGCGCCAATGTCGACGCGGTCGAGGTCATCGTCATCAACGACGTCGCCGCCCGCACCAATGCGCTGATGTCCGGCCAGGTCCACGCCATCAACCGGCTCGACTTCAAGACGGTCGACCTGCTGAAGCGGAACCCGAAGCTGCAGATCGTGCAGTCGGCCGGCGGCCAGCATTTCACCTTCCTGATGGACTGCACCAAGGCGCCGTTCGCCGACGTCAATGTCCGGCTCGCGATCAAGCACGCGATCGACCGCGAGCAGCTGCTGAAGGTGGCGCTGCGCGGCTATGGCCAGCTCGGCAACGACCATCCGATCCCGCGCACCGACCGCTTCTTCAACAGCGAGCTGCCGCAGCGCGCCTACGATCCGGACAAGGCGAAGCATTACCTGCAGCAGGCCGGGATGAGCGATCTGAAGGTCGAGCTCTCGGCCTCCGACGCCGCCTTCGGCGGCGCGGTCGACGCCGCCGCGATCTTCCGCACCGCCGCGGCCAAGGCCGGGATCGACGTCACCATCAAGCGCGAATCCCCGGACGGCTACTGGGAGAAGGTGTGGATGCAGGCGCCGTTCTGCATGTCGTTCTGGGGTGGCCGCCCGACCGCGGACCAGATGCTGTCGATCGCCTATGCCTCCGATGCCAAGTGGAACGATACCCATTGGAAGAACGAGAGGTTCGACAAGCTGCTGCTGGAGGCGCGGGCGCTGCTGGATGACGCCAAGCGCAAGGAGATCTACTGGACGCTGCAGGAGATGATCTCGAATGACGGCGGCGCCATGATCCCGATGTTCGGCGACTATCTCGACGGCGTGTCGACCCAGGTGCAGGGCGTGACCCCGCATCCGATGTTCAACTTCATGGGCGGGCGGCTGGCGGAGCGCGTCTGGCTGGCGGCCTGATGACGGCCCTGATCCTCAGGCGGATCGCGCTCGGCCTGTTCACCCTGTGGCTGGTGTCGGTGCTGGTCTTCGCCGGCACCCAGCTGCTGCCCGGCGACGTCGCCTCGGCCATCCTCGGCCAGTCGGCGACGCCGGAATCGCTGGCCGCGCTGCGCCGCGACCTCGGGCTCGAGGTGCCGGCGCTGCTCCGCTACGGCCACTGGCTGTGGGGCTTCGTCCAGGGCGATCTCGGCCGGTCGCTGGCCAACCAGCAGCCGGTGGCCGACCTGCTGTGGCCGCGCTTCTGGAACACCATGTTCCTGGCCGCCTATGCCGCGGTGATCGGCGTGCCGCTGGCGGTGAGCTTGGGCATCCTGACCGCGGTCCGCCGCGGCGGGGTGTTCGACCGGCTGGTGAACATCGTGGCGCTCGGCACCGTGTCGCTGCCGGAATATTTCCTCGGCCTGGTGCTGATCCTGGTGCTGGCGGTGCAGAACCCGGTCTTCCCCAGCCTGGCCGACGTCTATCCCGGCATGGGCTTCGCCGAGCGGCTGGACGCGACGACGCTGCCGATGCTGACCCTGCTGCTGGTCACCGTCGCCCAGATCATGCGCATGACCCGGACGGCGGTGCTGGCGGTGATGGATTCGGCCTATGTCGAGACCGCCTATCTCAAGGGCCTGCAGACCGGCCGCGTGGTGCTGCGCCACGCCCTGCCGAATGCAGCGGCGCCGGTGGTCAACGTCGTCGCCTTCAATGTCGCCTACCTGATCACCGGCGTTGTGCTGGTCGAGGCGGTGTTCAACTACAACGGCCTCGGCCGCTTCATGGTCGACGCGGTGGCCAAGCGCGACCTGCCGATGGTGCAGGCCTGCGCCATGGTGTTCGGCGCCGCCTATGTGCTGCTGAACATGACGGCCGACATCGCAGCCATCGCGCTCAATCCGCGTCTGCGGCATCCCCGATGAGGCGCATCCCGCTCACGGCCTGGATCGGCCTGGCGATCATCGCCTTCAACCTGGCGGCTCTCCTGTTCGGGCCGCTGCTGGCCCCGTTCGGCGAGGAGGACATCCTCGGCGGCCCGTTCGACCCCGCCACCGCCCTGAACTGGTTCGGCCTGGACCAGAACGGCCGCGACATGCTCTCGCGGCTGCTGTACGGCGCACAGATGTCGATCGGCGTGTCGCTGGCCGCCTCGCTGCTGTCCTTCTCCGTCGGCCTGCCGCTCGGTTTCCTCGCCGCCCTGCGCGGCGGCTGGATCGACACCGTGCTGTCGCGGCTGGTCGACACCATCATGTGCGTGCCGGTGTTGATCTCGGCCCTGGTGGTGCTGCAGGCGCTCGGCTCCTCGCTGCCGGTGCTGGTCGTGACCATCGCGCTGCTGGACTCGACCCGCGTGTTCCGCCTGGCCCGGATCCTGGGGCAGGGCATCAACGTGATGGAATATGCCGAGGCGGCGCGGCTGCGCGGCGAGGGCAGCTGGTGGCTGATCCGCAAGGAGATCCTGCCGAACGCGGCGGCGCCGCTGATCGCCGAATTCGGCATGCGCTTCTGCTTCACCTTCCTGTTCGTCGCGGGCCTGTCCTTCCTCGGCTTGGGCATCCAGCCGCCCTATGCCGATTGGGGCGGCATGGTGAAGGACAACCAGCAGGGCATCCTCTACGGCCTCTACGCACCGCTGTACCCGGCGGCGGCGATCGCGCTGCTGACCATCGGCGTCAATCTGGTGGTCGACTGGCTCCTGGCCGGACGCACCCGGCCGCAGGGAGAGGGGCGATGAGCGACATTCTCACCATCCGCGGCCTGCGGGTCGAGGCACCGGACGGCACCGTGCTGGTGCACGGCATCGATCTCGATCTGAAGCAGGGCGAGGTGCTGGGCCTGATCGGCGAATCCGGCGCCGGCAAGTCGACCATCGGTCTCGCCGCCATGGGCTGGGGCCGCGGCGGCTGCCGCATCGCCGGCGGCACCGTGGCGATCGGCGGCCAGCCGGTGACGGGCGAGAGCTCGGCCGGCCGCGCCCGGCTGCGCGGCGCCCGCATCGCCTATGTGGCGCAGAGCGCGGCCGCCGCCTTCAACCCGGCGCTGACCATCGGCCGCCAGGTGCTGGAAGGCCCGCGGCACCACCGGGTGATGGGCAAGACCGAGGCCCGCGCCTGGATGCTGGAGCTGTTCCGGGCGCTCGACCTGCTGGAGCCCGAGCGCTTCGGCGACCGCTATCCGCACCAGGTCTCGGGCGGGCAGCTGCAGCGCGCCATGGTCG
>JAEKLZ010000284.1 GCA_019508225.1 Inquilinus limosus | reverse complement strand
GAGATCACGGTCCGGCTCGACGATCCGGACGCCTCGCAGGACGACCAGGTCATCGAGGTCGCGATGCCGATCGGCCTCTACACCACCTGCGAGGTCAGCGCGCCCTGCGGGCTGTGCTCGACCGACGGCGTGCTGGGCCTGCTCGACGTCCCCGACCATTTCCTCGATCCGAACCGGATGAAGGCGTCCCTGATCTGGTTCGGCCGCGGCTTCGTCGAATACAAATTCCCCAACAACGCCAAGGTGGTCGAAAAGGCGATCGAACAGCTCGAGGTCACCATGGAGCTGTCGTCGGAGGTGCCCGGCACCAACAGCGACTGGCCATCGGACATCACGCTGTGGATCAACCATGTCGCCGTCGCGACCTGGACGTCGCCGGGCGACTACGGCGATATCCGCGGCCGCTACACGCCGCGGTGGTGGAAGCTCGCCGGCTCGCAATACGGCAAGCTGGTGACCTGGCGGGTCACCGATGAAGGGGCGTTCGTCGACGGCAACCGCGCCTCCGACGTGACGCTGGAGCAGCTCCGCCTGAACGACCATCACGCGATCCGCCTCCGGGTCGGCATCGATGAGAATGCCGAGCACCCGGGCGGCCTCAACATCTTCGGCCGGGGCTTCGGCAACCATGATCAGGACATCGTCATGCGCCTGCGCCTGCGGGGGTGAAGCCTACCGCCCGGATCGATCGGCACCCGCATCGGCCCAGCCCCGCGTCATATGCGCGAAGCCGGATCGGTAGACCTCTTCCTCATTGGGGAAGAAGTCGCGCCACACGCGGGTGGCGGCGGCCAGCGCCGGGACGCCGCGGCCGAAGGCCTCGATCGTCAGCCTGCCGTCATAGCCCGCGTCCCGCAGCGCCTTGTAGGTGGCCGCCCACGGCACGTGACCCTTGCCCGGCGTGCCGCGGTCGTTTTCCGAGATATGGACATGGATCATGTGGCGCCAGATCGCGCCGATGGCGGCGACCGGGTCCTTCTCCTCGATATTGGCGTGGAAGGTGTCGTACATCCCCTTCACGGCGGGATGGTCGACCTCGTCCAGATACTCGGCCAGTTGCTCCATCGTGTTGAGGAAGTAGCATTCGAAGCGGTTCAGCGCCTCGAGGGCGAAGCGCACCCCGTGTCGCTGGGCATGGTCGCCGGCACGGCGGTTGAATTCGATGCCGCGCCGGCGCTCCTCGGCCGTGGGGCCATGGCCGGTGAAATGGCCGAGCTGGGAGTGCATCGGGCCGGCGACGATCGACCCGCCGAGCGCCTTGGTGCAGTCGATCACCCATTTCGTCCGGTCCAGCGCGGCCTCCCGCTCGGCCCGGTCGTCCGAGAGGCAATTGTGGCCCGCCCCCAGGACGCTCACCGTCGTGACGTCGAAGCCCAGCGCCGCAAGCTGCTCCCCGAGCTTGGCGTAGTGGTCGGGGGTGCCTTCGAAGACCGGGACCTCGATGCTGTCATATCCCGTCTCCCGGATCGCTTTCAGGAGGGGTGCGTGCTCGTCCGTGACGTGCCCCGTCCAGAGCAGCAGGTTGAACCCGTACTTCATGCCCCCCTCCTCCATCGGTTATCGGAGTCACACATCTCTTCCGCACCCTCGTTGGGCCCGTTCGTTGCCTCTCCCGCTTGCGGGAGAGGTCGGGCTCGCGCAGCGAGACCGGGTGAGGGCGGCTCGGCCGCGACACCAGGGCCAGCGTTTCAGGAGCGGGGCGGATCATGCACTCGCTCGTCGCAAAGCTGTGCTTTCGGTGCAGCCGCTATCCCCTCACCCGGACATCCTTCGGATGTCCGACCTCTCCCGCAAGCGGGAGAGGCAATCGTCTCGCAAACCCGCCGCCGCCCCTGAGGCGAGGCCGGCCGCAGCGCCTATTGCGCCGCCGAAGCCTGTCCCGCAGTGGCCAGCAGCTGCTGCACCATCGCCTGGACCAGCCGCGGCAGGTCGTAGGGGAAGCGCGCGGTGATCAGGTTGCCGTCGACCACGCAGGGCTCGTCGAGCACGACGGCGCCGGCATTCTCGAGGTCGATCTGGATGTTCCACACCGCGGTGGCGCGCTTGCCCTTGAGGATTCTGGCGCTGACCATCACCCATTGGCCATGGCAGATCGCGGTCGTCGGCTTGCCGGCCTCATACATGGCGCGGACGAAGGCCAAAGTGGGCTTGTCCATGCGCAGCGCGTCGGGGTTCCAGCAGCCGCCGGGCAGCAGGACCGAGTCGTAATCCGCGGCCTTCGCCTCGTCGGAGTAGCGGTCGATCTTCAGCCAGCCCGCATTCTCCATCAGTCGGATGGCGAGGACGTGGGTGGCGCATTGCGGCGGAAAGCGCAGGCCCAGCGTCGGATCGAATTCGCCGATGCGCGGCGAGACGATGTGGACCGTGGCGCCATGCTCGGTCAGCCAGCGATGGGCGCCCAGGATCTCCACCTCCTCCACCCCGTTGGTGCAGCAGATGGCGATCCGCTTGCCCTTGAGCAGGGTCGGATCGGAGGGCGGGTCGAACAGGAAGCTGTTGAGCTCCCGGTTCAGCTCGCCATCCGCCGTCGCCAGCAGCTCGGTGGAGATGGACGGGACCGGCGAGGTGGACATCAGCTGCTGCATCCGCTGGATGAGGGCGGCTTGATCAAGGCTCATTTTTCACTCTCCCGGAGATGTTGAAGGATGGTGCTCGCCGGATCCTTCCTCGCTTCCGCCCCTTCGGCGGCCCTGCAGCACCAGGGCGCAGGCCAGGACGCCGGCAATGGCCGCGACCGTCCAGGTGAAGCCATGCATGTACCAGGGCGTGGCGCTCAGCTGGGCCTTGCCGGTGACGGTGCTGGGATCCGGCGGCTTGAGGAAGAACTGGCCGTAGAGATGCGCGGCGGCGATCGCGACCAGCAGGGTGAGACAGAAGATCATGGCGACGATCATCGCCGCCTTCACCACCGACCGCTTCGGCACGCCGGGCTGCGCCATCGGCAGCAGGTTGTTCGCCAGCGCCGCCACGATGACGATGACGCCCCCGGCCGTGAACAGCGCGATGCCAAAGGGCTGGAAGATCAGCAGCAGCGCCACGACGCCGAGCCCGATGATCGCGTATTCCAGCCTGCGCGCGCCTGCGGACGACAGCCCGCCCTGGTCATGCCTGCTCATGCGCGCACCGCCTTGCCGTCCGCGGCGAAGATGTGGGTCTGCATGGGATCCGGAACCAGATGGAGCGGTTCGCCGATCTTGACCTTCCTGTCGCGCGGGACGACCACCCGGATGTCGCCGCCGGCCTTGGTCCGCGCATGGATGAGCGTCTCGGCGCCCATCGGCTCGATCAGCTCGGTCACGGCGTCGATCGTGCCGGCGGTGTCCTGGGGCACGACGGTGAAGGCGCGCGGGCGCACGCCGACCGTGACCCGTCCCGGCCCCAGGGCCGCGACGGCGGGGTTGGCGGGGAGATCGACGTCCTGCTGGTCGAAGGTGACCGTCGCCTTGCCGCCGCCGTAGCCCTTGAGCTCCGCCTCGATCAGGTTCATCTGCGGCGTGCCGATGAAGCTGGCGACGAAGACGTTGGCCGGCTTGGCGAAGACCTCGTGCGGGCTGCCCACCTGCTCGATCATGCCGTCGCGCATGATCGCGATCCGATCCGCCATGGTCAGGGCTTCGAGCTGGTCGTGGGTGACGATGACCGTGGCCTTGGACAGGTTCGACAGCACAGCCTTGATCTGGCCGCGCATGGTGTGGCGCAGCTCCACGTCCAGCCGCGACAGCGGCTCGTCGAACAGGAAGCAGTTGGGATCGCGCACGATGGCGCGCGCCACGGCGACGCGCTGCTTCTCCCCTTCCGAGACCTGCCCCGGCATCCGGTCCAGGACATCGCGAAGATGCAGGATGTCGGCCACCTTGCCGACCCGGGCGGCGACCTCCGCCTTGCCGATGCCTTCGCGGTGCAGCGGCATGGCGATGTTCTCGCCGACCGTCAGCGCCGGGTACAGCGCATAGAACTGGAAGACCATGGCGATGTTGCGCTTCTGCGGCGACAGCTCGTTCATGCGCTGCCCCGCGATCACGATGTCGCCCGCCGTGGCCCGTTCCAGCCCCGCGATCATGCGCAGGGTCGTGGTCTTGCCGCAGCCCGACGGGCCGAGCAGGCAGACGACCTCCCCCGCCGCCACCGACAGGTCGGCATCGCGGACCGCGACGAACGGGCCGAACGCCTTGGTGATCCCGCGGATCTCGATGGTCGACATCGCTATTTCCTGACCGTGCCGAAGGTGACGCCGCGCAGCAGGTGATCCTGCAGGAAGAAGGTGACGAGGAAGACCGGGATCAGGAACAGCGTCTCGATCGCGGCCAGCAGCGTCCAGTCGGTGCCGCGGCCGCCGGAGGAGACGGCCTGGTTCATCGCCACCGGCACGGTGCGGGTGTCGGCGCCGGTCAGCAGCAGCGCGAACAGGAACTCGTTCCAGGTCAGGATCAGGCCGAACACGAAGGTCGCGGCCAGGCCGGCGACGACCTGCGGCAGGCAGATCTTCCAGAACACCTTGACCTCGGACGAGCCGTCGATGCGGGCGGCGTCCTCGACATCGGTCGAGAGCTCGTCGAAGAAGCTCTTCATCATCCAGATGGTGAAGGCCAGGTTGAAGGCCGTGTAGAGCAGGATGATGCCGGGATAGGACCCGGACAGGCCGACGGCGCGGAACATCAGGATCACCGGAATGATGACGACGATCGCCGGCAGCATCCGCGTGGTCAGGATGATGAAGAGATAGGTGTCGTTGCCCTTGAGCGGGTAGCGCGAGAAGCCGTAGGCGGCCAGCGTGCCGAGGACGAGGGCCAGCAGGACCGAGACCGACGCGATCACGATCGAGTTGAAGAAGAAGCGGTCGAAGCCGGTCGCCTCCGGCTGCCCGCCGGTCGTCATCACGCGCGAGAACACCGAGCCGAAATTCTCCAGCGTCGGGGTGAAGACGAAGCGGTCGGGGATCAGGCCGAACAGCGAGGTCGGCGACAGCGTCGGCGGCACCGACAGCGCCAGCGCCTGCGGCTTGATGGCGGTGAAGATGATGAACAGCACCGGCAGGAAGTAGAGCAGGCTGACGCCGGCCACGACCAGGGTGCGTCCCCAGCCGGCCTCCGCGACGCCGTTGCTCCGGCGAAAACCGATGCGCTCCCAGATGGACGGGCCGGAGGCCATGGTCAGCTCTCCCCGTTCCGGCGATTGGCGAGATAGAGGTAGAGGTTGGTCAGCACGATCACCATGAACAGCATGACGTAGGAAATCGCCGCCCCCTCGCTGGTCTTGTTCTGTTCGTTGGCGATGCGGATCAAATGGTACGAGATCGTCATCGTGTCGTTGCCGCCCTTGGTCAGAAGGATGACGAGGTCGGCCAGCTTGAATGCCTCGATGGTGCGGAACAGCAGCGCCAGCATCAGCAGCCCGCGGATATAGGGGAAGGTGATGGTCCAGAAGCGCCGCCAGGCGGAGACGCGGTCGATGGCGGCCGCCTCGTAGAGATATTTCGGCACGGAGACGAGCCCGGCCAGCACCAGCAGCATGACGAAGGGCGACCACATCCAGGCATCGGCGAAGACGATGCCGCCCACGGCCCCTGCCTTGCTGTCCATCAGGATGAACTGGCCGTCGGCGATGCTGTTCATCACATAGCTGAGGATGCCGAAGGTCGGGTCGTAGTAGTAGGTGAAGAACACGCCCGAGGCGACCACCGACAGCATCATCGGCGCCAAGACCAGGATC
This sequence comes from Inquilinus limosus, assembly GCA_019508225.1. Lineage (GTDB taxonomy): Bacteria > Pseudomonadota > Alphaproteobacteria > DSM-16000 > Inquilinaceae > Inquilinus > Inquilinus limosus_D. The sequence goes on along the minus strand of JAEKLZ010000284.1, from coordinate 6,030 downwards.
AGCAGATATTTGCGCAGCGGGAACTGCTTGGCGAAGAGCATGGCCAGAAGGAAGCCGACAATCATCTGGGCCGCGACCGTGAGCACGACGAACATGGCCGTGTTGGTCAGGGCGTGCCAGTTGTCCGCTGCGGCGATGTCGTTGGTCAGCACCTTGATGTAGTTGCCGAGCCCGACGAAGCGGATCGACTGCTGGTTCGACTGATAGGCAAAGAACGAAAGCCCCAGCGACCACAGCAGCGGGAAGATGTTCATCGTGAACAGCACGGCGATGGCCGGCGCCACCAGCAGCCCGCCATAGTAGCGGCGGCGATAGGCGTTGACCGCGAACGCCGCGGCGACCAGCGCCGCCATGGCGCCGACGATCCAGAAGGCGATGGCCGCGGGCAGTGCCGCCGCGGCGGCCACGGTCACGACGATGCCGACAGCTATGGCCAGCCGCCAGTTGTCGGCGGCGATATGCAAAAAGGCTGGCGACGTTCGGGCCCCGGGAGCCGACATGATTGGGGTCACGGACATGGGCGCTCTCGATCGCAGTTCTGCTTGGCGGGTCCGGCACGCCGGCCCCGGCTCGGGATCGCTGCCGCCGGCCGGCGGCGGGCGGCAGCGGTCTCGCTACATCATTGGATCAGGCCCGCCTCGGTCAGCAGGTTCTGCTGGAACTTGGCGATGTTGTCCAAGGTCGCCTTGGCGTCCTGCTTGCCGGTGATCGCCAGATCCAGCTGATCCTGCTGCTGGGTCAGCAGTTCGAAGAACTGCGGCACGTGCCACACGTCCTTTTGCCAGTCCAGAGACGGAGCCCACGCCCGGTTCCACGGGCGGTAGGTCACGTATTTCGGGTCCGAATACACCGACTTGATCGCCGACTGGCCGCCAGCTGCCGCGAACTGGTGCTGGATCGCGGGCGACAGCCACCACTTCACGAAGTCCACGGCCTCCTTGATCTGGGCGTCGGTGGTCCAGGTGGTCAGCACGAAGGGCTGTCCCCCGATATTGGACCAGCGGACCATCTTGCCGTCGGCGCCGATGGTTCCCGGCATCAGGCCGAACACCAGCTTGTCGGCGACCTTCGAGGTCTTCGGATCGAGCGAGGCTTCGCCCAGGCCGATCCAGTCGACGTTCATGGCCACCTTGCCTTCGCGGAACAGCTCGTCCGACTTGAAGATGTCCATGGTGCCGGTCTTGGCCACCGGCGGCATGTACTCGATCAGGCTCAGATATTTCTCGAGAGCCTTCACCGCGATCGGCGAATTGACCACGCCTTCCGCCTGCCCTTTGGGAACCTGGGTTTCGTCCCAGATGTCGCCGCCCATCTGCCAGATCAGGCCGTTGACCTGCATGGACGAGAAGTCGTAGGCCTTGCCCGCCTGGAAGGCGATGCCGTAGAAATCGTCATCGGCGGGCTTGCCGGCCAGCATCTCACCCTTCTTGCGCCGGAAGAACTCGCCGACGTTCCTGAAGTCGTCCCAGGTCATCGCGTCGATCTCTTCGCCCGTGCAGGGCAGCTTCTTCTGATACTTCGCCGTGAAATTCTTCTGTTCGGTCTCGTCGCAGAGGACGTCCTTGCGCCCGTAGGTGACCAGGACGTCGGGAAACTGCGGGAAGCCGTAATAGTTCTGAGATTTGTAGGGATAGGTCGCGTAGGCGTTCAGCGGATTGGGATGGATCTCCATGAACGCTTTCTTGAAATCGGGGTCGGCATCCAGGAGATCGTTGATCTTCCGGAAATAGCCGCCCTCGACGAAGGCGCCCAGCCACTGCGAGTCGGATACGATGAAGTTGTACTTCTGCTCGCCGGACGTAAGCGATGCGTTCACGCGCGTGTAGAAATCGGGCCAGGGAATGAAGTCGACATCGAGCTTCACGGTGTTTCCGGATTTCGGCTTGTACTGCTCGTCGAAGAACTTCTTCATGACGCGGGTCGGCGGCCAGTCGGGTACCGCCATCGACAGCGTCACCTCCTCGGCCCAGGCAAACCTGGCCGCGCCCGTCATCAGCAGAGCGGCCAGTCCCGCCGCCACCACCACGCCTTTAATCTTTGTCGTCGCCGTCATTTTCAATATCCTCCCATGTGTTTCGGTAAATTCTTTTATTCTTTATTTTATTATTGTTTGTGCGGCCCTTCGATCCCCGGCATCAGGTGAGCGCCTGCCCGTTCGAGGCCCGGAAGACGTGGAGCTTTCCCGGATCAAAGACGATCGAGGCCTGCTGGCCGGGCCGCAGGCCCGAGGCCGCCGCTTCCGGCAGCACCAGCCGCAGCGTCTCTCCGCCGGTTTCCATCGAGATCACGGTGACGTCGCCCAACGGCTCCAGCATGGCGATGCTCGCCGCCACGCCGCCTTCGCCGCCGGCCGCGAGGCGGATGTCGTTCGGCCGGATGCCCACCACGGCCGCCTCCCCCGCTGCCGCGGCGTTCAGCCTGCGCGCGCAGGGCAGGAGGCCGATCGCGGAGTCGATGGCGGTGCCGTCGCGGGCCAGCGTGCCCTTGATCAGGTTCATGGTGGGCGAGCCGATCTTGCCGGCCACGTACAGATCGCGCGGCGCTTCATAGAGCTCGTCCGGCGTGCCGGTCTGCACGACGCCGCCGTCCCGCAGCACGGCGATCTCCTCGCCCATCGACAGCGCCTCGAGCTCATCGGGCGTCGCATAGACGATCGTGAGGCCGAACTGGCGATGCAGCCGCTTCAGCTCGGCGCGCATCTCGTGCCGGAGCTTGGCGTCGAGATTGGTCAGCGGCTCGTCCAGCAGCAGGATCCGCGGCCGCCGGATCAGCGACCGGCCGAGCGCGACCCGCTGCTGCTCGCCGCCCGACAGGGTGCCGGGCTTGCGGTCGAGCTTCGCGTCGAGCCGGAGCATCGCCGCCGTCTCCCGGACGCGGCGGCCAATCTCCTCCCGCTCCATCCGGGCCTCGCGCAGCGGATAGGCCAGGTTCTCGGAGACGGTGAGATGCGGATACAGCGCGAAGGACTGGAACACCATCGACACGCCGCGCCCCGCGATCGGCTCATGCGTCCAATCCCGGCCGAAGATCTCGACGCGGCCCCGGTCCGGCGGGACCAGGCCGGCGATCATGCGCAGCGTGGTCGTCTTGCCGACGGAACTGGGTCCGAACAGCACGAAGAAGCGGCCTTCCGCGACGCTGAACGACAGGTTGTGCAGGGCCCGGACGTGTCCGTAGGACTTGCTGACATTGGTCAGGCTCAGCGCACAGGCGTCGACCTGTCCCATCGTTATCCTCCCTTTTCCGCCAGCGTATCACGGATCGGCCCGCCGCCCATGGCTCCTGGCATCAGTCGAATGCGGGCAGCAGGCGGTCGCGCGACCGCTCGATATGGGTGCGCATCGCCCGCTCGGCCTCGTCCGGGTCGCGCCGGCCGAAGGCGGCGAGGATCGCCGAGTGCTCGTCGAGCGCCTCCTCGGTCACCCGCGAGTGGAACATCAGGCGGAAGATGTGGAAGTGGGTGTGCTGGTGCGCCAGCGTCTCGCGGATGAGCTCGTTGCCGGCGACCGCGAGGATCTTGTCGTGGAACAGGGCGTCCTCGCGCGCGAACTGGGAATAGCGGGCCCGTGCGTCCGGGCCATCCGGACGCGACATCACCCCCGCCGCCTCGGTCAGCGCCCGCAGCGCCGCAGCCGTCATCGCCGACGCGGCCCTGCGCGCCGCATCGGGCTCGAGCAGCAGGCGAAGCTGGTACAGCTCGGTGAAGCGCCGGCGCGAGACCTGGGGCGCCGCGCTGTAGCCGACGAGGTGCGTCTTGACCACCAGGCCTTCGCCTTCCAGCCGGCCAAGCGCCTCGCGGATCGGCGTCTGTGACACGTTGAACTCGCGCACCAGGGCGTCGACCGTGATGCGGCCGCCGGGAGGAATCTTCAGCGCCATCAATTGGCCGAAGATCGCCTCGTAGACCTCCTCCGCGAGGCTGGCAGCCCGGTGGATCACCGTGCCTTCGTCCGGACCGGCCGCGGGATGGGAGCCGAGGGTTGGTTTCTGGCTGCGCACTGCTTTGTCCCTTGACATGCCGCAGAGCTAGCACGATCCTCCGCCGCATTCAATACGATATCCTATAGGATCTGATATAGGATATTGCGGGCCGAAACCAGTCCACAACCGATGGGGTCGATCGTGACGCTCTTCTCGGCGATCCGGCTGCCCAAGGAGATCCTGTTCGGCAAAGGCCAGCGCGCGGCCCTGCCGGCGGTCGCCGCCCGCCTCGGGCGGCGGGCGCTGGTGTGCACCGACGAGCGGCTGGCCACATCAGCCGATTTCGAGCGGATGCTGGACGGGCTGCGCGCGGCCGGCCTCGCCGTCCATGTCCATGGCCGCGTGCTGCCGGACGTGCCGCGCGACAGCGCCGCCGATTGCGCCGAGGAGGCGCGCGGCTTCACCCCCGACCTCGTTATCGGCATCGGCGGCGGCAGCTGCCTCGACATGGCGAAATGCGCCGCCCTGCTGCTTGCCCATGACGGTCGGCTGCCGGATTATTACGGCGAGTTCAAGGTGCCGGGGCCGGTGCTGCCGGTCGTCGCCGTTCCGACCACCGCTGGAACCGGCTCGGAAGCGACGCCGGTCGCGGTGATCTCCGATCCGGACCGCCTGCTGAAGGTCGGCATCTCGAGCCCCTACCTCATTCCCGCCGCGGCCATCTGCGACCCCGACCTCACCCTCTCCTGCCCGCCCGCCCTGACCGCGGTCGCCGGCGCCGATGCGCTGACCCATGCGATCGAGGCGTTCACTGCGGGACGGCGCCCGCCCTCGGCGGAGCTGGCGCAGAAGCACGTCTTCATCGGCAAGAGCGCGCTGACCGACCATTTTGCGCTGCTCGCCATCCGCCTGCTCGGGCGCAGCCTGGAACGCGCCTGGCGCGACGGAACGGATGAGGATGCCAGGGCGGAGGTGATGATGGCGGCGCTGGCGGCCGGCTGCGCCTTCGGCACGGCGGGCACGGCGGCGGCGCACGCGATCCAGTATCCGGTCGGCGCCCTGACCCACACGCCCCACGGCCTCGGCGTCGCGACCGCCCTGCCCTATGTGATGCGCTTCAACCGCGCCGCGGCGCTGGACGAGATGGCGGAGATCGCCGTCGCGCTCGGGGTCGACGGCGGGCACGCCACGCGTGAGGCGCTGGCCGATGCCGCCATCGACGAGGTGACGCGGCTGCTGCGCGCCATCGGCATCACGCCGACACTCGCCGGCCTCGGCCTGCCCGCCGACAAGCTGGACTGGACCGCCGAGCAGGCGGTCGGCATCGAGCGGCTGATCAAGAACAATCCGCGCCCGATCGGGCTCGCCGAGATGCGCCGGCTGGTCGACGCGGCCTATCGCGGCGATCTGGACGCGGCCGCATCCGACCCTGTCCTCGAATAAGGGAATCCGCCCATGACCCCGGCGACGCCGCTTTCAGCCGCGCCTCACGCCACATCGGACCTCGATCCGGCGAGCTGTGCCCGTGGCCTCTTCATCGGCGGAGAATGGCTGTGGCCGGCTGGGCGCAAGGCGATTCCCGTGATCGATCCCTCGACCGGACAGATTCTGGCCGAGGTGCCAGGCGCATCGGTCGAGGATGCGGCGGCGGCGGTCGAGGCAGCCGCGCAGGCGGCCGGGGCCTGGCGCTCGACACCGCCGCGCCAGCGGTCGGAGATCCTGCGCCGCTGCTTCGAGCTGATGACGGAGCGCGCCGAGGATCTGGCGCGGCTGATCGCGCTGGAGAACGGCAAGGCCCTGCGCGACGCGCGCGGCGAGGTCGCCTACGCCGCCGACTTCTTCCGCTGGAATGCGGAAGAGGCGGTGCGCATCGGCGGCGATTTCATGCTCTCCCCCACCGGGGCGAACCACATCATCGTCGATTACGAGCCGATCGGCATCTGCGTGCTGGTCACGCCTTGGAACTTCCCGGCGGCGATGGCCACCCGCAAGATCGCCCCGGCGCTCGCCGCCGGCTGCACCGTGGTGTTGAAGCCGGCGAGCGAGACGCCGCTGACCGCCTATGCCCTCGCCGCCCTCTGCGCCGAGGCCGGGGTGCCGGCGGGCGTC
>JAEKLZ010000283.1 GCA_019508225.1 Inquilinus limosus | reverse complement strand
TGCCCGGCGCCGACACGGCCGGCAAAAAATGCGGTCGTCAGTTCTCGCCCAGCTCCGCCAGCGCCGCTTCCGCCACCGCCAGGTCGATCGCCGGGTGGTCGCCGTCGTCGAGGCTCCAGACGGCGGACAGAGAGGACGAAGCCAGAACCCAGCGCAGCAGCCGGCCGCGATCCATGCCCGCCGCCTCGGCCACCACCACCGTCCGCCGGGCCAGGCGGCCGGGCTGGGTCGCCACGGCTAGGTCCGGCTCGGCCAGGGCCGGCGCGCCGGAGAAGCCCATGTCCGGGTTGGTGAAAATGCTGCCGAAATCATAGCCGCGGTCGCCGACCAGGTGCCGCGGATCGATCGCCAGCCAGCCGCGCGGCCCGAAATCCAGCACGTTGTCATGATGCAGGTCGCCATGCAGGGTGACGATGTCCCGCCGCTCCGCCAGCAGATCGCGGGCGATGGCGGCGGCCTGGGCCACGACACCGCCGTAACGGTCGCCGCCCTCGGTCAGCGGCGCGAACCACCGCTCCAGCGGCAGCAGACCGTCGGGCAGCGGCCGGCCGCGCGGCGCGTGCAGCCGGGAAGCGGCCTCGCACAGGATGCGGCAGGCCTCGTCATCCTGGCCCTGCCGCGACATGGCGACGAGCGAGGCGGGGCCGGTGGCGCGTTCCAGCAGCAGCGTGTCGCCATGCTGAGCCAGCACCATCGCCGCCCCCTCCCCGGTCCAGTGCTGCATCAGCAGGCAGCCCAGCTTCTCGTCCTCGTTCACCGGCTGCTTGATCATCGCCGGCAGGTCGCCGGCGCGCACCGCCAGCAGCCGGCTGCCATGGGTGACGATCGGCGCGCCGTCCGGCACCAGGTCCCAGCGCGCCAGATCTTCCTCGAACATCCCCGGATCCTCGGTCTGCGGTGTCATGCGGATGGCTGGGGCCGGCTTACGCCGGCCCCTCGACCTCGTCCAGATCGATGCCATGGGTGTCGAACCACCATTCCGGCGGCCTGTCCGGATGATGGGGCTTCAGCCGGGCGTAGCGGTCGCGCAGCCGCTGCTGCCGCGCCACCTCCGCCCGGAAGAAGGGATGGTCGAGCGTGCCGCCGATCGCCCACAGCCGGCGCAGCAGCTTGCGCAGGACATAGCCCTGCGTCTTCGGGCCGGGCTTGTAGCCGCTGGCGATGATGCTGCCGATCCCTTCGGCGAGGATCTCCGCCGGGGTCATCGGTGGAGTGCCGTTGACCAGCGCATCCAGCCTGTCCAGCCCGAACCCCGCATCGATGCAGGTGCCGAGCGGGTTGACGATGTTCCCGATCTCGACCCCGTCCCGGTAGAACTCGGTACAATAGCCGGTGATGCTGCCGTCGCTCCAGGTGCAGTCCGGGTCGGGCCGGATCGACAGCCGGCCGCGATAGAGCGGCGACCAGTCGGCCAGGCGATCGGGATGGATGGTGACATGGTCCGGCGGGGCCCCGATCTCCGCCAGGAAACCGAGCCAGAAGTCGATCGCCTGCCCGACATCCATCTGCCGGAGCGAGAACAGGCCGAGCATGTCGAAGCGGAGCAGATGCGTGCCGTCGCCGATCTCGTCGAGATCGCCCAGGCGCAGGCAGGACTGGAGATTGGCGAAGGTTGCGGTGACGGACGGGTCGGTGAACAGCGGCTTGAACTGCTGCATGCCCGCCGTACAGAACAGCGTCGTGCTGTCGAACGGCCGAACCGAAGGGTTCGTGTCGAAACCGATCCCCCTGTTCTCGCAGAACAGGCGGAATCGGTGGGTCAGGCGTCCCGCGGGGACATAGGCAACCTCCTGTGCGGTCACGGCCCGCCGGGAAAGCGGGCCTGTCGCTATCTAACCACATGCCGGACGCTTCTCAAGCCCCTGGCATCGACCTGCCGCCATCGCCATCTCCAACGGACCAGCAGGGAGGGCACCGATGGGCTCCGCGATCCGCTTCACCGGCACCGGGCCGGGCGCCCACACCTTGGATGGCTGCGCCGTCGAGCTGTACCGGCGCCTGCCGGCCGACGGCGAGGCGGAGATCGTCGCCGCCGTGGTCCCGGCCGGCGGCACGATCCTGGAGCTGGGCTCCGGACCCGGCCGGGTCACCCACGCGCTGGCCGCCCACGGCTACGCCGTGACCGCCGTCGACAACTCGGCCGAGATGCTGGCCCATATCCGCGGCGCGGAGACGGTGCTGGCCGATATCGAGGATCTCGACCTCGGCCGCAGCTTCGATGCGGTGCTGCTGGCCAGCACGCTGATCAACTTCCCCGACATGCAAACCCGCGCCGCGCTGCTGGCCGCCTGCCGCCGCCATGTCGGGCCGGACGGCGTGGTGCTGATCGAACGCCGCAACCCCGCGACCTTCTCCGCCCTGCAGCCCGGTCCGGCGGGAGAGGAGGCCGGCATCCGCCACACCATCGACTCGGTGCGGCACGACGGCCGCCTGTCCCACATCACCCTGCGGTCCGAAGCCACCGATGCGGCCTGGACCCAGAGCTACACCTGCGAGCTGATCGACGATGCGCAGCTGGCGGAGGAGCTGGAATCCGCCGGGCTGCGGCTGGACCGCTGGCTGGACCCGCCTCGGCGCTGCGCCCTGGCGGTTCCAGCCTGATGCCGGCTCAGGCCGGCTGCGTCGCCGCCTGTCGCGCCTCGTAGCCGCGCCGCCACAGCATGAAGACATGGACGCTGGCCAGCGTCACCAGCGCCAGCACGCTGAAGAACAGCGCCAGCGGCAGCCATTGCCCCTGATACTGCCGGGCGATCACCGCACCCAGCAGCGGCGCGCCGCCGGCCGAGACGGTGACCCCGAGCTGGTAGCCCATCGAGATGCAGGAATAGCGCAGCCGCGCCGGGAAGGCGGTGCTGAGAAAGCCGGCCATCACGGCATAGACGCCGGACAGGGTGACGATGGCGAGCGAGATGCCGAACACGATCGCCAGCGGCTGGCCGGTGCCGACCAGCAGGAACATCGGATAGGGCGCCAGCATCGCCAGGAAGGCGGCGAGCTTCAGGAAGCGCACCTCGCCGATGCGCTCGGCCAGCAGCGCCGAGACCGGCTGCGACAGGAACTGGATCACCGTGACCCACAGCAGGCAGTCGAGGATCACCGGCTCCGGCACCCCGACATAGGTCGTGGTGTAGGAGATCATGAACACATTGGTGAAGAAGAAGCCGCCGGTGCCCAGCACCGACACGCCGGCCGCCAGCAGGATCGGATACCAGGCGGTGCGCAGCGCCTCGGCCACCGGGAAGCGCGCCATCTGCTTCTGCGCCACCACCTTCTCGAAGGCCGGAGTCTCACGGACGCTGGCGCGGATGGCGAAGCCGACGCCCAGCAGCACGACGCCGGCCAGGAACGGGATGCGCCAGCCCCAGGCCATGAAGTCGGCCGGGTCCAGCAGCTTGACCGCGCGGAACATCAGGAGCGCCAGCAGCAGCCCGGCCGGGCTGCCCAGCTGGGCGAAGGAAGCGAAGAAGGTGACCCGCTTCGCCGGCGCGTGCTCGCCCGCCATCAGCACCGCGCCGCCCCATTCGCCCGAGGTGGCGAGGCCCTGGACGATGCGCAGCACCACCAGCAGGACCGGCGCCCAGATGCCGATCTGGGCATAGGTCGGCAGGCAGCCGATGGCGATGGTGGCGAAGCCCATCAGCAGCATGGTGAAGACCAGCAGCTTCTTGCGGCCCAGCCGGTCGCCGAGATGGCCGAACACCACGCCGCCGATCGGCCGGGCGATGAAGCCGACGGCGAAGGTGCCGAAGGCCGCTAGGGTGCTGACGAACGGGTCGTCGCTGGGGAAGAACAGCGGCCCCAGCGCCAGCGGCACGGCCAGGCCGTAGACGTAGAAATCGTAGAACTCGACCGCGGTGCCGATGAAGGCGGCGGCCGCGGCGCGGACCGGCTGGCGGGCCGGGCCCTGGTCAGATGTGGTTCCGCGCAATCGGACCTCGTCGCGGCTGGAGGGGTGGAGAAAGCGGCTAGAGCAGCGATCCCTGCTCGGGCTTCGGGTCGGGGGCGCGGGCGGGCCGGTGCGGCTTGCCGCCGCCGATCACGGCCGGCGCCTCGCCGTCGTGGAAGTGAATGGTCACCGCCCGGCCGGGCGTCGCTTCCTGGGCCGATCCCAAGGCATGGCCGGTCGCCGGGTCCTGCACCAGGGCGTAGCCGCGGCGCAGCACGCCTTTATAGGAATAGCTCTCCAGCAGCCGGCCGGCGGCAGCCAGGCGCGCGGTGCGGTCGGCCAGGGCGCGTTGCACCGGCTCCGGCCCGAAGCGGCCGGACAGGGCGTGGAAGCGCTCGGCCGGGCGGTGGGGCAGGCGGGTGCCGCAGGCGGTCAGGCGATCGCCGAGCTGGGCCAGATGCCGCGCCGTCTCCGCCACCTGGCGACGCGGATGCGGCAGCCGGGCGCCGAGCTCGGCCAGCCGGCCGCGGCAGCGTTCGACCCGGCCGAGCGCGGCGCGGTCCAGCCGCTCGCCGCGGTCGTCCAGCCGCTGCATCGCGGTCTCGATCAGCCGGGCCGGGTCGCCCAGGCCGCGGCGCAGAGCGTCGAGCCGGGTGCGGTGCTCGCCGAACAGCCGGGCGGTTCCGGCTTCGAGGCGGCGGGAGCAGTCCAGCACCCGGCCCAGCAGCTCGGCCCGGACCGGCACCGCCATCTCCGCCGCCGCGGTCGGGGTCGGGGCGCGGCGGTCGGAGGCGAAGTCGATCAGGGTGGTGTCGGTCTCGTGCCCGACGGCGGAGATCAGGGGGATGGCGCTGGCCGCCGCCGCGCGCACCACGATCTCCTCGTTGAACGGCATCAGATCTTCCAGGCTGCCGCCGCCGCGGGCGACGATCAGCAGGTCCGGCCGGGGCACCGGCCCACCGGGCGTCAGGGCGTTGAAGCCCTCGATCGCCGCCGCCACCTGCCCCGCCGCGCTGTCGCCCTGCACCGCCACTGGCCAGACCAGGACATGTCGCGGGAAGCGGTCGGACAGGCGGTGCAGGATGTCGCGGATCACCGCGCCGGTCGGCGAGGTGACGACGCCGATCACCCGCGGCAGGAACGGCAGCGCCCGCTTGCGCGCGGCCTCGAACAGCCCTTCGGCGGCGAGGCGGCGGCGGCGCTCCTCCAGCATCTTGAGGATGGCGCCCTCGCCCGCCAGCTCCATCTGCTCGATCACCATCTGGTATTGCGAGCGCGAGCCGTAGATGGTCAGCCGGCCGGTGCAGATCACCTCCATCCCCTGCTCCGGCCGCACCATCAGCCGCGCCAGCTGGCCCTTCCAGATCACCGATTCGAGGGTGCAGCTGTCGTCCTTGAGCGTCAGGTAGACATGGCCGGAGCGCGGCACCATGACCTTGCCGATCTCGGCGCGCACGCGGACCATGCCGAACTCGCCCTCGATGGTGCGTTTCAGCGCGCCGGTCAGCTCGGCGATGGTGAATTCCGGCAGGTTGGAGCCGGGGCGGCCCGGGGGAGCCGGGGGGGTGTCGTTTTGCTCGGTCATGCTGCGGCCACCATGCTAAACCGCTGCCACTTGAGCAAGAGATCGAGAGCGGGTTCTGCGATGCGCATCCTTCTGGTCGGCGGCGGCGGCCGCGAACATGCCCTGGCCTGGGCGATCGCCGCCTCCCCCCTGTGCACCACCCTCACTTGCGCGCCCGGCAATGCCGGCATCGCCAGGGAGGCGACCTGCGTGCCGATCGCGGCCGAGGATGTCGACGGGCTGGTTCGCTTCGCCCAGGACGAGGCGATCGACTTCGTCGTGGTCGGGCCCGAGGCGCCGCTGGTGGCGGGGCTGGTGGATCGGCTGACCGAAGCCGGGATCAAGGCCTTCGGGCCGACCGCCGCGGCCGCGGCGCTGGAGGGGTCGAAGGGCTTCACCAAGGACCTCTGCGCCAAATATGGCATCCCGACCGCGCGCTATCGCCGCTTCACCGACGCGACCGAGGCCAAGGCCTATGTCGCCATCGAGGGCGCGCCGATCGTGGTCAAGGCCGACGGGCTGGCCGCCGGCAAGGGCGTGGTGGTGGCGCAGTCGATCGAGGAGGCCCAGGCTGCGGTCGACACCATGCTGACCGAGGGCGGATTCGGCGCCGCCGGCGCCTCGATCGTGGTCGAGGAATGCCTGGTCGGGCCGGAGCTGAGCTTCTTCGCCCTGTGCGACGGCGAGACCGCGCTGCCGCTGGCCACCGCCCGCGACCACAAGCGCGCCTATGACAACGACGAGGGCCCGAACACCGGCGGCATGGGTGCCGTCTCGCCGCATCCGCTGGCCACGCCGGAGCTCGAGGCCCGGATCATGGCCGAGATCGTGCAGCCGACGCTCAAGGCCATGGAGGCCGAGGGCACGCCGTTCCGCGGCATCCTGTTCGCCGGGCTGATGCTGACCGAGCGCGGGCCGCAGCTGATCGAGCACAATGTCCGCTTCGGCGACCCGGAATGCGAGACGCTGCTGCCGCGGCTGAGCTCGGATCTGCTGACCGCCCTGATCGCGGCAGCCGACGGCGAGCTGCGCCACCTCACCCTGCGCTGGCGGCCGGAGGCGGCGGTGACGGTGGTGATGGCGGCGAACGGCTATCCGGGCAGCTACAGGAAGGGCAGCCCGATCCGGGCGCTGGACGCGGCCGGGCAGGTGCCGGGCACCATCGTGTTCCACGCCGGCACCAGGGCCGAGGCCGACGGCACGGTCACGGCCCAGGGCGGGCGCGTGCTGGCGGTGACGGCCCTGGGCGCCGACATCGCCGAGGCCCGGTCCCGCGCCTATCAGGCGGTCGACCGCATCGACTGGCCGGAGGGGTTCTGCCGAAGGGACATCGCGGTGTGAGCGTCTCGGAGCCGACCCAGGACCGGCCGACCTATAGATGTCCCTGCTGTGGCTGCAAGACGCTGCGGGGACGCGCCGCCTTCGAGATCTGTCCGGTCTGCTGGTGGGAAGACGATGGCCAGGATGAGGACGACGCCGATCTTATCCGGGGTGGGCCGAACGGGTCGCTAAGCCTGCGGGATGCGCAGCAGAACTATCGTTCCTGCGGCGCGTCCGAGCCGGTGTTCGTTCATCGTGTCCGAAAGCCGAGGCCGGAAGAACTCTGACCAGCCTGCAACGCTGTCCTTCGGAGTGTATAATCGGGCGATGACACCGAAGATCATCACGACGTCGCTGGATGACCGCGGTCAAGGACTGACCGATTGGAGCCGTGTCCGCGCGCTTTCGGACGTGGACATCGATCGCGCCATCGCCTCCGACCCCGAGGAATCGGCGCTTGAAGACACATGGTCCGAACAGGCTGAACTCGTTATCCCCGAAACCAAGACGACGTAGGTTGGGTTCGCATCGCGAACCCAACATCGCGCCGCCCAAGCCAGTGTTGGGTTCGCCGGGGCGAACCCAACCTACGTGCAGTGCTACAGTGTCCCCATGAGCAAGGCCTTCACCAAAGAGACCGACACCGAGGAGGAGCTGGACGATGCGCCGGCGCCCTTGCCCGCGGGGTCGAAGAACTACATCACGCCCGAGGGCTTCCAGCGGCTGCAGGACGAGCTGAAGCAGCTGTGGCGGGTCGAGCGGCCGAAGGTGGTCGAGGTCGTGTCCTGGGCCGCCGGCAACGGCGACCGGTCGGAGAATGGCGACTACATCTACGGCAAGAAGCGGCTGCGCGAGATCGACCGCCGGGTGCGGTTCCTGACCAAGCGGCTGGAGATCGCCGAGGTGGTCGACCCGGCGCGCCAGACCAACCGCGACCGGGTCTATTTCGGCGCCACCGTCACCTATGTGGACGGCCAGGACCGCGAGCGCACCGTGCGCATCGTCGGCATCGACGAGACCGACGCGGATGCCGGCGACATCAGCTGGATCTCCCCCCTCGCCCGCGCCCTGATGCGGACGCAGGAGGGCGACGTGGTCGAGATCCGCACCCCCGGCGGGATCGAGACCGCCGAGGTGATCGGGATCCGCTACGACAACAAGGGCTGAGAGACGTCAGGCGGCGCTGGCGGCGACCCACAGCGCGGCCAAGGCCTCGATCCCGGCCTGGTCCTCGGCGTCGAAGCGGTTGGGCAGCGGGCTGTCGAGGTCGAGCACGCCGATCACCCGGCCGTCCCGCACCAGCGGCACCACCAGCTCGGACCAAGAGGCGGCATCGCAGGCGATATGGCCGGGGAAGGCGTGCACATCCGGCACCAGCACCGATTCCCCGCGCTCCGCCGCCGTGCCGCAGACGCCGCGGCCGAGCGGGATGCGGATGCAGGCCGGCTTGCCCTGGAACGGGCCGAGCACCAGCTCGCTTTCGCTGCGCAGCAGGTAGAAGCCGGCCCAGTTCAGCTCCGGCAGGCCGTGATAGATCAGGGCCGAGAGGTTGGCGGCGTTGGCGATGGCATCGGTCTCGCCATGGAACAGCCCCTCGGCCTGGGAGAGCAGGTCGCGATAGGCCTCGGCCTTCGGCAAAGCGGGATCGGGGCGTGCGGTCTGGAACATCGGTGCGTCTCGTGTCGGGTCGCCTGGAAGATAGGCACGGAAACGCCCGGCGGAAAGCCTCAGAGGGTGTCGACCATCGCCCGCGCCGCGCGGATCTGCTCCTCGTCACGCTTGTAGAAGGTCCATTGCTTGATCCGCTTCGGCACCACCAGGCCGGACTGGACCAGGACGCGCATATGCTCGCTCAGCGTCGGCTGGCTGATGCCGAGCTTGTCGGCGATGAACAGGCCGCAGACTCCGTCCTCGACCAGGTCGCCATCGGCCTGCGGCGGGAAATGCGCGCGCGGGTCCTTCAGCCAGTCCAGGATCTGCAGGCGGCGCTCATTGGCCAAGGCGCGGAAGAGATTGGCTGGGTACATTTCGGCACTTTGCCAAAGGACAAAGTCCTGTCAAGACTCGGGACCCTTTCAGCCCGCCGGGGAGGCCATGATGCGCCGCTTCGCCTTCGAGACCGTGGACGTGTTCACCGACCGCCGCTTCGGCGGCAACCAGCTGGCGGTGTTCCCGGATGCGCGCGGCCTGTCGGACGGCGAGATGCAGTCGCTGGCGGCCGAGTTCAACCTGAGCGAGACGACCTTCGTGCTGCCGCCGGAGGACCCGGCGCATTCGGCCCGGGTGCGGATCTTCAACCGGACCTACGAGATGCCCTTCGCCGGTCATCCCAATGTCGGCACCGGCTGCGTGCTGGCCCGGCACGGGCTGGACCGCGACGGCGTGCTGCTGTTCGAGGAGCTGTCCGGCCTGGTCGAGGTGCGGGTCGAGCGCGATACGGCCGGGGCCGTGATCGGCGCCGTGATCGCGGCGCCGCAGCCGCTGTCGACGCTGATGGAGCTGCCGCCCGAGGCGATCGCAGCCTGCGCCGGCCTGGCCCCGTCCGACGTCATCACCAAGGCGCACCAGCCGGTGCTGGCTTCGGTCGGCATCCCCTTCGTGCTGGTCGAGGTGACCGGCGAGGCGCTGACCCGCGCCACCCCGGACATCGCCGCCTTCCGCCGCACCCAAGAGCAGTTCCCGAAGGTGGAGCGGCGCCTGTCGCTGCATCTCTACGCCCGCGACCCGGCAGCGCCGGACATCGCCGCGCCGGGCGGGGCCCGCATCCGCGCCCGGATGTTCGCGCCCCTGTCCGGCACCTATGAGGACCCGGCGACCGGCAGCGCCAACGCCACGCTGGGCGCGCTGCTGCTGTCGCTGTCCGGCGCCGAGGCGGGACAGGCCGAGATCGTGCAGGGTGTGGAGATGGGCCGCCCGAGCCTGCTGCGCGTGGCCGCCCGCCGCGCCGCGGACGGCATCCGCGCCACCGTCGGCGGCGGCTGCATCCCGGTGCTGAAGGGCGAGGCGGAGGTTTAGGAGCCGAGTTTCGCCAGGAGGCGGTTCCAGCCCTCCTCGCGGGCGCGGACGATCAGCGCGGTCCTGATTTCGTCCCTCATACCCTTACTGGCCAGCACCAGCGCCACCTCTTCAGATTCGGTGACCATGAGGGGCGAAGGCCTCATCTGGTTCGGATCAAGGCCCGCAGCCAGCAGAGTGCGAGCCATCGAAGCCGACCGGGCATCGCTCAGGGGCGTGATCCAGGGATACTCCGCGGAGGTGATCCTGATGTCGGCGCCCTTGTCAATCAGCCGGCGCAGCAGGCGAGCATCGTCGAGCCTTACCGCCAGCCAGACGGCATTGGTTCTGTCCTGATAGGAACCCCGCGCGATTGCCGTTTCGGCGAGCAGCCTTGCGGTCGCGTTCGCCTCGGGCGAGCCCGCGCCGATCAATTGGGGGAATGGCAGTTGCTGACGCGTCGTCCGGCCGTCGAGAGGGGCGCCCGCTTCAATAAGCTCGCGCGCGTAGGCGTAGCTGCCGATGTCCAGCGCGTCGGCCAGATACACTCCGGCTTGTGGAGAGGAGAAGTTGAAGCCTGCCTTCCGGAGCACCTCGATGGTCTCGGGCGCGCCTTTGACGAACTTTGCTGTTCCCGCAGTCCGGTCGATCGCGTCTTGGAGTTCCGTGACGATTGCGGGCATGCCAACCGTCTGTCCTTCATAGTCTCTGACGGTCTTCGTTCTTCCGTCGACGGTCAGCGATATCGTGTAGGCCACGCCATCAGGGAATGACGCTGAGTATTCATCCCGGAGCGAGAAGAAACCTGCACGATCGAACAGGCCGACTAGCGCAGCCACCGCTGTCGGCGGGATCCGATCCTGAAACCGGCCGCTGACGGCCACCGAGCTGGTTCCCTCGTAAATCACTGATCCGTCCTCGGTGACATCGACGACATAGGCCGGGCATCCGCCGTAGCACCAACTGCGCGCCAGTTGGATATGGACCTTGCTCGCCTCCGACACCTTGGGAAACGGCGACTGGCATCCCGGGAGGATGCCGCAGACCAGGATGGCCGCGGCCATCCGCCCCGATAATCCGAGCATGATAAGTCGTCTCTGAAACCGCCCCTCCCCCAGGGCCGCCCGATCCTGTCAGATCACCGGACCGGCGGCCAGCCCGGCGCTCTACCTCCGCGCCCGGAAGAAGGCGCGCAGCAGCTCGCCCGCCTCTTCCCCGCCCGGTGCCTGCTCCACCTGCGGGCGGTGATGGCAGGTCTTCTGCTCGAAGAAGCGCGGGCCGTGCAGCACGGCGCCGCCCTTCGGGTCGGTGGCGGCGAAGACCAGACGGCGGATGCGGGCGAAGGAGATGGCGCCGGCGCAGAGCGCGCAGGGCTCGAGCGTGACGTAGAGGTCGCAGTCCGGCAGCCGCGGCCGGCCGCGCAGCCGGCCGGCCTCGCGGATCGCCAGCACCTCGGCATGGGCGGTCGGGTCCGCCAGCTCCTCCACCCGGTTGCCGGCCCGGGCCAGCACCGCGCCGGTCGCGGCCTCGACCAGCACCGCGCCGACCGGCACCTCGCCGCGCACAGCCGCCGCCGCCGCCTCGTCCAAGGCCAGACGCATATAGGTTTCGGCCGGATCGGGAGACGACGGGTCGGCGGGCACGGGGCAGATCCTCGAGTTTCGCGCTAACCCTGGCCGGGCGCTTCGCGGTAGACAAGGGCGATGAGCAAGAGTGACCCCAAGACCACCGTCGGGAAGACGGCGGGCGACCCGGCCGCGACAGGCGCCGCGATGCCCGCCGGGAAACCGAAAGCCACCTTCAAGGATGGCGGCGAGAAGGACGGCGAGCGCGTCGCCAAGGTGCTGGCGCGGGCCGGCATGTGCTCGCGCCGCGAGGCCGAGCGCTGGATCGCCGAGGGCCGCGTGGCGCTGGACGGCAAGGTGCTGGAGACGCCGGCCGTGGTGGTGCCGCCCGGATCCGTGCTGAGCGTCGACGGCGTGCCGGTGC
>JAEKLZ010000160.1:20993-54945 GCA_019508225.1 Inquilinus limosus | reverse complement strand
GCGCCTCCAGATCCACATAGCTGAACAGCTCGCCCGTCCGACTGTCGCTGCCGCGCACGGCACATCCCCCTTATCAACACGCAGCCAGCGAATCATCACCGCTACCCGAGGACGAGGAACTTTTTCAACAGCCTGCTAGGTCGCGGTATACGGAATGGTCCCGTCGCTTCGGATGGGTAATTTCGTCCCGCACCTGCTTATGCTGCTCGAAGAAGCCCCAGAAATCAGGCTCAAAAGAAATTTCTCTACCAGCAATTTCCGATGGCCATACAGATACCTTCTCGCGAAAAGGAGGCTTTCTCAATCGCTCCATAATAACGTCTTCCGCTTCGCCCTTCATATGCTCGCGCATGGCCGCGTTCAGCGCGGCCTCATCGCGCACACGGAAAAATACAGAAGTGTCCGGACATGGTGATATCGGATGAATTCATTAGTGGCTTCGCGCGCCATGGCCGCGGAACTACCGACTGAGCAAAAGTAGTGCCAAGCTATGCTAGCGTTCCAGCGCCAGTATCCGTCGTCGGGCAATTTAGGGCTCCCGTAACTTAAATATCGGTCAAATTTGGCCCTTACGGCTCATGCTCTCCACCCAGTTTTCTTACGAAGCCCATCGCCTACACCGCATCCCGCAGCATCGCCACCAGCGGCTTGTCGGCCGGCGGCATCGGGTAGTCGCGCAACCGGTTCGGCGCCACCCAGGCCAGGGTCTGGCCTTCGCGCGGCTGCGGCGTGCCCTGCCAGCGGCGGCAGAGATAGAGCGCAGCTCGCGGATCAGCGCCGCCTCCGGCGTCTCGCCCGGATCGACCTTGCCGCCGGGGAACTCCCACAGCCCGGCCATCGACTTGCCCTCGGGCCGCTGGGCGATCAGCACGCGGCCATCGGTGTCGACCAAAGCGACGGCGACGACCAGCACCACCGGCAGGGGCGGCAGCGTGGCGGCGGCGCCAGGAGAGGCAGGAGTGGCAGGGGAATCAGGCGGCATAGATCTTCAGGTAATCCTGGCGGCTGAGGGCGAAGAGCGGGCAGGGCACCGCCTGCCCCAGCGCCTTGAACTCGATGGTCTTGATGCCGTCGGTCATCAGCCCGGCCTTGACCAGGACATGGCCCGACGGCGCGTTGTCGGGGTGGTAGGCCGCCTGGATCCGCTCCAGCCGCAGGTCGAGGAAGCCGAAGGCGATCACCGCCTGCGCCGCCTCGGTGGCAAAGCCCTGGCCCCAGTAGCGCCGGCCGAACCAGTAGCCGAAGCTGCCGACCCGGCCGTTGGTGGCGATCGACAGCCCCATATGGCCGATCACCGCGCCGCTGTCGGGCAGCGCCACCACGAACTGGTAGTCGCGGCCGGCGATCCAGCGCTTCTCCGCCGTGCGGATCCAGTCCTCGGCATCGGCGAAGCGGTAGGGGAAGGGTACGTCCGACAGCCAGCGCACCACCTCCCAATCGTCCAGCAGATGGGTGATCTCGCCGGCATCGGAGGGACGGTGACGGCGCAGCCGCAGCCGCTCGGTCTCGAGCTCCTCCGGCAGGTCGCTCATGGCCGAGACCGCCTTAAAACGCGCCGGCGCGGCCGCCTGACGGCGGCACCGGTCGAACGCACCCAATGAGTCCCCCCTCCCCTCGCGGGAGGGGGATAGGGGGAGGGGGTCTTCGCCGCAAAGAGCGGCCCGGACCTTGGTGATCCGCACGGGATGGTCGGGCCGGTCCTGTTCGCATTCGCGCGCGGACGCGCGCAGACCCCTCCCCCTGCCCCCCTCCCGCAAGGGGAGGGGGGACAAGAAAGGAGAAGACCTTGAAACGCCGATCCCGGGGTCGCGGTCCGGCCGCCCTCACCCGGTCTCGCTGCGCGAGCCCGACCTCTCCCGCAAGCGGGAGAG
Source organism: Inquilinus limosus (assembly GCA_019508225.1). Lineage (GTDB taxonomy): Bacteria > Pseudomonadota > Alphaproteobacteria > DSM-16000 > Inquilinaceae > Inquilinus > Inquilinus limosus_D. Next base: position 53,074 of record JAEKLZ010000160.1, on the reverse strand, counting down.
GCAAAGCGTGCGTGCCGATGAGAGGGGTCGACGCGGCCTCCCGCATTCGGGAGAGGCAACACAAAGACGATGGATATCCTGCCCTTGCCGCGATGCACTGGCGTGACCCGACCTCAGTTCGTCCGCGCCAGCCCTGCTTCAGTCCGGGCTAGCTTCTGTAATCCGCATTGATCGAGATATACCCATGGGTGAGGTCGCAGGTCCAGACCGTGGCGTGGCCGCGGCCGATGCCGATATCGACCTCGATGTCGCCCGCCACCGCGGTCTTCAGCAGCGGCGAATTGGCGATGGCCAGGCCGATGCGCCGGGCCGAGCGGTCGGAGATCGCGCCCTTCACCGCGATGGTGATCAGCTTCTGCGCGCCCTCGCCGTCGCACACCACCTGGCGCGCCAAGTCGGCGGTCAGGTCCTCCAGCGCGCGCTGGAAGTCGGCGAGGTCCGCCGCCGCGGCCGGGACTGGGTTGCCGGCCTGGCCGGTGGCGAACAGCATCAGCGTGTCGCTGGTCGAGGTGTCGCCGTCGACGGTGATGGCGTTGAACGACTGGTCCACCGCCGCCGCCAGGGCCTTCTGCAGCAGCGGCGCCGGGATCGCCGCGTCGGTGAAGACGAAGGACAGCATCGTCGCCATGTCCGGCGCGATCATGCCCGAGAGGTGTCGGTGGTGCGGATCGCCTCCGCCGCCGCCGCCCAGTCTTCGCCGAGGGACTTCGCCAGATCCGGCAGGTGCCTGGCGACGCGGTCCTCCGGCAGCGGCTGGCCGATCACGCCGGTGGAGGCGATGAACACCTCCTCCCAGTCGCAGCCGACCTGCTTCGCCGCCGCCACCACCGTGGCCGCGACCGTCTTCACCCCGGCCTGGCCGGTGAAGGCGTTGGCGTTGCCGGCATTCACCACCACCGCCCGGGCGCGGCCCTGGGGCAGCGCCCGGCGGCACCAGTCCACCGGGGCGGAGGGGCAGCGCGAGCGGGTGTAGACGCCCGCCGCCGTGGTGCCGGGGTCGAGGGCGACGAACAGCACGTCCGGCGCCCCCGTCTTCTTCAGCCCGCAGGCGGCGGCGGCCAACCGCACGCCGGCGATCGGCGCCAGATCCGGCAGCCGCTCGGGCGCGAGCGGCGAACGCGGCAATGCTCCGGCCATGGTCCCCTCCCCCTTCTCAGGTCGCGCCGGTTACTTGGCCGGCGCGGGCGGCGCGGCCGGGGCCGCCGGGTCGGTGGCGGCCGGGGCGCCCGGCGCGGCGCCCGGGGCCTCGGTGCTGGGCGGGGGCAGCGGCTTGCCGTCCTGGCCCATCACCACGATCTGCGCGCCCTGCTTCACCTCGGCGATGATCTGCGGCACCAGCTGCTGCGACAGCTGCTCCTCGAGCTGCGGCTTGACCTCGTCCAGGGTCGGCTGCGGCAGGGTGCGCTTGTCCTCGACCAGGATGACGTGCCAGCCGAACTGGGTCTTCACCGGGGCGGTGGTGTACTTGCCCTTCTCCAGCTTGAAGGCGGCGTCGGCGAATTCCGGCACCATCTGGTCCTTGGCGAACCAGCCGAGGTCGCCGCCGGAATCCTTGCCCGACGGGTCGGTGGTGTTGGCGTTGGCCAGCTCCTCGAACTTGGCGCCGCCCTCCAGCTTCTTGATCAGGTCCTTGGCCTTGTCCTCGCTGTCGACCAGGATATGGCGGGCCTTGACCTGGTCCTGCGCCGGATTGTCGGCCAGGTACTTCTTATAGGCATCCTGGATCGCCTGGTCGGTGACCTTGGCCTTGATCTGGCGCTGCAGCCAGACGTCCTGGACGATGCGGCGCTCGGCCGTCTCCAGCCGCGCCTTGACCTCGGGGTCGTTCTGCAGCCCGGCATCGACGCCCTTCTGCGCCACCAGGCGGGCGGTCGCCACCTGCTCGGCCATCAGCGGCACCAGCATCTCGACCGGCATCTGGCGGTACTGCTGCGGCAGGCTGTTGATCGCCTCCAGCACCTCGGAGCGCAGGATCGGCTGGCCGTTGACCGTGGCCGCGACCGGATCGTCGGGCTTGCCGGCCTGGTCGCCAGCAGCGGCCGGGGCGGCGGCCGGCGCCTCTGCGGGCTTGGTCGCATCCTGGGCCAGGACCGGACCGGCCAGGAGCGTCAGGGCTGCCGCGCCGGCGAGCAGGCGGAGGGCGAGGGAAGACATCAAACGCGTCCTTTCAGAACGGTGGGACGAGTGGCGCCTCGGCGTGAGGAGTGCCGGCATCCGGTCATGGGATCGCGGCGGCGCCAGCTGCGCGACGTGGCGGACAGGTAAAGCACAGGCCGAAACCGGGCACAAGCGGACCAAGAACCGCTGTCATCAAAGCTTCACGCAGTCGTCACGGGCGCGACACGCGGCAAATCCTAGAAGACGGGCGGCTTCCCGGCGCCGCTTCCGCGGCCGGCCGGTTCGACGTGACAAAGAATTAAGGAGAGGTTCATGGCGTTCCGTCCAGCCCTTGCGGCCCTGCTGCTCTCGGCCGCGATCCTGCCCGCCGCGCAGGCCGCCGAGACCCTGACCAGCTACACCAGCACCGACCCCAAGCTCGCGCTCGGCAGCATCTCGGTGCCCGGCGGCAAGACCCGCGAGCTGAATGTCGGCATCGGCAGCGGCGCCGGCCGCCGCGCCGGCGACCCGGCGATGACCTTCTGGACCATCTCCGACCGCGGCGCCAACTTCACCTGCGGCGACGTGAAGGATGTGTTCGGCGTCGACGGCAAGACCATCTGCGGCGACGTCAAGGGCGGCCGCATCTATCCGCAGCCGGACTACTCGCCGTCGATCTACCGGATCACGCTCAAGGACGACCACAGCTTCACCGTCGACACCGTGCTGCCGCTGCGCGACGGCGCAGGCAAGCCGGTCACTGGCCTCTTGAACCCGCTGACCCATGCCTCGACCGAGCAGCCGCTGGACCTGTCGGGCAAGAAGCTCGAGCAGAGCGCGGATGCGGTCGACGCCGAATCGATCGTGCCGATGGCCGACGGCACCTTCTGGGTGTCGGAGGAGAACGGCCCGTCGCTGCTGCATGTCGCCGCCGACGGCAAGATCCTGCGGCGGGTGGTGCCGCAGGGCACCGAGGGCGACTTCAAGGCGGCCCACTATCCGGTCGATGGCGGGCTGCCGGCCATCCTGGCCAAACGCTTCCTCAACCGCGGCCTGGAATCGCTGGCGATCACGCCGGACGGCAAGCGCCTGGCCACCATCATCCAGAACCCGCTGGCGAACCCGGACGCCGATGCCTACAAGGCCTCGAAGAACGCTCGGCTGTGGACCCTCGACCCGGCGACGCTCGCGGTCACCGGCGAGTACATCTACACGCTGGACGATCCGCAGAGCTTCCGGCTGGACCCGTCGGACAAGCAGAACAGCCCGCGCATCAGCGAGATGATGGGCCTCGGCGCCGACCGCTTCCTGGTGCTGGAGCGCACCGACGGCACCACCAAGCTCTACGAGGTGACGCTGGCCGGGGCCACCGACATCCACGGCACCGCCTGGGACGATTTGAAGACCGCGCCGAGCCTGGAGCAGTCGAAGGACCTGGCGGCGGCGAAGATCGTGCCGCTGACCAAGGTTCTGCGCTTCGACAGCGCCGACCATCCGGAGGTGCCGGTGAAGATCGAGGGGCTGGCCCTGACCGGCGACGGGTCGCTGCTGATGATCAACGACAGCGATTTCGGCATCACCGGCGAGACCACCCGCCCGGTCGTGCTGAAGGGCAGCGCCATCGCCGCCGACCCGGCCAGTTGAGCGGTCGGCCCGGCCCATTGGCAGGGCCGGGCCCTTCCGCTATGGTGCCGCGCCGCGTTGAAAGCCGGGTGTCGCGGCCCCAATTTCCAGGGGGAGTACCAACGCGTGCTCTCCCTGTCCTAGTCGAGGTTTCGATGTTCGGTGCGCTCGCCCGAAAGCTGTTCGGTTCGTCCAACGACCGCTTCGTCAAGGGGCTGATCACCGGCCCGGTGGTCCAGGCCAATGCCCTGGAGCCCCAGGTCCAGGCGCTGAGCGACGCCCAGCTGCAGGCCAGGACCCAGGAGTTCCGCGAGCGGCTGGACAAGGGCGAGTCGCTCGACGACCTGCTGCCGGAGGCCTTCGCCACGGTGCGCGAGGCCGCCCGGCGGGTGCTGGGCCAGCGCCATTACGACGTGCAGCTGGTCGGCGGCCTGGTGCTGCACCAGGGCAAGATCGCCGAGATGAAGACCGGCGAAGGCAAGACCCTGGTCGCGACCCTGGCCGTCTACCTGAACGCGCTCGGCGGCAAGGGCGTCCACGTCGTCACCGTCAACGACTACCTGGCGCAGCGCGACAGCGGCTGGATGGGGCGGATCTACAATTTCCTCGGCCTGTCGGTCGGCTGCATCGTCCACGGGCTGGACGACGACCAGCGCCGGGCCGCCTATGCCGCCGACATCACCTACGGCACCAACAACGAGTTCGGCTTCGACTACCTGCGCGACAACATGAAGTTCCGGCTGGAGGACATGGTCCAGCGGCCGTTCAACTATGCCATCGTCGACGAGGTCGATTCGATCCTGATCGACGAGGCGCGGACGCCGCTGATCATCTCCGGCCCGGCGCAGGATTCGTCGGAGATGTACATGCGGGTCGACCGGCTGATCCCCAGCCTGGTCGCGGTCGAGGACTACGAGCACGACGAGAAGCAGAAGACCGTCGCCCTGACCGAGGCCGGTCAGGTGAAGATCGAGCAGCTGCTGATCGACGCCGGGCTGCTGCAGGGCGACAACCTGTACGACATCCACAACGTCAACCAGGTCCACCACGTCACCCAAGCCCTCCGCGCCCACGTGATGTTCCAGCTGGACCGCGATTACATCGTCAAGGACGGCAAGGTCGTCATTATTGATGAATTCACCGGCCGTATGATGGAAGGCCGGCGCTATTCCGAAGGCCTGCACCAAGCAATTGAGGCCAAGGAGCGGGTCGAGATCCAGCGCGAGAACCAGACCCTCGCGTCGATCACCTTCCAGAATTACTTCCGCCTCTATCCGAAGCTGGCCGGCATGACCGGTACGGCGCAGACCGAGGCCGCCGAGTTCGGCGAGATCTACAACCTCGAAGTGGTCGAGATTCCGACCAACGTCCCGGTCACCCGCAAGGACGAGGACGACGAGGTCTACCGCACCGTCCGCGAGAAATACGACGCCATCGTCACGCTGATCCGCGAATGCAACGCCCGGCAGCAGCCGGTGCTGGTCGGCACCGTGTCGATCGAGAAGTCGGAGACGCTGGCGGCGCTGCTGCAGCGGGAGAAGATCCCGCACAACGTGCTGAACGCCCGCTTCCACGAGCAGGAAGCCTATATCGTCGCCCAGGCCGGCCGGCCCGGCGCGGTGACCATCGCCACCAACATGGCCGGCCGCGGCACCGACATCCAGCTCGGCGGCAATGTCGAGATGCGGGTCGACCTCGAGCTCGTGGGGATCGAGGACCAGGCGGCGCGCGACCAGCGCGAGGCCGAGATCCGGGCCGAGGTCGCGAAGAACAAGGAGATCGTGCTGGCGGCCGGCGGCCTCTACGTCGTCGGCACCGAGCGGCATGAGAGCCGCCGCATCGACAACCAGCTGCGCGGCCGCTCCGGCCGCCAGGGCGACCCCGGCGGGTCGAAGTTCTTCTTGTCGCTGGAAGACGACCTGATGCGGATCTTCGCGTCCGAGCGGCTGGACGGCATCCTGCGCCGCTTCGGCCTGAAGGAGGGCGAGGCGATCATCCACCCCTGGATCAACCGGGCGCTGGAGAAGGCACAGGAGAAGGTCGAGGCGCGCAACTTCGACATCCGCAAGAACCTGCTGCGCTTCGACAACGTGATGAACGACCAGCGCAAGGTGATCTACGAGCAGCGGCGCGAGATCATGCAGGCGGACGACGCCACCGCCATGATCACCGACATGCGGCAGGAGGTGGTCGCCGCGATGGTCGCCCGCGCCATCCCCGAGAACAGCTACGCCGAGAAGTGGAACATCGACGGGCTGCACGAGGAAGCGCTGCGGATCTTCGGGCTGGACCTGCCGGTGCAGGAATGGGCCAAGGAAGAGGGCATCGCCGACCGCGAGATCGAGGAGCGGATCCAGTCGGCGGTCGAGGCCAAGATGGCGGCCAAGGTCGAGGCCTATGGCGCCGAGATCATGCAGATGGCCGAGAAGAGCCTGCTGCTGCAGATCCTGGACCAGAGCTGGAAGGACCACCTGCTGACGCTGGACCACCTGCGCCAGGGCATCAACTTGCGCGCCTATGCCCAGCGCGACCCACTGCGCGAATACCAGGCCGAGGCGTTCAACCTGTTCGAACAGATGCTGGCCGGCCTGCGCGAGAACGTCACCCAGGTGCTGGCGCAGGTCGAGCTGCGCGTCAACCGCCCGGAGGATATCGAGGCCCAGCAGCGCGCGGCGATGCAGCGCGAGATGCATGAGGGCCGCTTCGACCCGGCGCTGGGCGCACCGCCGCCGGAGATGGCGACCGCCGCCGGCGCGGTGGCCGCGGCCAGCGCGGCCCTGGCGCTGAACCCGGACTGGGCCGACACGCCGCGCAACGCCCCCTGCCCCTGCGGCTCGGGGAAGAAGTTCAAGCACTGCCACGGCTCGGTGGTGTAAGCCCCGAAGCCCGACGGACCGGATCGGCAAAGGCCGGCGGCGAATCCCATCGCCGCCGGCCTTTGCTTTTGCCAAGCTGCCGCCGAGGGCGTCGCACGCCCCGGAGCGGGAGCGGATGGCGATGACAGTGGCCCTGACCAGAAGAGCCGACATCACCCTGGACGCGGTGCACCGCGTCGCCTGGCGGGGCGAGGGCGTGCGCATCACCGAGCCGGCGCTGGCCCGGATCGCCGAGTGCCGCGCCGCCTTCCTGCGGCTGATCGACACCGACCCGGACCTTGTCATCTATGGCGTGACCACCGCGATGGGCGAGCTGGCCGATCGGCGCCTGCGGCCCGAGGAGCGCGACCGCCACGCCCGGATCAAGGCCTTCGCCGCCGCCACCGCCTTCGGCGACCCGCTGCCGGAGCGGGTGGTGCGCGGCATCGTGCTGGCCCGGCTGGCGAATTTCCTGGGAGGCCACGCCGCCACCACGCCACGGATCGCGCTGGCCGTCGCCGCCATGCTGGATGGCGGCCCGCTGCCAGCGGTGCCTGCGTCCGGCCAGGGCGGGGCCGGCGAGATCCTGGCGCTGTACCCGCTGTTCGCCGCGCTCAGCGCCGGCTTCGACCTCGAGGTCAAGGAACGCGGATCGCTGATCAACGGATCGCCCGGCGCCGCGGCGCTGGTGGCCGATTCGACCCTGGCCGCGCGCAACCGGATCCGGCTGGCCGAGAGCGTCCTCGCTTTGTCGATCGAGGCCTTCCGGGCGCCGCTGGAGCATTACGATCCGGCGCTGGACGCGCTGTGGGGCGACCCGCATGACGCCACGGCGCTGCGCAACCTGCGTGCCTTGCTGGACGGCGCCGGCGACGGCCGGCGCGGCTATCAGGCCCCGGTCAGCTACCGCATCGTGCCGCGGCTGCTGGGCCAGGCGCATCGCGCCTTGGCGGCGGCGGAGCGCGCGGCCGCGGTGTCGCTGGCCGCGGCCTCCGACAATCCGGTCTACATCCCGCCCGACGAGGCCGGGCCGGGCCATCCCGACGGCCGCTGCATCAGCACCGGCGGCTATCACAACGCCATGGCGGCGCCGGCGCTGGACGACCTCGCCGCGATCTGGGCCGATCTGTGCCTGCTGTGCGACCGTCACAGCTCGAAGCTGCTGGCCGGCCGGGTGTCGCATCTGCCCGACCTGCTGATGGTCGGCCGCGACCCCAGCGACAGCGACGGCCATGGCAGCCTGGGCTATGTGCCGATGGCGGTGACCGGGTATCTCGAGCAGGCCAAGGCGGCGGCGCAGCGCACCTTCCTGCCCGGCACCGAGGCGGCGGGCGCCGGCCAGGACGACGTCGCCGCCCCGGCTTTCCTGGCCTGGGCCAAGGAGGAGCGCGCCGGCCGCTGCCTGGACGCGGCGCTGGCGATGCTGTCGGTGATCGCCTCCCAGGCCCTGCACGTCACCGGCCGCACCGCACCGCCGGCGCTACGCGCCCTGGTCGACGAGGTGCGCGATCTGGTGCCACCGGTGGCCGAGGACCGGATGCTGGGCCCCGAGTTGGGCCGCCTGGCCGAGAGGTTCACGCAGCGGGTGTTCGCGGTGGAGTGACGCGCCCCGCAAATCCGAATGGCGAATTTATCCGGCTCGGCGGGAGGCTGCGGGTCATCGCCACATCACGCATGGACCCATGGCCATCACACTGATCGTCGCCGACGAGCCCGATGGGCTGGTCCGCGACAGGCTTGCAGGCGACCTGCCTCCCCAATGTCGCGTCGTCGCCCCCGACGACATGCTGGACGGGCTCCATCTGCCGCAGCCGGACGCGGCATCCGGCGTCACCGTGGTCAATCTGTGCCGTGACCAGCGGCCCCTGTCCTTCGGCTACTACGTCTCGCTGATCGCCGAGGCGCGCGGCTACGCCGCGATCCCGACCGCGGCCGATCTCGCCGACCAGGCCGACGACCGGCTGGTCCGCAGCCGGCACGCGCCGGTCGACCGCGCCCTCGCCGCGCTGCGCCGCCAAAGCACACGCCTGGTCCTGCCGCGCCGCCTGTTCGTGGCGCTGGGCCGCTGCAACAAGCCGCATCTGCAGGAGGTCGCCGAGGCGGCCTATGAGGCGTTCGGCCTGCCGCTGATGACCCTGCAGATCGACCCGGTCCGGCTGCGGCTGCTGCAGGCCGTGGCGGAGCCGCTGGCCGGCCTCGACCCGCGCCAGCAGCGCCTGCTCCGCGCCGCGCTGGAGCGGCTGGCCGGCCCGCCGCCGACGCCGCGCCCGTTTCGCCGCGCTCCGCGTCTCGCCATCCTGGTGAATCCGGACGATCCGCTGCCGCCGTCCAAGCCCGGGACCATCGTGCGGCTGCGCGACGTCGCGTCATCGATGGGCATCGACACCGAATGCCTCGGCCATCGCGACCTGCCACGGCTGGGCAGCTTCGACGCGCTGCTGATCCGCGAGACCACGGCGCTGCAGGCCCCCAGCTACATCTTCGCCGAGACCGCGGCGCGGCTGGGGCTGCCGGCGATCGACGACCCGGTGTCGATCCTGCGCTGCTGCAACAAGGTGTTCCTGCACGAGCGGCTGAAGGCCGAGGGTGTGGCGCAGCCGCGCACCCTGGCCGTGCGGGCCGACACCCTGTCGGCCGCTGGTGAGGCCCTGGGCTTCCCCCTGGTGCTGAAGGTGCCGGACGGCGCCTGCTCGCGCGGCGTCGTGCGGGTCGACACCCCGGCCGAGCTGCCGGTGGCGGGGCGCCGGCTGCTGCGCCGGTCGCGCCTGATCCTGGCGCAGGAGTACCTGTACACCGATTTCGACTGGCGCATCGGCGTGCTGGCCGGCCAGCCGCTCTTCGCCTGCCGCTACGGCATGGTGCACGGCCATTGGCAGATCTTCCGCCACGCCGGCGACGGAAGCAGCGAGGAGGGCGCGACCGAGCCCGTGCCGCTCGACGCCGTGCCGCCCGCGGTGCTGTCGGCCGCGCTGGCCGCCGCCGCCCTGATCGGCACCGGCCTGTACGGCGTCGACCTGAAGGAGACGGCGCAGGGTCCGGTGGTGATCGAGGTCAACGACAACCCGAACATCGATGTCGGGCTGGAGGATGCCTGCCTGGGCGATGCGCTGTATGAGCGGCTGCTCGCCCACTTCCTGGAGCGGATCGAGGCCGGCGAGGATCGCGCGACCGCGCCGGCCCGGGCCGCCGGGTCGATCTGGTAGGCTGACCGTCGCCCGTTAACCCAACACCAACGTCGGAATATTAGCCTGTCATCGCGAGGCACGTAGCGCCTCGCGATGACAGGTTATTCGTATTCGGGAGGAGTGCTCAGCCCAGGTTCTGGCCGATCGCCAGGAACTTCTCGCGCCGCTTGCCGCGCAGGGTCTTGCCGTCGAGATCGACCAGCCCGGTCAGCGCCGATCCGATCGCATCGCCGACGACGCGCATCGCGTCCTGCGGGAAGCGATGGGCGCCGCCGACCGGCTCCTCGATCACGCCGTCGATGACGCCGAGCTGCTTCAGGTCCTGCGCTGTCAGCTTCAGGGCGGCCGCGGCCTCCTGGCTCTGCGCGCTGCTGCGCCACAGGATCGAGGCGCAGCCTTCCGGCGAGATCACCGAATAGATCGAGTGTTCGAGCATCAGCACCCGGTCGGCCACGGCGATGCCGATGGCGCCGCCCGAGCCGCCCTCGCCGATCACCACCGAGACCAGCGGCACCTGCACCCTGAGGCAGGATTCGATCGACTTGGCGATGGCCTCGGCCACGCCGCGCTCCTCCGACGCCACGCCGGGATAGGCGCCGGCGGTGTCGACGAAGGTGATCACCGGCAGGTGGAAGCGGTCGGCCAGGTCCAGCAGGCGCTGTGCCTTGCGGTAGCCCTCGGGCTTGGCCATGCCGAAATTGTGCCGGATGCGGCTTTCGGTGTCGTTGCCCTTCTCCTGCCCGATCACCACGACCGAGCGGCCCTGGAACCGGCCGAGCCCGCCGATGATGGCGCGGTCCTCGGCGAAGGCACGGTCGCCCGCCAGAGGCTGGAACTCGGTGATCAGGCCCTGGATGTAGTCGAGCGCATGCGGCCGATTCGGATGCCGCGCGACCTGCACCTTCTGCGCCGGCGTCAGCCCGCGATAGGTGTCCCGCAGCAGCTTGTCGACCTTGGTCTGAAGCCGGGAAACCTCGTCGGCGATGTTGAGTTCGCCGGCGTCGGTGATGTGCCGAAGCTCCTCGATCTTGCCTTCGATCTCGGCGATCGGCTTTTCGAATTCGAGAAAGGTCTTCATACCGCGTTGAGACTGGCCCTCGGGATCGGGGGGCTGTCTAACACAGGGCCGCGCGCATTGAGACCGAAATCTGCGCAGGGCTGACCGCGGCGTCTGCCCGCAGCAGGGTGCCGCCCGGGCAATCCTCCAGCGCGCCGAGCCTCAGCTCCGCCACCAGCAGCCGGTGCGGCTGCTCGTCGGGCATCACGAAGCCCAGCGGGGCCGCCGGCTGAAAGCCGAAGCGGGCGTAGTAGGCGAGGTCGCCGACCAGCAGCACCATGCGGTGGCCCATATCGGCGGCCCGCTTCATGCTGCCGCGCATCAGGGCGGCGCCGACCCCGGCGCCGCGCAGCTCCGGCTGCACCGCCAGCGGCCCCAGCAGCAGCGTCGGCCGGCCGGAGTCGAGCAGCATCGGCCAGTAGCGGATCGAGCCGAGGATCCGGCCGCTGGGCCGGCCGTCCTCGCGCACCACGAAGCACAGGCTGCGCGTCGGCATGATGCCGTCGCGGTAGCGGTAGGAGACCTTGGTCTGCCGGTTCGGGCCGAAGGCGAGGTCGAGCAGGGCGTCGACTTCGGCCGCATCCCGCGGCCGTTCGGTCTTCAAGAGGTACACTGGAGAAGGATCCCTGGAACGGAGAGCGTCGGTTCGCGCGCCGACCGGCTTCCGTCCCGCCCGCATCATGGTTTCGCGAGCACCCCGGAACGCCTCAGGCCGCCGCGCCGTGATAGGGCGGGCTGCAGGCGTCGTCGTCGCAGCATCGGGGGCAGGAAGCTCACGTCGATCCGTTCCATCGGAAATCAGCGGCAACAGCGAAACCGCAACCGGGCCTTGCTGTCAATGCAAATGCGATGCAGTCCGTCGCCCGCTTACGGCGATGACATGTGACGCAGGCTGGGCGCCGTGCAAGGACTGGCCGCATGCAGGCTCTTCCGATCCCCGCGATGCATCGCCAGTTCGCCCACTACGTGTCGGTCGGGCTGGTCGCGACGGCCGTGCACTATGCCCTGCTGATCGGGCTGGTCGAATCGGGTGGCACCGCACCGCTACCGGCGACGCTGGCGGGATATGTCGCCGGCGGCTTGGTCTCCTATGCGCTCAACCGGCGGCTGACCTTCGCTGGCAGCCGGCCACACCGCGAGGCAACCTGGCGATTCACCGCTGTCGCGGCCTCGGGCTTCGCCTGGACCAGCCTGCTGATGGCGCTGCTGGTCGGCCGGCTCGGCGCACCCTACCTGCCGGCCCAGGCCGCGACGACGCTGGTCGTCCTGTTCTGGGGCTTCCTGGCGAATCGGCTGTGGACCTTCGCCGGGCCTCTAAACTAGGGCCGCTTCAGCTTCGCCAGCGGATGGGCCGAGGCCACCAGGCTCTGCAGCCTGTCGCCCAGCACATGGGTATAGATCTGGGTCGTGGCGATGTCGGCATGGCCGAGCATGGTCTGGACCGAGCGCAGATCGGCGCCGTGCGACAGCAGATGGGTGGCGAAGGCATGGCGCAGCACATGCGGGCTGACCCGGCTCGGCTCGATCCCGGCCTCAACCGCCAGATCCTTCAGGAGTTGGCCGAATCGCTGCCGGGTCAGGCAGCCGCCCCGCGCGGTGCGCGATGGGAACAGGAACCCGCGATCGCGGCCCTCGACGAAGAACATGCCGCGATAGGGGAGATACGCCGCGATGGCGTCACGCGCAGGCTCCGACAGCGGCACCAGCCGTTCCTTGTCGCCCTTGCCGCGGACGATCAGCGCCCGCCCGTCCCGCCCCAGGGCCGAGAGCGGCAACCCGACCAGCTCGGAGACGCGCAGGCCGCCGCCATAGAGGATCTCCAGCAGGGCCAGCAGGCGCAGCCCCTCGGCCAGCCGCTCCGGATCGGCGAACAGGCCCGAGATGGCGCCGATCAGGCCCTCGACCTCGGTCTCGGACAGCAGCTTCGGCAGCGGCCGGCCCAGCGCCGGGGAATCGAGCGCGGCGGAGGGATCGTCCTGCCGCCGGCCTTCCGACACCAGGAAGCGGTAGAATTGCCGCATTGCCGACAACCGCCGGGCCGCGGTGCGCGCGGCGGTGCGGCCGCCTTTCGCCCCTTCCCGTCGCGCCAGGTCGCCGAGGTAGGCGCGCAGATCCTCGGTCACGGCCCGGTCGACCTTGCCGCCGCGGGCCTCGAGGAAACGGTTCAGGTCGAGCAGGTCGCGGCCATAGGCCTCGCGGGTGTTGGCGGCCGCACCCCGTTCCGCCACCAGCATGTCGAGGAAAGCCTCGACCGCGGGCGGGGGCAGCAGCCTCGGCGCCGGCGGCCGGCCGCGGCGGCGCTTCGGGGCTGCGGCCTCGGCCAAGGCGTTACTTGAACTTGTCGTTCGGGATCACCTTCTCGACCGTCTGGGTCGGCGGCCGGAAGTCGATCACTGCGAGCGCCACCCCGCCGCCGACGATGACCAGCAGCACGGCGATCGCCAGCACCCGACCGAGGCCGCCGCCCCCGCCACCGCCGCCACCGGAACCTTGAGAATAGCGGGACTTCGAACGACGACGAGCCAAGACGGACCCCTGACAGGTGTGAATACAGGCCGATGCGCGGGCCAGGGCTGGAGAAAGCAGATGCGGCGGGCCCGGCGCAACCCTATCTTAGGCCGTCGGCACCGCGGCCGCAAACCGCCAGCCGGCACCAGCCACGCCCATGTCGGGCCCGGAACAGGATCGATGATCACCACGCTGCACCGTCCCTTGCCCCGCACCCTGGTTCTGGTCGGCCTGATGGGGGCCGGCAAGACCGCGGTGGGCAAGCGCGCGGCCGCGCGGCTGGGCTTGAGCTTCATCGACGCCGACCAGGAGATCGAGATCGCGGCCGGCTGCACCATCCCGGATATTTTCGAGCGCTATGGCGAGCCCGCCTTCCGCGACCTGGAGCGGCGGGTGATCGCCCGGCTGATGCGCGACCCGGTGCAGGTGCTGTCGACCGGCGGCGGCGCCTTCATGGACCCGCAGACCCGGGCGGTGATCGCCGAGTTCGGCCTGTCGGTCTGGCTGAAGGCGGAGCTGTCGGTGCTGGCCGCCCGCACGGCCAAGCGCAGCAACCGGCCGCTGCTGCGCGGCGGCGACCCCAAGGAGCTGCTGGCCCAGCTGATGGAACGGCGCCACCCGGTCTATGCCCTGGCCGACCTGACGGTGGAGAGCCGCGACGGGCCGGTGGAGGAGACGGTCGACCGCGTGCTGGCGGCGATCGACGCGCATCTGGCCGCAACCGCGGCCACGGACGAACCCGCCCCGGGCAGCACGCCCTTGGGGCAGATGGATTGAGATGACACGAGAACTCATTCGCGTCGGGCTGGGCCCGCGCAGCTACGACATCGTCATCGGCCCCGGCGCCCTGGCCGAGGCCGGCGAGCGCATCGCCGCGCTGGGCCGCGGCAAGCGGGTGATTGTCATCGCCGACGCCCGGGTGGCCGGGCTGCACGGCGCGGCGCTGGAGGCGTCGCTGGCCGAAGCCGGGATCGCGGCCGAGGTCCTGACCGTGCCGCCGGGCGAGGCGACCAAGTCGATGACTGTTCTGGCCGAGCTGCTGGACCGGATCCTGGCGCTGGGGATCGAGCGCGGCACGCTGCTGGTCGCGCTGGGCGGCGGCGTGGTCGGCGACCTGGCCGGCTTCGCCGCGGCGACGGCGCTGCGCGGCCTGGATTTCGTGCAGATCCCGACGACGCTGCTGGCCCAGGTCGACAGCTCGGTCGGCGGCAAGACCGGCGTCAACAGCAAGCACGGAAAGAACCTGATCGGCGCCTTCCACCAGCCGCTGCTGGTGTTGGCCGACACGGCGCTGCTGGCCACGCTGCCGCCGCGGGAGCTGCGCGCCGGCTATGCCGAGGTGGCGAAGTACGGCGCGCTGGGCGACGCCGGCTTCTTCGCCTGGCTGGAGGAGAACGGCCCGAAACTGCTGACCGGCAACGGCGAGGCGATGATCAAGGCCGTGAGGCGCAGCTGCGAGATGAAGGCCGAGATCGTCGGCCAGGACGAGCGCGAGGCGGCGCAGCGCGCCCTGCTGAACCTCGGCCACACCTTCGGCCATGCCCTGGAAGCCGAGACCGGCTATGGCGACGCGCTGCTGCATGGTGAGGCGGTGGCGATCGGCATGGTCATGGCCTTCGACCTGTCGGTGCGCCTCGGCCTGTGCCCGGCCGCGGATCGTGACCGGCTGGCCCGGCACCTGCAGGCGGTCGGCCTGCCGACCCGCCCGGCCCGCGACCGCGCCTGGTCGGTCGACGCCCTGCTGCACCACATGACCCGTGACAAGAAGGTCCGGGACGGCCGCATGACCTTCATCCTGGTGCGCGGCATCGGCCAGGCCTTCGTCACCAGCGAGGTGCCGGCCGACCCGGTCGCCGCGGTGCTGGCCGACGCCATCGCCGCCTGATCGCCATGTCCGATGATCTCGTCCTCCTGCTCCATCTCGCCGGGATCGTCATCCTGCTCGCGGCCTCGGCCTTCTTCTCGGGATCGGAGACGGCGCTGACCGCGGCCAGCCGGGCGCGGATGCACCAGCTGGAGACGCACGGGCTGCAGCGGGCGGGCATCGTCAACCGGCTGCGCGAGCAGAAGGAGCGGCTGATCGGCGCCTTGCTGCTGGGCAACACGCTGGTCAACATCCTGGCCTCCTCACTCGCCACCAGCCTGCTGGTCTCGGTGCTCGGCGCGCCGGCGGTGCCGGTGGCCACGGTGGTGATGACAGCGCTGATCCTGATCTTCAGCGAGGTGCTGCCGAAGACCTATGCCATCAATCATGCCGATCGTGCGGCGCTGAGCATCGCCCCCGCGGTCGAGACCGTCGTCCGGCTGCTGGGACCGGTGGTGCGGCTGGTGAACTGGCTGGTCCGCGGCGTGCTGCGGCTGTTCGGCGCCGACCCCAGCCGGGTCGGCCTGGCCGATTATGTCGACGAGCTGCGCGGCGCCATCGAGCTGCATCGCGGCAGCGAGGCCGAGGTGGCGCAGGAGCGGCAGATGCTGCGCTCGATCCTCGACCTCGGCGACGTCTCGGTGGCGGAGATCATGACCCACCGCCGCAGCGTCCAGGCGATCGACGCCGAGCTGACGCCGCCCGAGGTGGTGGCGGCGATGCTGAACAGCCCGCACACCCGCATGCCGCTGTGCCAGGGGGGCCTGGAGAACATCGTCGGCGTGCTGCACGCCAAGGACGTGCTGCGGGCGCTGCAGGCGGCCGGTGGCCACCCGGACCGGGTGGATATCCGCCGCATCGCGACCAAGCCCTGGTTCATCCCGGATTCGACCAGCCTGCTGGAGCAGCTGCACGCCTTCCGCACCCGGCGCGAGCATTTCGCCATCGTGGTCGACGAGTATGGCGGCCTGCAGGGCGTGGTGACGCTGGAGGACATCCTGGAGGAGATCGTCGGCGACATCGTCGATGAGCATGATCTGCCGGTGGCCGGCGTGCGGCCGCAGGCCAATGGCACCTTCCTGGTCGACGGCACGGTCACCATCCGCGACCTGAACCGCCGCTTCGAATGGCGGCTGCCGGACGACGAGGCCTCGACCATCGCCGGGCTGGTGCTGCACGAGGCGCGACATCTGCCGGAGGTCGGCCAGGCCTTCACCTTCCACGGCTTCCGCTTCGAGATCCTGCGGCGCCAGCGCAACCAGATCACAGCGGTGCGCGTCACCCCGCCGGCCGAGGTCGAGCCCGAAGAGAGCTGAGCCCCATGCCCCTTTCCGCCCCCGCGGCCCGCGAGCCGATCCACACCCGCCGGGTCACCTGCGACGGCTTCCGCCGCGCCGACGGGCTTTGGGATATCGAGGGCCATCTGGTCGACACCAAGAGCTACGAGTTCCGCAACGAGTTCCGCGGCGCCATCACACCCGGCACTCCGATCCACCAGATGCGGATCCGGCTGACCGTGGATGACGGCCTGGCCATCGTCGCGGTCGAGGCCGCGACCGAGCACGGCCCTTATGCCCTGTGCCCGGAGATCGCGCCGGGCTTCCAGGCGCTGGTGGGCTTGAGCATCGGCCCCGGCTTCACCCGGGCGGTGAAAGAGCGGCTGGGCGGCACCAAAGGCTGCACCCATCTGGTCGAGCTGCTCGGGCCGATGGCGACCACGGCGTTCCAGACCGTGTTCCCGATCCTGTCGCGCGAGCGCGCGGCCGAGGCCGAAGCCGAAGCCGGCCCGAAGCAGCGGCCGGTGCTGCTGGACAGTTGCCACGTTTTCGCCGCCGATGGCGATCATGCTCGCCGCCATTGGCCGGACTTCTACACCGGGCCGCGGCAAGGCTGATCCGGGCGCGACGATCCGCGCGGTGCCGTATGCGGCTGCGGAACGTTAACCCGGCAGCACCGATCCGGCCGTCCTGAGGAGAGACATGATCCGACGCCTGGCCCTGGCCGCCGCCCTGCTCGCCGCCCTCGCCTCCGTCCCGGCGGCCCGTGCCGACCCGATGCTGGCGGATTTCGACTATCCCTTCCCGGTCCAGCGCTTCGACTTCAGCTCCCAGGGCCAGGACCTGTCGATGGCCTACATGGACGTGCAGCCGGAGAAGCCGAATGGCCGCACCGTGGTGCTGCTGCACGGCAAGAACTTCTGCGGTGCCACCTGGGAGGGCGTGATGCGGCCGCTGCTGCAGGCGGGATATCGCGTCATCGCGCCGGACCAGGTCGGCTTCTGCAAGTCGAGCAAGCCGCAGGCCTACCAGTTCGGGCTGCACCAGTTGGCCGCCAACACCAGGGCGCTGCTCGATAGCCTGGGCATCCAGCGCCCGGTGGTGATGGGCCATTCCATGGGCGGCATGCTGGCGATGCGCTATGCCCTGGCCTTTCCCGACGCGCTGTCCGGCCTGGTGCTGGTGAACCCGATCGGGCTGGAGGACTGGAGGGCCGCGGGCGTGCCGCAGCAGACCGTCGACCAGTGGTTCGAGGGCGAGTTGAAGACCAGTGCCGACAGCATCAAGGCCTATCAGCAGGCCACCTACTACGCCGGAGAGTGGCGCCCGGACTACGACCGCTGGGTGCAGATGCTGGCCGGCATGTATCAGGGCGAGGGCGGCCGGCAGGTGGCCTGGGACCAGGCACTGACCTCGGACATGGTGTTCAACCAGCCGGTGATCTACGAGCTGGAGCGCATCCGCGCCCCGACCGTGCTGATGATCGGCGAGCGCGATACCACCGCGATCGGCAAGGCACTGGCGCCGCCGGAGGTGGCGCAGCGCCTGGGCAACTATGCCGAGCTGAGCCGCGCCGCCGCCAAGCGCATCCCCGGCGCCAACCTGATCCGCTTCCCCGGCGAAGGCCACGCGCCGCAGATCCAGTCGCCGGAAGCCTTCAACAAGGCGCTGCTGGGCGCGCTGGAGCGGTTCCCGCCGCCCTGACGGAACGGCGCAGGGCGCCGGCCCGCCCCGCATCGCTTGCATGATGCAAGGGACTTCGCTATCCCTTCGGCCATGCAGCGCACCAGCTTCGCCGGCATGGACTGCCCGATCGCCCGCTCTCTCGACGCGCTGGGGGAATGGTGGAGCCTGCTGATCCTGCGTGATGCCTTCATCGGCCTGACCCGCTTCGACGAGTTCCAGCAGAGCCTGGGCATCGCCCCGAACATGCTGACCCGGCGGCTGAAGCGGCTGGTCGAGGCCGGCCTGCTGGAGCGCCGCGCCTATTCGCAGCGGCCGCTGCGCCACGAGTACCGGCTGACCGCCGCCGGCCGGGACGTGTTCCCGGTGCTGGCGGCGCTGGGCGCCTGGGGCGGCCGGCACGCCACCGGCGGCAAGGTGCTGGTGCAGGTGGTTGGCCGTGCCGACGGCCAGCCGATGGACCCGGTCCTGATCGACCGGCGCAGCGGCACGCCGATCACCCCGGAGACGGCGGAGTTCCGCCCGGGGCCCGATGCCCGGCCCGCCTATCGGGACCGGCTTGCCGGGATTCTGGAACGTCGGAACAGCCGCGACGGCACCACCGTCCCGGCCTGAGGAGAAACTGAAATGCGCCGCATCGTCGTCACCGGAATGGGCGCCGTGTCGCCCCTCGCCAACGGCGTCGAGGCCAGCTGGCGCCGGCTGCTGGCCGGCCGGTCCGGTCTGCGCCGCCTGCCCGAGGAGATGGTCCCGGACCTCGCCGCCAAGGTCGCCGGCGTGGTGCCGTCGATCGCCGAGGACCCCGAGGCCGGCTTCGACCCGGACGTGGCGGTGCCGCCGAAGGACCAGAAGAAGATGGACCGCTTCATCCAGTTCGCCATGGCGGCGGCGGAGGAGGCGGTCGCCCAGTCCGGCTGGCGGCCGGCGGACGACCGGGCGCGGCAGCGCACCGCCACCGTGATCGCCTCGGGCGTCGGCGGCTTTCCCTATATCGTCGAGACGGTGCGGACGGTCGACCAGAAGGGCGCGCGCCGGCTGTCGCCCTTCACCGTGCCGGCCTTCCTGGTCAACCTCGCCGCCGGCCAGGTCTCGATCCGCCACGGCTTCAAAGGCCCGCTGGGCGCCCCCGTGACCGCCTGCGCCGCCGGGGTCCAGGGCATCGGCGACGCCGCCCGGATGATCCGCGCCGGCGAGGTCGACGTGGCGCTGTGCGGCGGCACCGAAGCCTGCATCGACCGGGTCAGCCTGGGCGGCTTCGCCGCCGCCCGCGCCCTGTCGACCGGCTTCGCCGAGACGCCGGAGCGTGCCTCCCGCCCGTTCGACCAGGCCCGCGACGGCTTCGTCATGGGCGAGGGCGCCGGGCTGATGGTGATCGAGGCGCTGGACCATGCCCTGGCCCGCGGCGCCAGGCCGATCGCGGAGCTGATCGGCTACGGCACCACCGCCGATGCCTATCACATGACCGCGGGTCCCGAGGATGGCGACGGCGCCCGCCGGGCGATGGAGATCGCGCTCGCCCAGGGCGGGATCGAGCCCGGCGACGTGCAGCACCTGAACGCCCACGCCACCTCCACCCCGGTCGGCGACAAGGGCGAGATGGCGGCGATCAAGGCGCTGTTCGGCACCGGCGGGACGGTGGCGGTCAGCGCCACCAAATCGGCCACCGGCCATCTGCTGGGCGCCGCCGGCGGGCTGGAAGCGGTGTTCACCGTGCTAGCCCTGCGCGACCAGATCATGCCGCCGACGCTGAACCTGGAGAACCCCGACCCGGACGCCGCCGGCATCGACCTGGTGGCGCTGGAGGCCCGGCCCGGCCGGATCGAGCACGCGCTGTCGAACGGCTTCGGCTTCGGCGGCGTCAACGCCAGCGTGCTGTTCCGGCGCTGGCAGGGGTGACTGGCGTAGGTTGGGTTCGCTGAGGCGAACCCAACATCGCGACGCCGAGGAATTGTTGGGTTCGCGTGCCGCGAACCCAACCTACGCGAGCGGCAGGCGGCTAGCTCCGCTTGCTGCCCACCAGCCCGGCGCGGCGCAGGGCTTCGGCCATGGCGCCGTCGGGCTCGGGCGCCGGCGCGCGGGGCTTCTGCGGGGCTTGGTGCTGCGGCTTCGCCTGGGGGCGCTGCGCGCCGCCGTCCTGGCCCGGACGGCCATGCCGCGGCTGGCCCTGGCCGCCGTGGCCTCGGCCATCGCGACCCTGTCCCCCCTGATTCTGCGCGCCCTGACCCTGGCCACCCTGGCCACCCTGGCCCGGCTGCCCGGGCCGACTTTGCTGCTGATGCCGCGGCCGCTCATCGCGCCGGCCGTCGGCTCGGCTCTCCTGCCGCCCGCCCGGAGCGCCGCCCTCGCGGCGCGGCGGCCGTGCCTGGCCGTCATCGTCGAGCCGCATGGTCAGGCCGATGCGTTTGCGCTGCGGGTCGACCTCCAGCACCTTGACCTTCACCACGTCGCCCGGCTTGGCCACCGTGCGCGGGTCCTTCACGAAGGTCTTCGCCATCGCCGAGATGTGCACCAGCCCGTCCTGGTGCACGCCGATATCGACGAAGGCGCCGAAGGCCGCGACGTTGGTGACCACGCCTTCCAGCACCATGCCGGGCTGCAGGTCGCTCAGCTTTTCGACGCCTTCCTTGAAGGTGGCGGTCTTGAAGGCCGGGCGCGGGTCGCGGCCCGGCTTCTCCAGCTCGCGCAGGATGTCGGTCACCGTCGGCACGCCGAAGCTGTCGTCGGTGAAGCGCTCCGGCTCCAGCCCGCGCAGGGTGGCGCTATTGCCGATCAGCGCCTTGATCTCGCCGCCCGTCGCCTCGATGATCCGGCGCACCACCGGATAGGCCTCGGGATGCACGCCGGAGGCGTCGAGCGGGTCGTCGCCGTTCGGGATGCGCAGGAAGCCGGCGCATTGCTCGAACGCCTTGGGGCCGAGTCGCGGCACGTCCTTCAGCGCCGCGCGGATTCGGAACGGGCCGTTGGCGTCACGGTGCTGCACAATGTTCTGGGCCAATCCCTCGCCGACGCCGGAGACCCGGGCCAGCAGCGGCGCCGAGGCGGTGTTGAGGTCGACGCCGACCGCGTTCACGCAATCCTCGACCACGGCGTCGAGCGAACGCGACAGCTTGGTCTCGCTGAGGTCGTGCTGGTACTGGCCGACGCCGATCGATTTCGGATCGATCTTCACCAGCTCGGCCAGCGGGTCCTGCAGCCGGCGGGCGATCGACACCGCGCCGCGCAGCGACACGTCGAGCTCCGGCAGCTCCTGCGAGGCGAAGGCCGAGGCGGAGTAGACCGAGGCCCCGGCCTCGGACACCACCGCCTTGGTCAGCGTCAGCTCCGGGTGCCGCTTCATCAGCTCTGCCGCCAGCTTGTCGGTCTCGCGCGATGCCGTGCCGTTGCCGATGGCGATCAGGTCGACCGCGTGGGCCTTGGCCAGCTCGGCCAAGGTGGCGATCGACTCGTCCCAGCGCTTCTGCGGCTCATGCGGGAAGATCGCGGTGGTGGCCACCACCTTGCCGGTGGCGTCGACCACGGCGACCTTCACCCCGGTGCGGAAGCCGGGGTCGAGGCCCATGGTGGCGCGGGTGCCGGCCGGCGCCGCCAGCAGCAGGTCGCGCAGATTGCCGGCGAAGACCTTCACCGCCTCCTCCTCCGCCACCTGCCACAGGCGCAGCCGGAGGTCGATGTCGAGATGCACCAGGATCTTGGTGCGCCAGGCCCAGCGCACCGTCTCGCCCAGCCAGGCATCGCCCGGCCGGCCCTGGTCGACGACGCCGAAACGGTTGGCGATGCGCCGCTCATACAGGCCGGGGGCCTTGCGGTCCGCCGAGTCGGCCGGCGCCTCCTCAGGCTCCAGCGTCAGCGACAGCACCTCCTCCTTCTCGCCCCGGAACAGGGCCAGGATGCGGTGCGAGGGCAGCTTGGTCAGCTTCTCGGCATAGTCGAAATAGTCGGAGAACTTGGCGCCCGCCTGCTCCTTGCCCTCGCGCATCTTGGACAGCAGCCGGCCGCGGGTCCACGCCTCCTCGCGCAGGCTGCCGATCAGGTCGGCATCCTCGCCGAAGCGCTCGACCAGGATCGAGCGGGCGCCGTCCAGCGCCGCGGCGACATCGGCCACGCCCTTCTCGGCGTCGACGAAGGCGGCCGCGGCTTCCTGCGGGTCGCGGCTCGGATCGCTCAACAGCGAGTCGGCCAGCGGCTCCAGCCCGGCCTCGCGGGCGATCATCGCCTTGGTCCGGCGCTTCGGCTTGTAGGGCAGGTAGATGTCCTCGAGCCGGGCCTTGGTCTCGGCCGCCTCGATCTGCGCGCGCAGCGCGTCGTCCAGCTTGCCCTGCTCGGCAATGCTGTCGAGGATCGTCTTCCGGCGCTCCTCCAGCTCACGCAAATAGCGCAGCCGCTCGTCCAGCGTGCGCAGCTGGATATCGTCCAGACCGCCCGTCGCCTCCTTGCGGTAGCGGGCGACGAAGGGAACGGTCGCGCCGCCGTCGAGCAGCTCGACCGTGGCCGCGACCTGGGCCTCGCGCACGGAGAGCTCGTCGGCAATGCGCTGGCTGATGGAGATCATCGAACGACCGGAGGTGTTGTGATGAGGAACCGGAAGGGGCTGCTTCTACCGCGTCGCCGCCGTCCAGGTCAAAACCAGCCGGCAGGCCACCTTGCCGTCGCCCCATTCGCCATGATACTGAAGCCGTCACTTAAGCAATAAGATCGCTCCTGGAGGAACGCCGTGAATGACCGGTCTGTGCAGCATGGCGGCTTCACCATCCGGCGCCGCTACGACGCGTCGCCGTCGCGGGTGTTCGCGGCCTGGGCCGATCCCGCCGCCAGGCTGGTCTGGGGCGCCCCCGGCGAGGATTGGGAGCTGGCGGAGCCGCGATTCGACTTCCGCGTCGGCGGCATCGAGACCAGCCGCTTCGGCCCCGCGGGCGACCCGATCTACCGCAACGAGACCCGCTACGCCGACATCGTGCCGGATCGCCGCATCGTCTTCAGCTACACGATCGATCGCGGCGACACCCGGATCTCGGCCTCGCTGAGCACGGTCGAGCTGCTGCCGGACGGGGATGGCACCCGACTGATCTTCACCGAGCAGGCCGTCTTCCTCGACGGCGGCGACCAGCCGGAGATCCGCGAAAGCGGCTGGCGCTCGCTCCTGGAGAAGCTGGACGCGGCGCTGCGGCGCCGTGCGGCACATTGAGCCGCCCCGTCCCACAACCGGAGGAGCGAGCGATGGGCAAGACCGACATCCCCGAGCTGATCCGGGCCTATTACGGCGCCTACGAATCCAAGAACCGCACGGCGCTCGAAGGCCTGGTGGGTGAGGGCTTCACCTTCACCAGCCCCTATGACGACCATATCGGCCGGGCGGCCTATTTCGAGCGCTGCTGGCCGAACAGCGAGGGCATTCGCCGCTTCAACCTCGAGCGGCTGTTCGACCGTGGCGACGAGGCCCTGGTGCAATACGAGCTCGAGCTCGCTTCGGGCGTCCGCTTCCGCAACGTCGAGCATTTCCGCTTCCAGGACGGCAAGGTCCGGGAAGTGGTGGTCTATTTCGGCTCGCTGCCGGACGCCGAGCCGTGACCGCATCGTCCAGACAACAGGAGGCTTTCCCATGAAGCTGTATCTCGCCCCCGGCGCCTGCAGCCTGGCCGACCACATCGCCCTGCACGAGGCCGGTCTGGAGTTCGAGCGGGTCCGCGTCGACATCCCGACCCGGCGAACCGAATCGGGCGACGACTTCACCGAAGTCAACCCGAAGGGCTACGTCCCGGCGCTGGTGCTGGACGACGGCACGGTGCTGACCGAGAACGCCGCGATCCTCACCTGGGTGGCCGAGCGCGCGCCAAAGTTGGCGCCGGGCGGCGAGATGGGGCGGATCCGGTTGGCCGAGATGCTGAGCTTCATCGGCGCCGAGCTGCACAAGCTGCTGATCCGGTCGATCTTTCCGATCAGCGACCAGGAGAAGGAGATCGTCGACGAGGTGGTGGCGGAGCGCTTCGCCTATCTCGCCGAGCGGCTGCGCGGCGACTATCTGTTCGGCGCGGAGATGAGCGTCGCCGACGCCTATCTCTACGTCATGCTGCGCTGGGCCAGGGACCTCAAGCTGCCGCGGCCCGACCCGCTGCCGACCTATTTCGAGCGGGTGGAGGCGAGGCCGGCGGTGCAGCTGGCGCTGCAGCACGAGGGCCTGACCTGACCCGGGTCGGCTAGGACGGGGGTCTTGCCCCGGCCGGCCGAGGCGCTATGCTAAACTCCTGAGTTAAGAAACGGGATCGCCGATTCGGCGGGCCTGGCCTTGGCGGTTGCACCCCTGGGGCCGACCGGCCAACGGCCGGCGCAGACGATGGGAGAACGCCATGACCGACCGCCCTGTTGACGGTCCCGTTCCGGCGCGCCCGGCGCCTCAGAACGGGCGCTGGCTGGCGCTGACCGTGCTGTGCCTCGGCGTGCTGATGATCGTGCTGGATTCGACCGTCGTGAACGTGGCGCTGCCCTCGATCAAGGCCGATCTCGGCTTCAACGATTCGACCCTCGCCTGGGTGGTGAACGGCTACCTGCTGACCTTCGGTGGCTTCCTGCTGCTGGGCGGCCGACTGGGCGACCTGTTCGGCCACCGCCGGCTGTTCCTGATCGGCCTCGCCGTGTTCACCCTGGCGTCGCTGGCCTGCGGCCTATCCGGCAGCCAGGGCATCCTGGTCGCCGCCAGGGCGATCCAGGGGCTGGGTGGCGCCGTCGTCTCGGCCGTCGCGCTGTCGCTGATCATGGACCTGTTCACCGAGCCGGCGGACCGGGCCAAGGCGATGGGCGTCTACGGCTTCGTCTGTGCCGGCGGCGGCAGCATCGGCGTGCTGCTGGGCGGCCTGCTGACCGGGGCGCTGAGCTGGCACTGGATCTTCCTGATCAATCTGCCGATCGGCATCGCCGTCTTCGGCCTGTCGCTGGTCCTGCTGTCCGCCACCCGCAACGAGACGGCGGACCGGCGGCTGGACATCGCCGGCGCGATCACCGTGACCGCGGCGCTGATGCTGGCGGTCTATGCCATCGTCAACGGCAACGAGGCTGGCTGGACCTCGGCCCGCACGCTCGGCCTGCTGGGCGGCGCCGTCGTGCTGCTGGCCGCGTTCGTGGCGATCGAGAGCCGGGTGGCGGCGCCGTTGATGCCGCTGGGCCTGTTCCGGCTGCGCAGCCTGGCCGTCGCCAATGTCGTCAGCGTGCTGTGGGCGGCCGGCATGTTCGCCTGGTTCTTCCTGTCCGCCCTCTACATGCAGCAGGTGCTGGGCTACGACCCGATGGAGGTCGGCCTGGCCTTCCTGCCGTCCAACCTGATCATGGCGGCCTTTTCGCTCGGCCTGTCGGCCAGGCTGGTGATGCGCGTCGGCATCCGCCTGCCGATCGTGATCGGGCTGCTGCTGGCGGCGGCCGGGCTGGCGCTGTTCGCCTGGGTGCCGGTGGACGGCAGCTTCACCCTGCACGTGCTGCCGGGGATGCTGCTGCTCGGCCTCGGCTGCGGCATGGCGCTGAACCCGATGCTGCTGGCGGCGATGAGCGAGGTGGCGCCGACCGAGTCCGGCCTCGCCTCCGGCATGGTCAACACCGCCTTTATGATGGGCGGCGCGCTGGGCCTGGCGGTCCTGGCCAGCCTGGCCGCGGCGCGCACCGGCGGGCTGCTGGCCGATGGTGCCGCCCAGCCGGTCGCCCTGGTCGGCGGCTATCACGCCGCCTTCCTGGCCGGGGCCTGCTTCGCCGCTTTGGGAGCGGTGCTGGCCGCGGCCCTGCTGCGCCCGCCACCCGCGGTCACCGAGCCGTCGCGCGAGGCCGAGTCGGTCGCGTCCTAGACCGCTTGCCGCACTATCCCGCCGCGATCGGGTTGCTATAGTCCCGATCCGGAGGGATACGCGATGCCCGTTCCCGTGCTGCATCTGTGCTGCGGCGACAGCGCCGCCGGGGTGATTCGCGCCGGTCTGCCCGGCTCGGCGGTGCTGGTCCTGCGCGACGACCTGGCGGTCGGGCCGCTCGGCGATGTCGACAGCGACCGGCCGGACGCCCGCGCCGCCTTCTGGCATGCGGTGTTCCCGGACGAGGACCGCGAGGCGATCGAGAGCGGCGGCCGGCTGGTCGACCAGTTGGCGCAAGAGGCGGCGACGCTGCAGGGCCTGCCGGATGCGGCGGAAAAGGTCGTCCTCTGGCATGGCAGTGGCGCCGCCGAGCAGTTGATATTGCGCAGAGCGCTGTGGGCGCTGCGTGATGCCCCCGTGCCGCTCGAGGAGGTGACGGTCGGACCGGACCTGCTGCCCGGAGCCTTGCGCCGCGACATGACGGCCGTGGGCATGCTGGAACCCGAGGACGCTCCCCGCGCCGTGGCCACGGCGCGGCCAGTCGATCCCGGTCGCCGGGCCAAGCTGGCCGCCGAGTGGGAACGCCTGCGCGCCGACAGCGGCGGCCTGCGCCACCACCGGGACGGCACCATCACCACCCATCCGATCGACGCGCATGACGCCGAGATCCTCGCGGCGGTCGGGGACGACTGGATGCCGGCGGCCCGCGCGGTCGGCCAGCCGATGGGCACGATCACCGGCTTCTTCGCCACCGACGCCTTCGTGTTCTGGCGGCTGCGCCAGCTGGCGGCGCAGGGCCGGGTGGAACTCGAGGGCAGCCCCACCACCATCCGCGGCTGCCGGGTGCGGCGTGCCCGCTGAGACAAGGAACGGAACACCGATGGACCTCGACCGGAACCGGTTCAAGGCGGCGCTGGCCGCCGGGCAGACCCAGATCGGGCTGTGGAGCAGCTTGTGCAGCAACATCGTGGCCGAGATCATTGGCGACAGCGGCTTCGACTGGATCCTGTTCGACACCGAGCATTCGCCGAACGAGCTGCCGGACCTGCTGTCGCAGCTCCAGGCCGCGGCGCGCGGCACGGCCACGGGCATCGTGCGGCCGGCCTGGAACGACCCGGTGCTGATCAAGCGCATCCTCGACATCGGCGCCCAGGCGCTGCTGATCCCCTTCGTCCAGACCGCCGAGGAGGCGCGACGGGCCGTGGCCGCCTGCCGATATCCGCCGGCCGGCATCCGTGGCATCACCACCAGCGGCCGCGGCAGCCATTACGGCCGGGTGCCGGACTATCTGAAGAAGGCCGATGCCGAGATCTGCGTGCTGCTGCAGGTCGAGACCGGCGAGGCGCTGGCGCGGATCGAGGAGATCGCCTCGGTCGACGGCGTCGACGGCGTGTTCATCGGACCGTCCGACCTGTCGGCCTCGCTGGGCCATATCGGCAATTCCCAGCATCCGGAGGTGCAGGCCGCGATCCAGGACGCGGTGCGGCGCCTGACCGCGATCGGCAAGCCCGCCGGGATCCTGACCTCGGTCGAGGCCGAGGCGCGGCGCTACATCGAGTGGGGCTACCGCTTCATCGCGGTCGGCACCGATCTCGGCCTGCTGGCCCGCAACGCCGACGCCCTCGCCCACAGCTTCAAGGCGCCGTGATCGAGGCCGCCGGCCGGCGGTTTCACACAACTGAGACGAGAAAAGCCGACCGAACCGGCGTAGACTGATCCGACAACAGGCCCACCCAAGGGACTGGATGGGAGGTCATTCATGCCGGACGACGACTTTGATCGCCGTGCCCCCGAGGCCGGCGGGATCGACGAATCCTATCCCGAGCCCGAGCCGCCGCCCGACGAGGCCCCGGCGCCCCGCACCGTGTCGCAGCTGCTGCTCGACTATCTGCGCCTCGAAGGGGTCCGCTACATCTTCGGCATCCCGGGCGGCGGGGTGATGTATCTGCTGGACGAGCTGCGGCTGCGCCAGGACGAGTTCACCTACATCATCACCCGGCACGAGGCCGGCGCCGCCTACATGGCCGACGGGCTGCACCGGGTCACCGGCGGGCTGGGCGTGGTGCTGGTGACGACCGGCCCCGGCGCCACCAACACCCTGACCGGCAGCCTGACCGCCCAGGCCGGGCATTCGGCGGTGCTGACCATCACCGGCGAGGTTGCCGCGCGGCATGTCGGCAAGGGTTATCTGCAGCACGGCATCGGCGGCACGCTGGATGTCGGCGCGGTGTTCCGCCATGCCGTGCAGTCCAGCCACACCATCTCCAGCCCCGACAATTTCCGCACCCTGTTCACCCAGGCGCTGCGCGATGCCCTGGCCGTGCCGTTCCAGTCGACCCATGTCAGCCTGCCGGTCGATGTCGGCAACCAGGTGCCGCAGCCCTCCTTCCCGTTCCCGGACGCGCCGGCCCGGTACCGCAGCACCCCGGGCTTCGGCGACCAGGCCCGGACCCGCCAGGCGCTGGACCTGCTGCGCGCCGCCGACCGGCCGGTGATCCTGCTGGGCAACGGCACCCGCTTCGCGCTGCAGGGCGACCGGCTGGACCGCTTCACCGCTTTCGTCGAGCGCTTCGCCATTCCGGTGATGACCTCGCCCGACGGCAAGGGCCTGTTCCCGGAGAGCCATGAGCTGGCCTTGCGCAACTACGGCCTGGCCGGGTCGCTGTGGGCCCGGCAGTATCTGCGCGCGCCCGATGGCGGGCCGGCGCATGACGCGTTGCTGGTGCTGGGGTCGCAGCTGGCGGGTCTGACCACCAACAACTGGAACCCGATCCTGGCGCCGCGCGGCCCGCTGATCCAGGTCGACGCCAACCCGTCGGTGATCGGCCGCGCCTACCCGGTCGAGCTCGGCGTGGTGGCCGAGCTGGGCCGGTTCATCGACGACCTGTGCGAGCTGGCCGGGGAGGCGGAGCCGGACGCCGCGGCCGTCGAAAAGCGCCGCGCCGGGCTGCGCCGGTTCAAGGCCGCCAACCCGCCCTGGTTCGAGCCGGCCAAGCGCGACGCCGGCACCGTGCCGATCCTGCCGCAGACGGCCATGACGGTGATCGGCGAGGCCATGCCGGCCGGCAGCCACATCTTCATCGACTGCTCCAACTGCGTCGGCTGGTCGCTGCACGAGCTGACCATCGACCCGCCGACCCAGATCCATTATTCGCTGACAATGGCGCCGCTGGGCTTTGCCGTCTGCGGGGTGATCGGCGCCAAGCTGGGCGCGCCCGACCGCCCCTGCCTGGCCATCGCCGGCGACGGCGCCTTCCTGATGCACGGCACCGAGGTGTCGACGGCGGCGCAATACGGCATCGGCGCCATCTGGGTGGTGCTGGACAACAACGACCTGGGCATGGTCAGCCAGGGCAACGACCACTTCTTCCCGACCCCGGCGGAGCCTTCCTGGACCGAGTATTACGGCCTGGGCAGCCCCGACCTGGCGGCCGTCTCCACCGGCCTCGGCGCCGATGCCTGCCGGGTGCGGGATGCCGACGGGCTGCGGGCCGCCCTGGTCCGCGCCATCGCGCAGGCCGATGAACGCCGCCGGCCGCAGGTGATCGTGCTGGAGATCGACCGGGCCGAGGTTCCGACCTATTATCGGACCCTGCCGCCGCCGGCATGACCGCGCCGGCGGGCACCATGTCGCAGACCGGCCGGGTTTGCGCCCGGCTGCGGCCGTGATATCCCGGCCGGCAGGAAAAGGGGAGCGCCGCTGGTGCGCATGAGGTGGGCACGGAAACGGGCATCATGGGTCGCGCTCGGCGCGGCCTATCTGCTGTTCGTCCAGGCCATCCTCGGCGGCCTCGCCATCGGCGCCAGCGCCGCGCCGGCCTTCGACCCGCTCTCCGCCTTGTGCCGCGCCGATGACGGGGCGGCAGCCCCTGCCCGTCCGGACCAGCCGGCCGGCCATCCGCATCTGCCCGATTGCTGCACCACCGGCTGCAGCATGTTCAGCGGCGCCCCGGTGCCGGGCTTCGTCGCGGTGCTGCTGGTGCCGCATCTGGCCGGCCGGACCGAGCCCGCGCCCCTGCCCCTGGCCCCCGTCGCGACCGCGCCGCGGCGATCGCCGGCCAATCCAAGAGCCCCTCCCGCCCAGGCCTGACGGACCCGCCGCCGGCGGGCCGTGACGGTTCATTGCCGGAGCTTGGCGCCAGAGACGCGCCGCCCGGCCCAGCCTGGAGCAATCCCCATGTCCCTGTCCGCGATGGCGCATCTGCGCCGTGCCGCGTTCGCCGCCGTCCTGGCCCTGCTGGCCGCCGGGCCGGCAGCCGCGCATGAGTTCAAATCCGGCCCGATCGAGGTGGTCCATCCCTGGGCCCGGGCCACGCCGCCGGCCGCGAAGGTCGGCGGCGGCTATGCCGAGATCCGCAACGACGGGTCCGAGCCGGACCGGCTGGTCTCGGTCACCGCCGAGGTCGCCGGCCGCGTCGAGGTCCACGAGATGGGCATGAAGGACGGCGTCATGACCATGCGGCCAGTCGAGGGCGGGCTGCCGGTCCCGGCCAACGGCACGGCGGCGCTGGCGCCCGGCGGCTTCCATCTGATGATGCTCGACCTGAAGCGGCCGCTGAAGGCGGGCGAGAGCTTCGCCGGCACCATGACCTTCGAGAAGGCCGGCACCATCGCCGTCACCTTCGAGGTCGCGCCGATCGGCGCGACGGCGCCGGGGACGGGGCATTGAGATGCGCGCCCGCATCCTGGTGCCAGTCCTGCTGGCCGTCGCCGCCATCCTGGTGGGCGGCGCCGGCTTCCTGCTGATCTATTCCAAGGACCCGTCCGCCAGCCGGATCATGGCGGTCGGCGCGGAACCCGGCGGCCCGTTCCGGCTGACCGACCAGACCGGCGCGACGCTGACCGACGCCGACCTGAAGGGCCGGCCCTTCGCCGTGTTCTTCGGCTTCACCCATTGCCCGGAGGTCTGCCCGACCACGCTGTGGGAGATGTCGCAGGCACTGGCGGCGCTGGGCCCCGACGCCGACCGGCTGCGGGTGCTGTTCGTCACCGTCGACCCGGAGCGCGACCGGCCGGAGATGCTGCAGCAGTACCTGCAGTCCTTCGACCGCCGCATCACCGGCCTGACCGGCACCCCGGACGAGATCGCCGCCGTGGCCAAATCCTACCGGGTGTACTGGCGCAAGGTGCCGACCAGCGACGGCGATTACACCATGGACCATTCGGCCATGATGTACCTGATGGATGCCGAGGGCCGGTTCAGCGACATCATCGCCTACGGCACGCCCGAGCCGGAGCGCCTGGCCAAGCTGCGCCGCCTGATTGCCGGCGCCTGACGCCATTTCCGTTCGACCATTGCCGGTCACGACCGGCCATTCCAGGAGACATATCATGCTGAAATTGGGTCTGCCCGCCCTCGTGCTCGCCGCCTTCGCCGCCCCGGCCTTCGCCCATGTCACGCTGGAGACGCAGGAGGCGCCGGTCGGCGGCACCTACAAGGCGGTGCTGCGCGTGCCGCACGGCTGCGAAGGGTCGCCCACCGTGAAGATCCGCGTCCAGATCCCCGAGGGGGTGATCGCCGTGAAGCCGATGCCGAAGCCCGGCTGGACGCTGGAGACGGTGAAGGGCAAATACGCCGCCTCCTACGACTATTACGGCACCCCGACCAGCGAGGGGGTGACCGAGGTGGTGTGGAGCGGCGGCAGGCTGCCGGACGAGTTCTACGACGAGTTCGTCTTTCGCACCTACCTGACCGCCGGCCTGACGGCGGGGAAGCACCTGTATTTCCCGGTGGTCCAGGAGTGTGAGACGGGGGCCGACCGCTGGATCGAGATCCCGGCCGAAGGCAAGGATGCCGACGACTACGAGACCCCGGCGCCGGGTATCAAGCTGCTGCCGAAGAAGTGACGGCGGATCGGCCTGTTGGGTTCGCTCGTTGCGAACCCAACCTACGAGTTCTTACGAGACGTCTCCAGACCAGCAATCCTTCCCTTTGTCGTCATTCCCGCGAAAGCGGGAATCTCTTTCCGGTCCAAGCGTCACGAGATCCCCGCTTTCGCGGGGATGACGGCTTAGGGGAATTCTGGAAAGATCCCGCCACGCGGGAGAGGCAATGGGAGCGCTATGCCGGCTGGCTGGTGTTCCTGCTCGCCCTTCTCCTCGCCCCGCAGGC
>JAEKLZ010000160.1:0-20975 GCA_019508225.1 Inquilinus limosus | reverse complement strand
TGGTCCAGCCGGACGGCACGGCCGTGACCCTGGGCGATGCCCGGCTGGAGGACGCGACGCTGGCGATCCCGGCGCCGGCCGGCCTCGGTCCCGGCACCCATGTGCTGAGCTGGCGCGTGGTGTCGGAGGACGGGCACCCGGTCGGCGGTTCGGTCGTGTTCTCGATCGGAGCGCCCGGCGCCGGCCCGCCGCCCCAGGCGGCCGAAACGGCGGACCAGCCGGTCGACACCGCGATCTGGCTGGCCCGGATCGTCCTCTATGCCGCGCTGTTCCTCGGCGTCGGCGCCGTCACGTTCCGGGCTGCGATCGCCCCGTTGCCCCGTGGCGCCGCCCGCACCGCCGTCGGGCTGATGCTGCTGGGCCTCGCAGCGGCGCCGGTCTCGGTCGGGCTGCAGGGGCTGGACGCGCTGGAGATGCCGCTGGCGGAGCTCGGCCGCCGAGTTGCCTGGGCCACCGGCTGGAGCACCAGCTATGGCGCCACCGCCGCCCTGGCGGTTCTCGCCTTGGTGCTCGGCCTGCTGGCGTTGTCCTTGCGGCGCGGCCGGATCTCGGCCGTGGTCACGCTGCTGGCCCTGGCCGCGACCGGCACCGCGCTGGCCGCCAGCGGCCATGCCAGCGCCGCCGCACCGCAGATCCTGACCCGGCCGGCGGTCTTCCTGCATGCGGTCGGGATCGCCGCCTGGGCCGGGGCGCTGCTGCCGCTGGGGCTGCTGCTGCGTGCCGGCGGACCGGCGGCGACGGCAGCGCTGCGCCGCTTCTCCACCCTGATCCCCGTCGCCGTCTTGCCCCTGGCCGCGGCCGGCATCCTGCTGGCGGTGGTCCAGCTCGGCCAAGTCTCGGCGCTGTGGACCACCGCCTACGGCCAGGTCTTCCTGGTCAAGCTGGCGTTGCTGCTGGCGCTGTTCGGCCTGGCCGCGCTGAACCGCTGGCGCCTGACAAGGCCGGCCGGGGCCGGCGACGGGCGGGCCGCGCGGCGCCTCGCCCGCTCGGTCGCGGCCGAGTCGGTGCTGGTGCTGGCGATCTTCGCCGCGGCCGCGACCTGGCGCTTCACCCCGCCGCCGCGCGCCTTGGCAGAGGCCGCGGCCCGGCCGGCCTCGATCCACATCCACACCGCCCCGGCGATGGCCGACCTGACCATCACCCCCGGCCGGGCCGGCCCCGTCTCGGCCTCGATCGTGGTGCTGACCGGCGATTTCGGCCCGCTGGACGCGAAGGAGGTGACGCTGGTGCTGTCCAACCCCGCCGCCGGGATCGAGCCGATCCGTCGCAAGGCCGTGAAGCCCGGCGATGGCTCCTGGCGCGTCGACGGCTTGGTCATCCCGGTGCCCGGCCGCTGGACCGTGCGGGTCGACGTGCTGATCTCGGATTTCGAGATCGCCAAGCTGGAGGATGTGATCGACATCCGGCCGTAGAGACCTCTCAGAGGGGCCCCAGCAGCCGCATCACCCAGATGCCGAGGGCGAGCCAGGGGCCGAAGGCGATGGCCGTGTGGCGCGACACCTGCCCGCGGGCGGCGACCAGGACGGCCACGAGCGCGGCGCCGGCGCCGACCAGCACCACCCAGGGCAGAGCCTGCCAGCCGAGCCAGGCGCCGCCGGCCGCCAGCAGCTTGGCGTCGCCGAGGCCGAGCCCGTCGCGGCCGCGCAGGCGACGATAGGCGAAGGCGAGGCCGGCGAGGAGCAGCCAGCCGACAGCGGCGCCGATCGCCCGGTCCGGCCAAAGCGGGCCGACCGGCTCCAGCAGCGTCGTCAGCAGGCCGGCCAGGACCAGCGGCAGGGTCAGCATGTCCGGCAGCAGCCCGGTGCGGCGGTCGATGGCGCCCAGCAGCAGCAGCCACCAGCCGAGCAGGCAGGTGCCGGGCATCAGGGCCGGGTCGCCGGCGGCGAGCGCCACCAGGGCGATGCCGATCGCTGCCAGCTCGATCACCGGATGCGCCGGGTCGATGGTGCCGCCGCAATGACGGCAGCGACCACGCAGGGCAATCCAGCTGAGCACCGGCACCAGGTCGCGCAGCGCCAGCGGCTGTCGGCAATGATCGCAGCGCGAGCGGCCGAAGAGCAGGCCGCGGACATCGTCGGGCAGGCGATGCGCCGCGGCGGCGACGAAGCTGCCGACGACCGGCGAGACGACAACCAGCCCGATCTGGACCGGGGTCACGCCGCTATGGTCGCAGCGGACGCGGCTGCCCGCCCGCGGCGCGCGGCCGCAGCGCCTGCATCCGCGAGCGCAGCTCCTCCGCGATCGCCTGGGCATCGGCGGCATTGCGGATCACCCGCGGGGTGATGAAGACAACCAGTTCGGTCCGGTCGCGAGAGTTGCTGGTGGAGGAGAACAGGTTGCCGAGCAACGGGATGTCCTGCAGCACCGGCACGCCGCTGCGGCCGTTCTGCTGGTTCTCCTGGATCAGCCCGCCCAGCACCACGGTCTGGCCGTTGGCGACCGAGACGATCGAGCCGATGCGGCGGGTCGAGATCGTCGGCGCCAGCGCGTCGGCCTGGGTCGAGGCGGCGTCATTGACGATGCTCGACACCTCCTGCTGCACGTCCATGCTGACGTCGTTGTTGGAGTTGATCCGCGGCGTCACCTTCAGGATCACGCCGGTGTCCTTGTATTCGATGTTGCTGATCACCGGTGAGTCGGTGTTGTCGGTCGACTGGCTCTGCTGCGTCCGCACCGGCACCTGGTTGCCGACCTGCAGCCGCGCGGTCTGGTTGTTCAGCACAGCCAGGGTCGGGGCCGACACAACCTTGACGTTGGTGATCGACGACAGCGCGTTGAGGACGACCCGGGCACCGCCGCTCGAGACCGCCAGATTGAGGCCGGAGCTGGCCTGCGGGATCGGGGTGCCGAGTGTTCCGGACGGCGAGCTGCCGGCGTCCCGGACGGTGAAGCCGGCAGAGCCGAAGCCGGTTTCGAGATAGTACTGGACGCCGTATTGCAGCCGGTCGTTCAGCGTCACCTCGGCGATCGTCGCCTCGATCACCACCTGCAGCGGGCTCGCGTCGATCGCGCGCAGCGCCGATTCGATCAGCCGGAACGCGGCGGGCCTGGCCCGGATCAGCAGCGCGTTCTTGTCCCGGTCCGGCACCACCCGGACCTCGCCCAGCTTGTCGAGCTTGAACACCGCCGCCTTGCCGGCCTGGGCGCCGGCGAGGCCGAGGATCGAGGCGTCGCCTTCCTTCTGCTGGGCATTGAAGTCGATCGGCGCGAATTGCGACGAGGTCCCCGAGCCCGGCTGCCCAGACGCGCTCTGGCCGGGGGTGCCGGACGTCCCCCCCGTGCCGGCATTGGCCTGGTCGCCGCCG
This sequence comes from Inquilinus limosus, assembly GCA_019508225.1. Taxonomy (GTDB): domain Bacteria; phylum Pseudomonadota; class Alphaproteobacteria; order DSM-16000; family Inquilinaceae; genus Inquilinus; species Inquilinus limosus_D. Next base: position 17,670 of record JAEKLZ010000160.1, on the reverse strand, counting down.
ATGCCGGTGCTACTGCTGTTGGACTGGCCGAGGCCGCGGGCGACATCCGAGCCGAGCTCGTCATCGAAGGGCGAGGCGCCGGCCTGATCGACCTTGCCGAAGGCCTGGCCCAGCACCCGGGCCATGTTCGCCGCGGTGCCGTTCTGCACCATGTAGACGTAGACCCGCTCGTCGTCCGAATCGCCCTGGTCCAGCCGCCGGATCCAGCGGCCGGCCTCGTTCAGTTTGTCGACGCGGGAGGAGACCACCAGCACGGCGTTGAGCCGTTCCACCGGCATGAAGTTGATCAGCCCCTTCAGCGGGCCGCGGTCGGGCGCGCCGCCGAACACGGCGCTGAGCTCCTTGATCACCGCCTCGGGCTGCGCCTGCTGCAGCGGGAAGATCCCCGACGACATGCCGCGCAGCCAATCGACGTCGAAGGACTGGACGGTCGCGCCTAGTGCCGCGCGGTCGGCGCTGGTGCCGGAGATCAGCACCAGGTTGCGGGTCGGATCGATCCGCACCAGCTCCGGATTCGTCGCCGGGGCGATCAGCGGGCCGATGGTCTCGGCCGAGACGTTGCGCAGCGGGATGATGGTGATGCCGTAGCCGGCCGGCAGCGGCTTCGGGTCGGTGCCGAGCTGCAGCACGGTGCGGCCGGACACCGCCTCGCCCAGCGGCAGGATCCGGTACCCCGCCCGGTCGTCCTGCACCAGCGCGGCGCCGGTGGCGCGCAGCACCGTCTCCAGCATCGCGATCAGGTCGTTCGGGCTGATCGGCCCTTGGGTCGACAGCGTCACCGTGCCGGTGACCCTCGGGTCGATGGTGTAGGGCTGGTGCAGCAGGTCGCCCAGCACCGCCTGCACCACCTGGGCCAGGTCGGCATTGTTGAAATTGACCTGATAGCCGCCGGGCTGCGCCTGGATCTGCGCGCCCGTCGCCAGCGGCTCGCCCGGGACCGCGTCGATCCCGGGATAGACCTGGGCCTGGCGCACCGGCTGGGTCCGTCCGGTCGAGGAGACGACGTTGGACCGGGAGCGGGCATCGCCGGGCGCGGCCAGCGACCGGTTGGCCAGGTCGTCGAACATCGAGGGCGACTGGTTCGGGTTCTGCTGTCCGCACGACATCAGCGCCAACAACAGCGGAACCGCAAGGATTCTGAAGGAAAACGCCCTGAAAACCACTGAAGCCATCCCCCGGCTGCGACGCCGAGCCATAACCGGTCGGCTCCGGCTCCACAAGTGACAAGCGCAGTCGGCCTCGATTCGAGCAAATTTGTTGCATTCATGTTAAGTTTTATTGAAATCGGCTGAGCAACCTATTGATAAGACAAAAACATTTCGTTTGACCGCTGTCCCGGCACGGCCGAGATTGCCGGTCGCCCGCCGCCCGGCGATGATATGGGGCGCGATGGGTCGCGCGAGGGACCGGCACCGGAAGGGCAATGTGAAACCGCTCCTGGATATTCTCGTCGAGCTCGGAAAGCTGGGCCCCGAGGACCGGGCGCGGGTCTCGCGCCTGCAGGAAAATTCGGGCGACGGCGTGCCGGCGCTGCTGTCCAAGCTGGGGCTGGTGTCCGGCCGCGACCAGGCGCTGGCGCTGTCGCTGCAGCACGGCGTGCCGCTGGTCGGCCCCGACGCCTTCCCGCCGGCGCCGCTGTTCGACGGCCGGCTGTCGCCCCGCTTCCTGCGCGAATCCCGGGTGCTGCCGCTGGCCGAGGCCGAGGGCGGCGTGGTCCTGGCCATGGCCGACCCGGGCGACGCCTATGCCCGCCAGGCGGTGGAGCTGGCGACGCGCCGGCCGGTCCAGCCCTGTGTCGCCGCCACCGAGGATCTGGACGACGCCTTCGCCCGCTATTTCGACAGCGGCCGGTCCGCGGTCGAGCGGATCGTCGACGACATCGGCGCCGAGACCGAGGAAGCGGCGGGCGATCCGGACGTGCAGCATCTGCGCGACCTGGCGCAGGAGGCGCCGGTCATCCGCCTGGTCAACCAGATCTTCAGCGATGCGATCCGGATGCACGCCTCGGACATCCATGTCGAGTGCTACCGCGACGAGGTGAAGGTCCGCTACCGCATCCACGGCCTGCTGCGCGAGATGAAGGCGCCGCCGGTCAGGCTGGCCCCGGCCCTGATCAGCCGGATCAAGATCCTGTCCAAGCTGGACATCGCCGAGCGCCGGCTGCCGCAGGACGGGCGCGCCCGCTTCACGGTCGGCGGCCGCAGCATGGACATGCGTGTCGCCACCGTGCCGACGCTGCATGGCGAGAACGTCGTCATCCGCCTGCTGGACACGGCGGGGATGGACATCGAGCTGTCCGCGATCGGCTTCGCGCCGGAGGTCGAGGCGCTGCTGATGAAGCAGCTGGCCCGGCCGCACGGCATCCTGCTGGTCACCGGCCCGACCGGCAGCGGCAAGACCACGACCCTGTACGGCGCGCTGCGGATCCTCAACCAGCCGAGCCGGAAGATCCTGACCGTCGAGGACCCGGTCGAGTACCAGATCAAGGGCGTCAACCAGATCAACGTCCGGCCGCAGATCGGGCTGGACTTCGCCCGGGTGCTGCGGTCCTGCATGCGTCACGACCCCGACGTGATCATGGTCGGCGAGATCCGCGACGGCGAGACCGCGAACATCGCCGTGCACGCCGCGCTGACCGGCCATCTGGTGCTGTCGACGCTGCACACCAACAGCGCCACCGGGTCGATCAACCGGCTGCTCGACATGCATGTCGACGGCTATCTCCTGACCTCGACCATCGCCGGGGTGATCGGCCAGCGCCTGGTGCGGCGGCTGTGCCCGGCATGCCGCCGCCCGGTCGACACCCCGCTGGGGCTGGTCGAGCGCGCCGCCGCGGCCCGGCCGCTGGCGATGGCGGCGCCGCAGCTGTACGAGGCGGTCGGCTGCCCGGCCTGCGACGACCTGGGCTATACCAGCCGGATGGGCATCTTCGAGTACTTCGCGCCGGACGACGAGATCCGCGACCTGCTGCGCGACCGCATCCCCACCTCCACCCTGACCCAGGCGGCCCGCAGGGCCGGCATGGTCACGATGTACGAGGACGGCCTGCACAAATGCCTGGCCGGGCTGACCACGCTGGACGAGATCCACCGCGTCACCGAGGAGTGGTGAGGCCATGCCGGTGTTCGCATACAAGGCGATCGACGGCAGCGGCGCGGTGGTCGAGGGCCGGGCCGAGGCGGCGGACGAGGCCAGCCTGACGACGAAGCTGGAGGCGACGGGCATCCTGCCGCTGAGCATGGCGCCGGTGCGCAGCCAGGCGGGTCGCAGCGGCAGCACAGCCGGCGGCGGGACCTTGCGCCGGCGCCGGGGGCCGAAATCCGGCGAGATCACCCAGATGACGCGCGAGCTGGCGATCCTGGTGGCCGCCGGCCAGCCGCTGGAGCAGGCGCTGGTGACGCTGTCCATCGGCACCGGCACGGTCGCCGCCCTGGCCGCCCAGGTGCTGGCGCGGGTGCGGGCCGGCGCCAGCCTGAGCGCGGCGCTGGAGGAGCAGGGGCCGGTGTTCCCGCGGCTCTATGTCAACATGGTCCGCGCCGGCGAGAGCTCCGGCACGCTGGACGTGGTGCTGGAGCGGCTGGCCGATCTGCGCGAGCGCGGCGAGAAGACCCGCGAGATGGTGGTCTCGGCCATGCTGTACCCGGCCATCCTGATCATCGTCTCGCTGTCTTCGGTGTTCCTGCTGCTGACCTTCGTGGTGCCGCAGTTCGAGACCATCTTCAAGGATGCCGGGGCCGCGCTGCCGACGCCGACCGCCATCGTCATCGCCATCGGCCGCTTCTGCCAGGACTATGGCTGGATGGTCGCCCTCGGCATCGTCGCCGCGGTGATCGTGGTCCGCCGCATCCTGGCCCAGCCCGGACCGCGCCTGGCCTGGGACCGCGCCATGCTGCGCCTGCCGCTGATCGGCCCGCTGGTCCGCACCCTGGCGACCGCCCGGTTCTGCCGCACCCTGTCGACCCTGGTCGGCAATGGCGTCGACCTGCCCTCGGCCATCGCCCTGTCGCGCGACGTGGTCTCGAACACCGCCGTCAGCGCCGCGATGGAGACTGTCATCACCGGCGTGCGACAAGGCCGCGGCCTGGCCGACCCGCTGGCCGAGACCGGCCTGTTCCCGCCGCTCGCCGTGCAGATGCTGCGCGTCGGCGAGGAGACGGGGCGGATCGACATGACCTCGGCGCACATCGCCGAGGCGTATGAGCGCAAGCTGGAAGCCGCGATCAAGCGGCTGGTCACGCTGGTCGAGCCGGCCCTGATCATCGTCCTCGGCCTGGCGGTGGGCGGCATCGTCATGTCGATCCTGCTGGCCGTCATCAGCATCAACGACCTCGCTTTCTGAGAGACCATGTCCCAGACACCGAACCATACGCCCGATATCCGCCGCAGCCGCCAGGCCGGCTTCACCCTGATCGAGCTGCTGGTCGTGCTCGTCATCCTCGGCCTGCTGGCCGGGCTGGTGGGGCCGCGGATCCTGTCCTATCTGGGCGGCGCCCGGGCGGATTCGGCGCGGCTGCAGATCGAGAACTTCAAATCCGCCCTCGACCTCTACGCCATCGATGTCGGCGGCTATCCGACCACCGCCCAGGGGCTGAAGGCGCTGATGGCCAACCCCGGCGGGGTGCGCGGCTGGAGCGGACCGTATCTGCGCAGCAACGCGCTGCCGGAGGACCCGTGGGGCAGTGCCTACAACTACCGGGCACCCGGGCAGCACGGGGCCTTCGACCTGTACTCGCTGGGCGCCGACAAGCGGGAGGGCGGCAGCGGCGATGACGCCGACATCACCAGCTGGTGATCGGACCCGGACCGACCGCGGCTTCACCCTGCTGGAGCTGCTGGTGGTCCTGGTCATCCTCGGCGTCGTGGCGGCGCTGGTGCCGCCCATGCTCGCGCGCGGCTCGGCCCAGGCCCAGCTGAAGCGCACCGTGGCGACGCTGGCGTCGGAGCTGCGGCAGGCGCGCAGCGACGCCATCCTGCGCGATGGGCCGCAGGGCGTGGTGATCGACCCGGTGGGCCGCAGCTTCGGCCCGGTCGCCGCACCGCTGCGCCACCGCATCGCCGACGGCATCACCATCGACGTCACCAGCGCCGAGATCGCCGCCGACCGCGCCGGCCATCCGGGCATCCGCTTCCTGCCGGACGGAAGGTCGACCGGCGGCACCATCCGCCTGGCCGGCCCAAGCCGCACCTATCAGGTCGAGGTCAACTGGCTGACCGGACGGGTGCGGATCGTGGAGCCCGGCGATGAAACATGAGCGCGGCTTCACCCTGATCGAGGTCGTGGTCGCCCTGACCATCCTGGGGCTGGTCCTGACCGTGATCTTTCGGATCTTCGGCACCGGGCTGACCGGCCTGGCCCGCGCCGACGGGCTGCAGCGAGCCGCCATCGTCGCCGAAGGGCTGGCGGCGCAGCTGGACAGCCTGCCGACGCCGCTGAAGCTGGGCAGCACCCTGTCCGGCGAGACCGACGACGGCTATCGCTGGCGGATCGTCGCCGACGGCTGGGACCAGGCGCCGCGCCAGACCGTGACGCTGGGCGCCCGCCAGGCCCGGCTGGCCCGGCTGCGCATCGCCGTCGAGCCCACCACTTCGGGCCCGCGCTTCGAAATGACCACCCTGGCGCTGGTGGCGGTGCAATGAGCCCGCGCATCGGCCCCCGCGACCAGCGCGGCTTCACGTTGCTCGAGACGATCATTGCCATGGTCGTGCTGGCGCTGATCATGGTGCTGCTGACCGGGGGCTTACGCTTCGTCACCGCCGGCTGGGACCGCGGCGCCCGGGCCGCCGAGGCGTCGGAGACCATCGCCCTGGTGCAGTCGACGCTGCGGCGCGAGGCGGCGGCGGCCCGGCGCCTGACCTGGCAGGCCGAGCTCGGCGCCAAGCCGACCGCCACCTTCCGCGGCGATCCCGACCGCGTCGGGCTGGTGGTGGCCGATCCGGGCTTCCCCGGCGCCCCCGGCCTGGCCATCGCCTTCTTCTACGTCGATGTCCAGCCCGGCCAGTCGACCCTGCGCTATTCCCGTGCCGGCTTCGACCCGCGACTGGGCAGCTTCGCCGCCGCCAAGCCGACCGACGACCTGGTCCTGTCCCGCGGCCGGGTCGCGTACCGTTTCGACTATTTCGGCACCGTGCCCGGCGAGCAGCGGCCGCGCTGGGTCTCGCCCTGGCCGGACCGGGAGGCGCCGCCGCGGCTGATCCGCCTGAGCAGCCGCGACGCCGAAGGGCTGGCGGTGTGGCCGGACATCGTGGTGCCGCTGCCGGTCGACCTCGAGCCCGCCTGCGTCCGCGTCATCACCGCTGGGAACGGCCCGGCCCCGGACGGGCAGCCGAACGCCCCGGCGGGGCAGCAGCAGGCCGGACAGCAGCCGCAGCAACAACAGCCGCAACCGCAGACCCCGCCCCAGCCGCAGCAGGGCACACAGGCTGCGGCCGATTCCGCCAACCCGCCCGCCGCCCCCGCCAGCCCGGATTCGGGCGATTTCTGCAGCCTGTCGGTGCAGCGCGATGCCAAGGCCGGCTGACCCCCGCCCCGCCGCGCCCCGCGATCCGCGCCGGACCGAGCGCGGCGTCGCGCTGGTGGTGGTGTTGTGGACGTTGGTGATGTTGTCGATGTTGACCATCGGCTTCAGCCTGAGCAGCCGGACCGAGGCCCGCGTCGCCGCCAACGGCGCCGAGGAGATCCGCCTGCGGGCGCTGCTGCATGGCGGCATCGAGCTGGCGGTGCTGGGGTTGGGCACCGCCGAGGACAATCGCGGCTGGCGCGCCGACGACACCCCCTATCCGGCCGAGATCGGCGACGACCGGATCATCGTGCGCATCCGCGACGAGGCCGGCCGGGTCGACCTGAACCGGGCCGATGAGGAGACGCTGACGCGGCTGATCACGGTGGTGCTGGGCACGCCCGAAGCAGCGCCACGCCTGGTCACGGCGATTCTGCGCCGGCGCGGCGGCGCCCAGGCCGCGCCCGGCCAGCCGGCCGGCGGGGATGCGAACGGCCAGAACGGCAACCGGCCCCCGCCTGCCGCCCGGGCTGCGGCGGCGCCGGATCCGGACAAGCCGGACGAACTAGCCCGGCCGTTCCAGTCGGCCGAGGAGCTGCGCACGATCCCCGGCATCAGCCGGACCCTGGCCGATGCGCTGATGCCGCTGGTCACGGTTTTGTCACCGGCGGGCGGTATCAATCCCTTCGCCGCCGACCCGCTGGTGCTGCAGGCCCTGCCCGGCGTCACCCGCGCCCAGGCCGAGGCGGTGGTGCGGGCCCGGCAGCAGCGCCCGGCGCCAACGCCGGAGCGGCTGGCCGCGCTGCTGCCGCCGGATGTCGGCAAGCTGCTGCGGCCCGCGCCAGGGCCGGTCTACAGCGTCAGCGTCGAGGCCGCGACCGCCCGCGGCGCGCGCGGACGGGTCGAAGCGGTGATCTGGGTCGCCGCCGACGGCCAGAGCTTCTATCGTATCCTGGATTGGCGGGAGGCCGGCTTCGGCCGGCGTGTGGGGGAGGACCCGGCATGATCGCCGGCATGATCCGTCGAGCGGTGGTGTTTCTGCGCTGGTGGTGGCACGAGCTGACCGGGCTGGTGCCCGACCGCTGGCTGTTCCGCCCGGTCCGGCGCCGGCACCGGCTGATCCTGCTATGGCGCGAGGACGGCGCCCGGCTGATCGAGAGCCGTGGCCGCAAGACCCTGCGCGACGTGCCGCTGGGCCATGTCCCGGCCGGCGGCACGCAACGGCGCGGCGCCGAGGTGGTGCTGCGCTTCCCGGCCGAGGCCGGGCTGCGCCGCCGCATCGTGCTGCCGCGCGAGGCCGAACAGGCACTGGGCCGGGTGCTGCGCTTCGAGCTCGACCGGCTGACACCCTGGCCGTCCGGCACCGTCGCCTTCGGCGCCCGCCGCCTGCCCCCGACCGGCGACGCCGCCACCATCGCGGTCGAGCTGACGGCGATGCCGCGCGAGCAGGTCGACGCGGCGGTGCAGGCGGCGCGCGCCGCCGGCTGGGCCCCGGATGTGGTCGACCTGGCCGGCGAGGATCCGCTGGCGCCGGCTGGCCCCGACCTGCGCCACGACATCGATGCCGAGCGCCGCCGGGCGATGCGGCGGCTGGCCTGGCTCGGCGGACTCGGCCTCGGCGCCCCGGCCGCGATCGCGGCGGCCTGGCTGGTCTGGACCGTCGCGGCGCATTGGTCGGCGGTGTCGGATCTGCGCGACCAGGTGGCCACCGCCCGGGCCCAGACCGCGCCGGCCAGCGCCCTGCAGGCGGAGATCCGGGCGCTGGAGGAGGCCGGCTCCTATCTCGGCGCCCAGCGCCGGGCCACGCCCTATGTCTCGACCCTGATCGAGACCGTCAGCCGCGCTTTGCCCGATGGCGCCTGGCTGACCGAGCTGTCGCTGGAGCAGGGCACCCTGCGGCTGGGCGGCTTCGCCGATGATTCGGCCGGGCTGATCCCGGTGCTGTCGGCGCTGCCGCAGCTGCAATCCGTCGCCTTCGCCGCGCCGAGTGTGCGCGACCCGCAGCGCGGCCAGGACCGCTTCGCCATCAGCGCCGCGCTGGCCCCGGGGGCGCAGCCATGAACATCGATCTGAGCCCCGCCGCCCGCCGCCTGATCGCCGTCGGCCTGCTGCTGCTGCTGCTGGTCGGGATCGGCGCCGGCTTCGCCGCCGGCGCGGTGGCCATCCGCGACGCCGAAGAGACCGCCGCCGGGCTGCGCCAGGAACTGGCGCTGCTGGCCCGGCTGTCGCTGACCCGCGACCGGCTGGAGGAGCGCAAGGCCGCCCTGGTGGCCGCTGCGGGCGGGGAGACCCCGGCGCTGCAGGGCGGCAGCCCGGCGATCGCCGGCGCCTCGCTGCAGCAGCTGGTCTCCGGCGTCGTCGCCGCCCAGGGCGGCCGGGTCGACAGCATGACCGTGCTGCCGGCGGTGGCGGACCCCGGCGGCTACAGCCGGGTCGGGCTGCGCGCCAGCTTCGGCGCCCGGATCGAGGTGCTGCGCAACATCCTGCAGGCCTTCGAGGCCGGGGCGCCGCCGCTGTTCATCCCCGGCTTCTCGATCCGCACCGAATCGACCGAAGGCGAGGAGGATCCAGAGCTGACGGTCTCGGTCGATGTCTACGGCGTGATGCGCCGGCCGGAGGGCAGCTGACATGGCGTGGCATCCCCTGACCCGCATGCTGGTGGTGCTGGGCCCGCTGGCGATCGGCATCTCCTACCTGCTGGGGCCGGACGACCCGGTGGCGGTGCCGGCCGTGGTGCGCTCCGGCAACGCCCAGGCGGCGCTGCCGCCGACGGCGCCGGCGGCCGAGCCGCGCCCGACGCCGCTGGTCGCGCCCGAGCTGTCGGACCTGACCGCGACGGTGGAGCGGCCGCTGTTCACCCCGGGCCGTCGCGGCCCGCAGCCCCCGCCGCCGGTGGCCGAGGCGCCGCCGCCCGAGGCGCCCCCGCCCACGCCGCCGCCCGAGGTCACGGTGCAGGGCGTGATCCTGGCCGGCGACCAGAGCGTGGCGCTGCTGCGCCGCGACGACACCGGCGAGGTCCTGACCGCCCGCCCGGGCGACGACCTGTCCGGCTGGCATGTCGACCGGATCGAGGCCGGCTCGGTGACGCTGACCGGCCCCGACGGTTCCGTCGACCTGCCGCTGTTCCCGCCCCCGCCGCCCTGATGCGCCGCGCGGCCCTGCTCACGCCGCTGCTGGCGGTGCTGCTGGTGCTGTGCCCGGCGCCGGGGCTGCGCGCCCAGGAGCCGGCCCCCCAGGAGCTGGCTCCCCAGGAACTTGGCGAAGGCTGGATCATGCCGCCCGACGAGACCCCGGGCAGCCTGATCCCGAGCCGCCCGGACGCGCCGGCCGTGGCCGAGCCGGTCCAGCCCGCCATCCGCGAGGGCGCCAGCCCGGCGCAGATCCGCCGCCTGATCGTCAGCCGGCTGCGCCTCGCCGACGCCCGGCGCCGGCCGCAGGTGCTGCGCCAGGCCCGCTGCCTGGCCTATGCGGTGTATTTCGAGGCCCAGGGCGAAACGCGGCTGGGCCAGCTGGCGGTGGCGCAGGTGGTGCTGAACCGGCTGCGCAGCCCGGCCTATCCCAAGACCATCTGCCGCGTCATCGCCGACCAGGGCCAGTTCCCCTGGACCACCGGCGACCTGACCATCCGCGACGCGACCCGGTTCCGTATCGCCTGGTCGGTGGCGCTGCACATGATGGCCGGCATCTTCACCGACCCGACCGGCGGCGCCACCCATTTCTACGCCCAGGCCCGCATCCGCGCACCGGCCTGGGCCACGCCCGAGGCCTATCTCCTGACCATCGGCGGCCATCGCTTCTTCCGGCCCTGAGCCGCGGGGATGGCCTTTTCAGGCTCCTCCAACCCGTCATCCCCGCGAAAGCGGGGATCTCGTCACGCTTTGGCCGGAAAGAGATTCCCGCTTTCGCGGGAATGACGAGAAGAGGAAGGCCTCCGAAAGGGTCTCGCGGACAGACGGCAGCGGTTTGGCAAGATCTGCCCGGTCCCTGTCATCCGTGCCAATGGCCCGGCCCGCCCGGCTTGGGCACAGTGCGCCCACGCCCCACGGAGACCGATCATGAGCAACGCCGTCACCGCTGTTCCCGCCGCCCCGGCCGCCGAGGCGCTGGCGCATTTCCGCGCCCGGCTGGCGTTCGAGACCGACTGCGCCGATGTGCACGAGGCCATGGCGAGCGGCGCCCCCGGCTTCGTGCTGGCCGAGGCGCGCGGGCCCAAGGCCTACGCCGCCGGCCACGTCCCCGGCGCGATCAACCTGCCGCACCGGACGATCACCGCCGAGCGCATGGCCGAATGGCCGCAGGACACGCTGTTCGTGGTCTATTGCGCCGGGCCGCATTGCAACGGCGCCGACCGCGCCGCGATCCGGCTGGCCGGGCTGGGCCGGCCGGTGAAGATCATGATCGGCGGCCTGACCGGTTGGCTGGACGAGGGATTCACGCTGGAACGGGCCTGACCGCCTGGGGTGCGGGTCCGGCGCTTGGAACCATCGGCCCCACCCTGTATGGTCGGGCCGACACCGCCGCCCCCGAGGCCCGATGAAGACGCTGCCCGAATTCCCGAACCTCTTCATCCTCGATCACCCGCTGATCCAGCACAAGCTGTCGCACATGCGCGACAAGGGGCGGTCGACCAATGGATTCCGCCGGTTGCTGCGCGAGATCTCGCTGCTGATGGGCTATGAGATCACCCGCGACCTGCCGATGACGACCGAGCGGATCGAGACGCCGCTGGAGCCGATGGACGCCCCGGTGCTGCTGGGCAAGAAGGTGGCGCTGGTGTCGATCCTGCGCGCCGGGCTGGGCATGACCGAGGGGCTGATCGAGCTGATCCCCTCCGCCCGCCAGGGGCATATCGGCCTCTATCGCGACCACGACACCAAGATGCCGGTCGAGTACCTGGTGAAGCTGCCGGAGGCGCAGGGCCGCATCTTCATCGCGGTCGACCCGATGCTGGCCACCGGCAATTCCGCCGTCCACGCCGTCGACGTGCTGAACCGGCACGGCGTGCCGGACGAGCTGATCCGCTTCATGGCGCTGGTGGCGGTGCCGGAGGGCGTGCGCACCCTGCACGCCAGGCACCCCGACGTGCGCATCTACACCGCGGCGCTGGACCGCGGCCTCGACCACAACGCCTATATCCTCCCGGGCCTCGGCGACGCCGGGGACCGCATGTTCGGCACGAAGTGAAGCCCATGACCGACCAGCCCAAGCAGCTCCTGCACCTCGTCCTCGGCGGCGACCTCAAGGACACCCAGAGCGTCGAATTCGCCGACCTGTCGAAGGTCGACATCGTCGGCCTGTTCCCGAGCTATGCCGAGGCCTATGCCGCCTGGCGGGCCAAGGCGGCGGCGACGGTGGACGACGCCCAGAAGCGCTATTTCGTGGTGCATCTGCACCGGCTGCTGGATCCGTCGACCGACGCCAGCCGCAAAGGCTGACCAGACGGCCGAGCCCGCCGCCGTCAGGCGGCGGCGCTGGCCTGCAGCTGGTCGCGCACGGCCTGCAGCGCGCGCTGCAGTGCGCCCGCCGTCTCCGCCGTCAGGCCGGAGGCGCAGCCGATTCCCTCGAACACCGTCGCCACCTCGGCCTGCATCGCCCGGCCGGCCGGGGTCAGGTGGATGTGCACCACCCGCTCGTCGTCGCGGCTGCGGCGGCGCTCGACCAGCCCTGCGGATTCGAGCCGCTTGAGCAGCGGCGTCAGCGTGCCGGAATCGAGGAACAGCTGGTCGCCGATCGCCTTCACGGCCAGGCCGTCGCGCTCCCACAGCACCAGCATCGCCAGATATTGCGGATAGGTCAGGCCGATCCGGTCCAGCAGCGGCTTGTACACGCGGTTGAAGGCGTGCGCCGTGGAATAGACGGCGAAGCACAGCTGGTCGGACAGGCGGTACGGGGCTTCCAGGGTGTCGGACATCGGGATCTCCCCGGCTGGGGACGGTAACAGGGCAACGCACCAAGGCCACTGCCACCGGCGGCCGCGACGGCCGCGCCACCAGCGAGGACGGCAAGCTCTCCGTCGCCCTGACCACGCCGAAGGAGCTGGGCGGCCAGGGCGGCGACGCCACCAACCCCGAGCAGCTGTTCGCCGCCGGCTACTCCGCCTGCTTCCTGAGCGCGCTCAAATTCGTCGCCGGCCAGGCCAAGGTGAAGGTCGCGCCGGAGAGCACCGTGACCGCCGATGTCGGCGTCGGCCCGCGTGACGACGGCCAGGGCTTCGGCCTGGATGTCGGCCTGACCATCGCCCTGCCGGGGCTGGAGCGCGCCATCGCCGAGGACCTGGTCGCCCGCGCCCATGTCGTCTGCCCCTACTCGCACGCCACAAGCGGCAGCCTGAACGTCCGCCTGACCGTCGCCTGACCCATCGCAGGTCTTGAGCGCCAAATGGGGCCGGCGATCCGGCCGGCCCCGCCCCCCATACAGCGTCCGGAGTTTCCCGATGAGCGTTTCCGTCAAAGCGCTGGCCCTGGCGGCCGCCGCCGCCCTGTCGCTCGGCATGGCCCAGGCCGCCGAGGCGGCGCCCGCCGGCGTCAAGAACATCGTCCTGGTGCATGGCGCCTTCGCCGACGGATCGAGCTGGAGCGGCGTGGTCGCCGCCCTGCAGGCCAAGGGCTACCACGTCACCGCGGTGCAAAACCCGCTGACCTCGCTGGCCGACGACGTCGCCGCCACCAAGCGGGTGCTGGCGCAGCAGGACGGCCCGACGCTGCTGGTCGGCCATTCCTGGGGCGGCGTGGTGATCACCCAGGTCGAAGACTCGAAGGTGGCCGGCCTGGTCTATGTCGCGGCGCTGGCGCCGGATGTCGGCGAATCCGCGGCCGATGTGTTCAAGAACAAGCCGGCGGCGGTCGAGGCCGATGCCATCAAGCCCGGCCCGGACGGCTTCGCCACCATCCCGGCCGACCGCTTCCACAGTGCCTTCGCCGCCGATTCCAGCCCGGCGCAGGCGGCGGTGATGGCCGCCACACAGGGCCCGATCGCGGTCGCGGCCTTCGGCGAGAAGGTGACCGCCGCGGCCTGGAAGACCCTCCCCTCCTGGTTCCTGGTGTCGACCGCCGACCGGGTGATCAACCCCGACCTGGAGCGCTGGGAGGCCGAGCGCATCGGCGCCCATGTCGTGTCGGTGACCGGCAGCCACACCGCCTTCGTCGCCCACCCCGCCGTGGTCGCCAAGGCGATCGAGGATGCGGCCGGTTCGCTGAAGCGCTGACCACATTCGACCGGAAGCCCGCCCGTGGCATTGCGCCGCGGGCGGGCTTTCCGTTACCACGGTCGGATGACCGTCGCCCTGATCGCCCCGTCCCTCGACCGCCTGCCCGGATATGCCGACGCGCTGCGCCGCGGCTGGTCCCCGGACACGGTCCGCAAGGACGCGGCCGCGCGGGAGCAGCTGGAGCGGATCGCGCAGGATTCGGCGGGCTTCGTCGCCGGCCTCGACGACCCCGAAGCCCGGGGCGGCCCGATCACGCTGCCGGACGGCGGCACCGTGCCGCGGCTGCCCGGATTCCAGCGCTGGCTGTGGGACGGCGAATTCTGCGGCAGCCTCAACTTGCGCTGGCAGCCCGGCACCGCCGCCCTGCCGCCGCATGTGCTGGGCCATATCGGCTACAGCGTGGCGCCCTGGAAGCAGCGCCGCGGCTACGCCACGCAGGGCCTGGCGCTGCTGCTGCCGGAAGCGCGGGCGCTGGGCCTGGACCATGTCGTATTGACCACCGATCCCGACAACCTCGCCTCGCAGCGGGTGATCCAGGCCAATGGCGGCCGGCTGGTCGAACGCTTCCGCAAGCCGGAGGCCTATGGCGGCGACGAATCGCTGCGCTGGCGCATCGACCTCTGATCACATCGACCTCTGGCCGCGGCGGCCTTTCGGTGAAGGAGCCTTTGCCGTAGACCGGGCGAATCTCGTCCCGGCGATTCGGAAAGGAACCGGCATGACGGTTCGCGGCGACAGACCTTCTTCCGCCCTGCCCTCCGCCCTGCTGGTGCGGCCGGTGCTGGGGCTCGCCCTTGGCGCCAGCACCCTGCCGCTGCTGCATGCCGGGGTGTTCCCGGCGATGCTGCCGGCGCTGCAGGCCCAGGCCGGCGCCTTCGGGCTGGTGACGGCCGAGTCGCTGCTGGCGCTGCTGCCCTTCCTCGGCTGGGCCGCCCTCGCCCGGCGCGGCGGCGAGCGGCCGCCGATCATCGTCGGCGGCCTGATGGTGACCCTGGCGCTCGCCGGCTTCCTGGCCGTGCTGGGCCAGCCGCTGGCGCCCGAGGATTCTGTCCTGCTTCCGGGCCTGCTGTGGATCGTGGCGGTGACCGGCGCCGCCGGGCTGGTGGTCGGCAACCACCTGCACCTGATCCGGCTGGGTGGCGGGTCGGGCGGCCGCATCACCGTGATCACGGTGGCCGCGGCGGCGCTGTTCGGGCCGATCCTGGTCAATGCCGTGGCCGTGGTGCTGCAGCCGGCCGCCGGATCCCTGGCCATCCCGCTGGGGCCGTACCTGTTCTGGGCTGCGATGGCGCTGGCCCTGGCCTTCATCACCTGGCGCGCCTCGACCGGCGCGGCGCCGGCGGCCACCACCCACGCCGCGCCGGCCGCGGTCGCGGCGGCGGTGCTGGGGCTGGTGCTGCTGCTGACGCCGATCGTCTGGCTGAACGCCGTCCGCCTGCCGCTGCTGATCCACGCCGCCACCACGGCCGGCGGGTCGATTCCCGACCTGCTGAGCCAGGTCTCGCTGATCGGTTACCTGGCCGTCGCCGTGGCGCTGCTGGCCGTGGCGCTGCATCCCGCGGTCGGTCTGCCGGTCGCCGGTCCGCTGGCCGCGGCCGTCGTGCTGTGGGCGCTCTACGGGTTGAGCATCGAGGTGCCGGTGTCGCTGGCCTGGGGCGTCAGCAGCGACCCGGCCTATGCCCTGGCGATGCTGGCCGGATTCGCCGCCATCCTGGGGCGCGGCGCCGGGCCGCTGCGGGTCGGGGTGGCCTGGACGGCACTGCAGGTGGGGGGCGTGCTGGGCAACCGCGGCGGCCAGGTCTGGTGGCAGTTCAACCAGCTCGCCGTCACCGACGCGATGCAGTGGACCGGCATCGGCATGGCAGTGGTGGGCGCGCTGGCCTTGGCCGGCGTCGTCCTGGCCCGCCGCGCTCCATGAAAAAAGCCCCCGGAGCGAGGCTCCGGAGGCTTCAAGTGTAGATCGGGCCGGAGGAACGCCAGCCAGGGACCGGCCCGATCGTCGACGGATCGACGGCTTTCACGATGGCGTCGGCTAGGTCGTCCAGCCCGCCCGATCCGTGATCTCATGAACGATCGCCGCCGCATCAGAAGCGATTGCAAATCATTCGCAATCTCAAGATAGAACTTTGCCGGCCGAATGCAAGCGGGAAACGGCGTGGGCAGCAAAAAGCCGGCCGCGGCAGGAGGCCACGGCCGGCTCAAGCTCATCTCAACGGCTCGAAACATGAACTCGTCATGGCGAGCCCCGAAGGGGCGTGGCCATCCAGGCGGCACCGGCCCCTGGATGGCCACGTCGCTGCGCTCCTCGCCATGACGGGGATGGGATCGAAGAGTCGATCTCACCGGCCGTCGGTATCAATCGAAGCGGAGCGGGATGTTGATGGTGATCCCCGGCGCCGGCGCCACATAGACCGGAGGGGGCGGCTCGACATAGACCTGCCGCGGGCGCCGCTCATAGTAGTAGTCCGGCGGGTCGTCGTAGACTACCACCCGGTCGCGATGCGGCCGGTAGTAGTAGTGGGGCGGCGGTCCGTCGCGCCAATACCGGTGGCGGTGATGGCGGCGCCAGCCGTCATCGTCGTCATCATCGTCGTCGTCCGCGACCGCCGTCGCCGGCTGCAGCAGCAGGGCCGGGGCGGCGGCGGTCAAAGCGAGCAGCGCCAGAAGCGACAGGCGCGCCAGGGACGGTTGCATGCCGGGCCTCAGTCGAAGCGCAGCGGGATGTTGACCGAGATGCCCGGGGCCGGCGCGTAATAGGCCGGGGGCGGCGCGTAGTAGGCCGGCGGCCGTTCGACATAGACGGGCGGGCGCTCATAGTAGACGGGCGGCCGCTCATAGTAGACCCGAGGGCGCTCGTAGTAGTACCGCGGGCGCGGCTGCACCACCACCACATCCGGGCGGCGGTCGTAGTAGCCACGGTCGTAGTAGCCGTGGTGCTGGCGCCACGGCGGGCCCCAGCCATGGCCACGCTTCCAACCATCGGCGAGAGCCGGGGTCGACACCGCCAGCGTGACCGCAGCGGCGGCCAAGGCACCGGCCAGAATGCGGCGAGTCGAGATCATCAGATCCTATCCTTCTGCTGCCGGGCGGCCCACCGGGCCGAACCCACCAACTCAGACCCACAACGCATGACCCGGCAGCTTCGATCCGCCCGCAATCAGGGCATTTTCGTGGCAGTGCCCGAAAGTTCGGCCGGTGGCGGCTCCCAGCCGAAGACGCTGCGGCCGCCATAGTCGTGCGATCGCCGGCGTTCGACCGCGATGTGCTCCGGCAGGGTCGGGCCGGTGGCGTGGCGCTCGACCCGCCGGGCCTGGTCGTCGAGGCGGCGGATCGCGTCGAGCCGCTCGTCATTGCCCAGCTTGGCCTGGGCGACGGCGGATTTCAGCACCGCGATGGTCTGGTCGTAGACCAGGGTCGGCACCGGATAGGGGTGGCGGTCCTTGCCACCATGGGCCAGTGAGAAGCGGCCCGGATCGGCGAAGCGGCAGGGCGCGCCATGCACCACCTCGGCCACCATGGCCAGCGAATGCACGGTGCGGGCACCGACGCCCGGCACCAGCAGCAGCTCGGAGAAATCCTCCGGCGCCCGGTCCGCCGCGGCGCTGAGCGCCCCGTGCAGCCGACGCAGGATCACGTCCTTGGGCCGGACGTCGTGATGCGCCGGCATGACGAGGTGCGGAAGCGACGGCTGGTCAGGCGGCGGCGGCACCCGGCCTTCGATCGCCGCAACCTCGCCGACGAGCCGGTCGGGGCCGAGGTCGCGCAGCAGGTCGAGCTGGCGCCGGCGCGAGGCCGCGGCCCGCCGGTCGGTCAGGTTGACGATGACGCCCCGGCCGGGGCCCTCGATCGCCGTGTGCGGGGCCTCGACGAAGCTCTTCAGGTCCTCGGAGCACCAGTGGTAGCGGCGGGCCAAGCGGCTGTCGCCGTTCATGCCTTGCTGCACCACCACCCAGCGCCCGTCATCGG
>JAEKLZ010000308.1 GCA_019508225.1 Inquilinus limosus | reverse complement strand
CCGGCATCCTCCACGCCCTCTACATCCTGTCGATCCACCCACCCCATTGAGACCGTCTGCAAATGCTACTGGCGCGGCGGTCTGACGGCGGTTTCTGCGCTTCCGGTGCTCACGGACTTTAACGTCCGCTGCGCGCCGGTTCTCGAAACCACCGCCAGCCGACTCACGCCAGCGCATTTCCAAACGGTCTCTGACGGCGCTTGGTCACTCCGCCGCCTCCGCCGGCTGCAGCGCCGGTTCCACCTGGGCCGGGCGGGAGAGGAAGCCGAACACCACGGCGGCGGTGACCACGGTGATCGCGGCCAGGACGAAGCACAAAGCGTGGAAGGCGTCGCCATAGGCCTGCACCAGCAGCGCCGGGCCGGCCTGCGGCAGCGCCACCGCGGCCTGGGCCAGGTCGCCCATCGCCAGGCGCTGCGCTGCCAGGGTCAGCGCCGCCGGATCGGCGGGCCCGACCCCGGCCAGCCAGGACCGGGCGAAGCCGGCCAGGATGGCGCCGACCACGGCCAAGGCGATGCCCTCGCCTGCCACCCGGGTGGTGCTGAAGATGCCGGCGGCCATGCCGGCGCGCTCCTTCGGCACGACGCTGACCGCCAGCGCGTCCATCAGGCCCCAGGGCAGGCTGATGCCGAGGCCGATCACCAGCAGCGGCGGCACCATCGCCGCGGCTGCCACGCCCGGCGGCACCCCGGCCAGCAGCACCAGCCCGCCGGCCGCCACCAGCAGCCCGGCGCCGCACAGCATCCCGGCGGAGACCCAGCGGGTCAGCAGCGCCGCCAGCATCGGCACCACCAGCATCGGGGCGCACAGCGCCATCATCATCCAGCCGGCGCCCAGGCCGCCCCAGCCCTCGATGCCGACGAAGCGCAGCGGCAGCAGGATCAGCAGCACGACGAAGGAATAGGCCGGTGCCGCGGCCAGCAGCTGGACGCCGACGAAGCGCGGGAAGCGGAACAGCGAGAGGTCCAGCATCGGCCGCGCCACCCGCTTTTCGATGGCGACGAAGGCGGCGCCGAGCGCCACCGCGCCGGCCAGCAGGCCGACCACCCAGGCGCTGCCCCAGCCCTGCTCCGGCGCCAGCAGCACGGCATAGGTCAGCAGCGACAGGGCGGCGGTGAAGCTGGCGGCGCCAGACCAGTCCAGCCCGGCCGCGCCGGGGTCGCGGGATTCGCGCATGAAGCGCCAGCCGAAGCCGAAGGCGATGGCGGCGAGGATCGCGGTGCCGAGGAAGATCGCCTGCCAGCCCGCGGCCTCGACCAGCCAGCCGGACAGCAGCGGGCCGAAGGCCAGGCCGACGCCGAAGGTGGTGCCGATCAGGCTGAAGGCGCGGGTCCGCGCCGGGCCGTCGAATTCCTGCGCCAAGGCGGCGAGGCCGGCGGAGAAGGCGGCGGCGCCGGCGCCGCCCTGCAGCGCCCGCAGCAGGTCGAGCCACAGCAGGTCGCGCACCTGGGTCAGGGCCAGGGAGGCGGCCAGGAACACCAGCTGGCCGATCAGGAACAGCCGCTTGCGGCCGAAGGTGTCGGCCAGGGCGCCGGCGATCATCAGCGTGCTGCCGAAGCACAGCATGAAGGCGTTGGTGATCCAGTTCAGCGCGATCGGATCGCCGCCGAGCGAGCGGGCGATGGCCGGCATGGCCACGGCCGGCCCGGTGAAGTTGAACGGCAAAGCCAGCAGCGACAGGCACACGGCGGCCAGCACCAGCAGGCTCTCCGCCCGGCCATGGCCGGCGGAGGGCGCGGGTGCCATGGCCGCGGAATCCGAAGTCCGGGGCATGGGCAACTCGTTGGTGACGGGGGGCGGTGACGGGAGGCCGCCTTGTCCTCGCGGCGTGCATCAGAGATAATCCGGCCGTAATGATCAGCCAACCGGCAGAAATTCCGTTCTGACCGGAACATCATTCCGTAATCCGGGGATCCATGGACCAGCTGAGCGGCCTGACTGCCTTCGTCCGCGCCGCCGAGACGCGCAGCTTCGTCGCCGCCGGGCGCGAGCTCGGCATCACCGCCTCGGCGGTGGGCAAGGCGGTGGCGAAGCTGGAGCAGCGGCTGGGCGCCCGGCTGTTCCAGCGCAGCACCCGGCGGATCGGCCTGACCGCCGAGGGCACGCTGTTCTATGAGCGCTGCCAGCGCATCCTGGGCGACATCGCCGATGCCGAGGCCGAGCTGCAGCGCGCCCTGGACGCGCCGCGCGGCCGGCTGCGGGTCAGCATGCCGTCGGCAACGCACCGGCTGCTGGTGCCGGTGCTGCCGGAGTTCATGCGGCTGTACCCCGAAATCGAGCTGGACCTCGACTTCAACGACCGCATCGTCGACGTGATCGAGGCCGGGCTGGACGTGGTGATGCGCACCGGCGCGCTGACCGATTCCCGGTTGATGTCCCGGCGGGTCGGGCCGTTCCGCTTCGTGGTCGTGGCCTCGCCCGACTATCTCGAGCGGCACGGCGTGCCGGAGCGGCCGGCCGATCTCGAGCGCCATGCCTGCCTGCGCTACAAGTATCCGACCTCGGGCACGCTGCAGGACTGGGTGTTCCGGACCGAGCCGGGGGAGCCCCCGATCCGCGTGCCGGCGACCCTGGTGTGCAACAGCACCGATGCGCTGGTCGCCGCGGCGGAACGCGGGCTGGGCCTGCACTGCACGGGCGACTTCCCTGCGGACGGTGCTGGACGCCCACCAGGCCCCGCCCGGCCAGTTCTGGGCGCTGTGGCCGTCCAGCCGCCAGCTGTCGCCGAAGGTGCGGGTGTTCGTCGACTTCCTGTGCGAACGCCTGATCCCGGCGCCTTCGGCTTAGAACATGAAATCCGCCGCCACCAGGGCGATGGTGCCGGTCAGCACGATGTGGAAGTCGGTCACCCTGTCACCATTGACGTCGCCGGCGATGGTCGTGGTGCCGGCGGTGGTGGCGAAGCGCAACTGGCCGGCCACGCCGGTGTAGAGGCCGGTGCCGATGAAGCTGAAGGCCTGGTTGCCGGCGACCAGGGTGTTGGCGTCGACCGCCGACAGGTCGATGCGGTCGCCTTCGGCCCGGCTGAAATCGGCGATGCGGTCGGCATTGGCCCCGACCAAGCTGTGCGTGGCGGCGGCGAGGCCGAAGCGGTCCGCCCCGGTGCCGCCGATCAGGGTGTCGATGCCGGCGCTGCCGATCAGCCGGTCGTCGCCCGCCCCGCCGGACAAAGTGAGGCCGATCCGCCCGGCCGCCACCGCCCCGGCATTGACCAGGTCGTTGCCGTCGCCGGTGCCGATGGTCAGGCGGTCGATCGCCTCGGTGTGCTGCAGCACGACCGTCGCCTGCAGGCCGCCGATGCCGATATCGGTGCCCGAGGAGGACAGCGAGATGGTGTCGGCGCCGGCGGTGCCGTCGACCGTCACCGCGTCGGCCGCGCCGTCGCCGGTGGTCGCGGTGGTGCCGGCCAGGTCGATGCCGACCCGGGTGATGTCGGTCCCGGTCAGGTCGTGCACCGCGATCGCGTCGACGCCGGCGAACGCCTTGAGCTGGATGCGCTCGACATCATCCAGGTCCAGGATGACGTTGCCGACATTGCGGATGAACAGAGCCCGCCCGCCATTGGCCGCGATGTCGAAGATCTCGCTGGCGTTGGAAGCCTGGACACTGAGGTCGTCGGTGCCGCCCTGGCCCTCGACCGTGTCGCTGCCGTCGCCGGGGGCCCAGGCGAAGGTGTCGTTGCCGGCGCCGCCGTCGAAGGTCAGCGGCACCGGCGCGGTCGCCAGCGCCCGGGCATCGATCCGGTCGTTGCCGTCCAGGCCGTTGATCGCGATCCGGTCGATCGCCTCGGCATGGTCGACCACCAGCTGGGCCGCCAGCCCGGTCGCCACCACCGCCGTGCCGGACTGGGTCAGCGTCACGGTGTTGGCGCCCGCGGACCCGTTCAAGGTCCCCACATCCGCCTGGCCGTCGCCGGCCCCGCCGTCCAGCGTGCCTTCCAGATCGACCGTCACCCGGGTCACGTCGGTGCCGGTCAGGTCATTGACGGTGATCCGGTCGGCCCCGCCAAGCGCGTGAAACTCGATGCGCTCGACATCGTTCAGGTCCATCACGACATTGGCGACGTCGCGGAAGAATCGGGCCCGCCCGCCATTGGCCGCGATGTCGATGGTCTCGGCGATATTCGCGCCGGCGAAGTCGAGCGTGTCGGTGCCGGCCTGGCCTTCGATCGTGTCGTTGTCGTCGCCCGGCGACCAGCCGAACAGGTCGTCCCCCGCCCCCAGCAGGGCCGTGTCGTTGCCGTCCCCGCCGCGCACGATGTCGGCGCCGGCGCTGCCGAACACCACATCGGCGCCGAGGCCGCCGAGCAGGGTCAGGGCGATCCGGCCGGCCGGCAGCGCCGAGGCGTCGATCACGTCGTCGCCCGCCTGCGCCTGGATCGTCAGCCGGTCCAGCGTCGCATCGGCATGCTGGATCGAGACCGATGCTGGCAGCCCGTTGATGCCGATGACATCGGCCGACGCCACCAGGGTGACGACGTCGTTGCCGGCCGTGCCGTCCACGGTCACCGCGTCCGCAGCGCCGTCGCCGGCGGTTGGAGTGGTTCCGGCCAGGTCGATTCCGACCCGGGTGATGTCGGTGCCGGTCAGGTCATGCACCGCGATCGTGTCGGCGCCGCCGAGCGCCTTGAGCTGGATGCGCTCGACATCATTCAGGTCGAGGATGACGTTGCCGACGTTGCGGAAGAACAGCGCCCGCCCGCCATTGGCCGCGATGTCGAAGATCTCGCTGGCGTTGGAGGCCTGGACGCTGAGGTCGTCGGTGCCGGCCTGGCCTTCGACCGTGTCGCTGCCGTCGCCCGGCACCCAGGCGAAGGTGTCGTTGCCCGCGCCGAGGAAGGCGACGTCGTTGCCGCGGCCGCCGATCACGATGTCGTCACCGTCGCCGCCCAGCAGCACATCGGCCCCGGCCCCGCCGATGAGCGTGTCGTTGCCGGCCCCGCCATCGAAGGTCAGCAGCATCGGCGCCGTCGCCAGCGGCCGGGCATCGATCCGGTCGTTCCCGTCCAGGCCGTTGACGAGCAGCTGGTCGATGGCCTCGGCATGGTCGACGACGAGCTGGGCCGCCAGCCCGGTCGCCACCACCGCCGTGCCGGACAGCGTCAGGGTGACCGTCTCGGCGGCGGCGGACCCGTTGGCAGTCACGATATCGGCCTGGCCGTCGCCGGCCCCGCCATTCAGCACGCCTTCCAGATCCACCGTCACCCGGGCTAGGCCGGTGCCGGTCTGGTCGTGGACGGTGACCCGGTCGGCCCCGCCCAAGGCGTGGAATTCGATCCGCTCGATGCCGTTCAGGTCCTGGACGAACGAGCCGATGTCGCGCGTGAACAGCACCCGCCCGCCATTGGCCGAGATGTTGATCATCTCCGCAACGTTCGAGCCGGCGAAATCGAGCGTGTCGGTGCCGGTCTGGCCTTCGACCGTGTCGCTGCCGTCGCCCGGCGCCCACAGGAAGGTGTCGTCCCCCGTGCCCAGCAAGGCCGTGTCGTTGCCCTGGCCGCCGGCGACAATATCGTTGCCGCCGGCGGAGGAGATCACGTCGGCCTCGGCCGAGGGCCGCGGCTGGCCGGAGGATGTCACGGAGGGCGACACGAAACCGGGGGTGATGGTCTCGGCGGCGTCGGTGCCGGTGAACACGGACATGAAATTCCCCATCCGAAAGGAGAGGGCCGGAGGGCGGACCTCCCGATCAATCGCCTGCAGCCGAAATCGCGTATCTGGCGACCATTCAGGATAGCATGAATTCAAGGCGAATGCCGCGGAGCGGCACCGGACGCCCAGGCTGAGCCCGGACGCCCGGTGCCGGCGGTTACAGCACGAAATCCGCAGCGGTCAAGGCGATGTGGCCGGTGAGCGTGATGTGGAAGTCGGACGTGCCGTTGCCGTCGACGTCGCCGGCGATGGTGGTGTCGGCGCCGTTGAAGGCGAAGCGCAGCTCACCGGCATGGTGGGTGAACAGGCCGGTGCCGATGAAGGTGAAGGCCTGGTTGCCCGCCGCGCCGGTGTTGGCGTCGATCACCGACAGGTCGATCCTGTCGCCCTGGGCGTGGCTGAAATCGG
>JAEKLZ010000282.1 GCA_019508225.1 Inquilinus limosus | reverse complement strand
GCTCGGCCTGCAGCGCCGGCCCGGCCCCGTTGCGCTCCGCCCCGAGGATCATGGCCGCGGCCAGGCCGGTCAGGCCCTTGGTGATGCCGGCATAGCTCATCTTCAGCGCCGAGGCGGCGCCGACCGGCCCGTCCAGCACGCGGATGCGCAGGCCGAGTTCGCCGAGCCGGCCGAGCCGAGCCGCATCCGGACCGGCCAGGTACAGCAGCGGCCCGGGGGTCCCGGGCACGGGCGGCCCGCCGATGATGCCGCCATCGGCGAAGCCGGCGCCGGTCGGCGCGACGATCGCCGCGATCGCCTGCACGGTCTCGACATTGACGGCGTTGCAGTCGACATAGACCGGCTTGCGGGCCGCCGCGCGCAGGGCCGGCGCCAGCCGCTCGGCCAGGGCCCTGGCCTCGCCGGGCGGCACGATCGACAGGATGATGTCGGAGGCGGCGACCGCCGCCTCGTCGGCCGCCTGCATGCCGGCGGCCCGGGCGCGGGCGACGGTCGCGGCGCTGCGGCCGTCGAGCAGGGTCGGCACGGTGGCGCCATGGTCGGCCAGGCGCCGGGCGACGCCGCTGCCCATCGCCCCGGGGGCGATGACGGCAATGGTCGGTTGCATCGGATATCCTCCGGATTCGCTCCGCCGGCGGCCACCCTTCCCGGGCCCCGGCCGTGAGATGATGGCGCGATCCCGGAGGCGCGGGAAGAGGTCAGCTGGCGGTGTTCGCCCCGGCGACGGCACCGACATAGGAGCGGACGCGCGGCCGGCTGCGCTCCGGGTCGCGGCGCCAGACCGTGTCGTCCTCGTTGGCCGCGGTCAGCGGCACCACCGGGCCGGCCCAGCCGCCGGCGCGCCAGCGGTCTTCGCGCGCATCCATGTCGACCGTGCCCTCGTCGTCCAGGATGTCGAGCGCGCGGTCGTGTTCGGCATCCGTCACCTCGACCGAGACGAGATAGCAGCCGCGGCGGAGATGCTCGCCATAGGTGAAGCGCTCGTCATCCGGGAAGAACAGGCCGCGCAGGGACTCCAGGATCCCCATCCGCTGCTGCGGCGTGGGCACCTCTTCGTCCCAGATATCGGGATCGCCCTTGGGGTCGATCTCGTTGCCGGGCGCCAGGCGGATCCGCTCCTTCGGGATGCGCATGGCGATCAGCCGCTCGACCGCATCCTCCGCATCCTTCCGGGAATCGAACAGCGCGGTGACGTTCCATCGACGGGCTTGCTGCATCACATCGTCTCCTCGGCCGCCCCTCCGCCGAGAAAACGGGACGCGCCGCCCCGCCGTTCCGCGCGCCTATCCCCGCTCGAACCGCAGCACCCGGCTGCGGTTCAGCGCCAGCCGGGCGGTGTCGCCGTCGAAGGCAAGGCCGATGCGCTGCGGCCAGGCGCCCTCGCGGCCCTCGGCCAGCAGCCGGCCGCCGCCCAGCGGCACCAGCGGCGCCGACGACCGGACCGGGCCGGCACCAATCTCCAGCCGCTCGCCGTCGATGGTGAAGCCGGCTCGGAACTCGGGGCACTGCCATTCGCCCTGCACCCGGTCCAGCACGCCGTCCGGCGCGATCGGGCGGAAGCGGCGCGCGGCATGGCCGATCTCGCCTTCCACCGCCTCGCCCGTCCAGCGCAGCCGCATCGGGAAATGGGCGGAGAGCGAGACCGACCAGCCATCCTCGCCGGGATACAGGGTCTCACCGGTGCCGAGGAAGCTGGCGACGCCGTCCTTCAGCTCGAGCCAGCCCGGCCCCTGCTCAGCGACGTACAGCCCGTCCGGGATCGGCGTGCCGCGCTGCGGCAGCTCCTCGCCCAGCAACGCCGCCATCAGCTTCAGCGCCGTGCCATGCGAGACCGTGTCCTCGCGGTTGGAGACCACGGCGGCGCCGACGCCCTGCTCCGGATCCAGCAGGAAATAGGTCTTGTAGCCGAGCAGCGAGCCGCCATGCCCGACCAGCCGGCGCGCGCCGAGCCGCGACCAGGCCAGGCCGAGCCCGTAGCCGGTCGGTCGGCCGTCGGCAAGGTTCCGGGTGGCGCCGAGCCGGGCCAGCACGCCCTGCCCCGGCCCGCGATCGGCCAGCACCGCCTGCTGCCAGCGCACCAGGTCGCGCAGGCTGCCGGTGAGGCAGCCGGAGGCCGAGAGGTGCCGGCCCGAGGTGGCGAGCTGCCAGGGGCCGCCGGCATCCTTCCAGTAGCCGGGGGCGAGGCCGCGGATCGGGTCCAGCCAGGTCTCCGGCACCCGGAAGCCGATGCCGAGCGGCCCGGCGATGCGGTCGCGCACCAGATCGGCGAAGGCGGTGCCGCGCCGCAGCAGCGCCGCGTCGAGCAGCCGGTAGCCGGTGTTGGAGTAGGAGATCTCGTGCCCGGACGGGAAGTTCAAATCGGTCAGGCGGTACAGGACCTCCAGGCTCTCCTCCCGGCTCACCGCCGCGCCCTGCGGCACGCCGAGCAGCGACAGGGTCTCGCCCAGGTCGGGCAGCCCGCCGGTCATGTCCAGCGCCCGGCCGGCGGTGACCGTCGCCAGGTCGCCGCGCAGCGACGGCAGCAGCTGGCTGAGCCGGTCGTCCAGGCCGATGCCGCCCTGGCTCAGTGCCAGCGCCGCGAAGACGTGCTTGGTGACCGAGGCGTAGCGCACCACGGTGTCGCCGGAGAAGGCGTTGCCGCCGGCCAGGCTGTCGACGCCGCCGCAGGCCTCGGCCCGCAGCTCGCGCGCGTCGAACACCGCGACACCACCGCCGGGCTCGCCCGGTCCCCAGGCCGCGGCGATCTCGGCCGCCGCCTCCGCCGCCGCCGACCAGCGCAGATCGCCCATCATCGCCTCCCGTCCCGCCGGATTCGGCCGCAGCCGCCCGATCATGCTCCCTTATAGGCAGGATCACGGGATTTGGCTTCCGCGATCGGTGATCCGTTCCTACCCTCGACGGCGAGTCGCAGGAGCCGTGCGACGAAAGGGGAGGATCGAGGTGCCGGAAGCCGATCGCGAGGCGCTGTACCGCAAGGTGAGCCTGCGCCTGATCCCCTTCATGATCCTGCTGTATCTGGTCAGCTTCCTCGACCGGGTGAATGTCGGCTTCGCCGCCCTGACCATGAACGCCGACCTCGGCATCACGCCCTATGTCTTCGGCTGGGGCGCCGGGATCTTCTTCTTCGGCTACTTCCTGTTCGAGGTGCCGAGCAACGTGATCCTGGAGAAGGTCGGCGCCCGGCTGTGGATCTGCCGGATCATGGTGACCTGGGGGCTGATCTCTGCCGCCATGGCCTTCGTCCAGGGGATCTGGGGCTACACCATCCTGCGCTTCCTGCTGGGCGCGGCCGAGGCCGGGTTCCTGCCCGGCATGATCCTGTACCTGACCTACTGGTTCCCGGCGGCGCGGCGGGCCCGCTTCATCGCCCTGTTCATGGCCGCGGTGCCGCTGGCCAGCGCCGTCGGCGCCCCGGTCTCCGGCATCATCCTCGACGCCACCCATCTCTGGTTCGGGCTGAAGGGCTGGCAGTGGCTGTTCATCATCGAGGGGCTGCCGGCCTGCCTGCTCGGCATCCTGGTGCTGGCGCTGCTGCCGGACGGGCCGGCCAAGGCGCCCTGGCTCGACGATGCCGAGCGCGCCGCCATCGCCGCCGACCTGGCCCGCGACCGCGCCGCCGCTTCGCACCCGCCGCTGCACGCGCTGTGGCCGGCCCTGGCCGACCGGCGGGTGATCCTGCTGGGCCTGGTCTATTTCGGCATCGTCATCGGCCTCTACGGCATCGGCCTGTGGCTGCCGCAGATCGTCAAGGGCATGGGCTTCACCACGCTGGAGACCGGCTGGATCATCGCCCTGCCCTATCTGGTCAGCGCCGGCGCCATGCTGGCCTGGGGCCGGCACAGCGACCGTAGCGGCGAGCGGGTGCTGCATGTCGCCCTGCCCGCGCTGCTCAGCGCCATCGGCTTCGCCGGCAGCATCGCCTCGTCCTCGACCACCCTGCAGCTGGTCTTCCTCGGCGTCGCCGCGATCGGCATCTACGCCACGCTCGGGCCGTTCTGGACCATGCCGCCGGTGTTCCTCGGCGGCACCGCCGCGGCCGGCGGCATCGCCCTGATCAACTCGATCGGCAATCTCGGCGGCTTCGTCGGGCCCTATGCGGTCGGCTGGATCCGGGAATCGACCGGCAGCTTCACCGCCGGCATGGCCGTGCTGGCCGCCAGCCTGGCCGCCGCCGCCATCATCGCCCTGGTCGTCGGCCGCCACCTCCGCCACGCTGCGGCGCCGTCGCTGCCGGGCAAGGCCTGACCGTCCCAGCAAGGAGACCCATCGTGTCCTCCCCCTCGCCGCAGCTCCGCCTCTGGGGCCGGGTCAATTCGGTCAATGTGCAGAAGGTGCTCTGGTGCCTCCAGGAGCTCGACCTGCCCTATGAACGGATCGACGCCGGAATGCAGTTCGGCCTGAACACCGAGCCGGCCTATCTGGCGATGAACCCGAACGGCAAGGTCCCGCTGCTGGCGGATGGCGACTACGTGCTGTGGGAGTCCAACGCCATCATCCGCTACCTGGCCCGGCAATATGGCGAGGGCGGAACTCTCTACCCGCCGGACCCGAAGATCCGCGGCGGGATCGACCGCTGGCTGGACTGGAGCCTGTCGACCCTGCAGCCGGCCGAGCGGCCGGTGTTCTGGGGCCTGGTCCGCACCCCGCCGGCCGAGCGCGACATGGCGGCGATCCGGGAAGCGGCCGATGCGGTGGCAGCGCTGTGGGGGATCGTCGACCGCCATTTGGCCGGCCGCCGCTTCCTGGAGGGCGAGGTCTTCACCCTGGCCGACATCGTGCTGGGCGCCTATGCCCGCCGCTGGTTCGGGATCGAGGGCATGGCCAAGCCGGAGCTGCCGCAGCTGCAGCGCTGGCACGCCCGGCTGGCGGAGCGCGAGGGCTATCGCCGCTTCGTGGCGCCGCCGCTGACCTGATCATTCCGCTCCGCCCGGTTTCGTCCTAAGCTTCGGTGTCTCCCGCCGCCGACGACGATGCCGAACCGAGATCGCCTCCGCCACGCCTGTCTGTCGCTGCTGATGGCCGGGCTGTTCTGGGCGGCGGCGGCCGAGTCCGCGGCGGCCGGCTCGATGAAGTTCAAGCTGCAGGGACCGGCGGAGGGCTGCGCCACCTGCTTCTGGATCCTGGCCGAAGGCGAGATCGACAGGACCACCCCGGGGCGGTTCGACGACTTCCTGGCGCGGACCCCGGATCCGCCGCGGCTGGTCCGGCTCAACTCCCATGGCGGGCTGATCGTCTTCGCCACGCGGCTGGGCCAGATGATGCGCGAGGGCGGCTTCGACACCGTGGTCGGACGGGCGAAGATGCGCCACGCCGACGGCCGGATCGAGACCCAGTTCTCCAATTGCTTCTCCGCGTGCACTCTGGCCTTTCTCGGCGGCGTCCGGCGGCGGGTCGACGGCGGCGATTTCGGCATCCATCGCCCGGCGGTCGACAAGGCCCGGGTCGGCCGGACGGTCGATGCGGAGGAGATCCGGCAGGCGATGCGGCTGTCGGGCTATCTGGTGGCCGCCTATGTGACGCAGATGGGGGTCGATGCCGAGTTCATCACCCGCAGCTTCGCCGGGCGGGATATCCGCCTGCTCGACCATGACGATCTGGTCCGCATGAAGATCGTGACCGATGGGACCGCGGCCCCGGGCTGAACCGCCGGCTTGCGATTTCCCGGCATGGCCTTTATCCCCATGTCATATTACAGAACAAGCATTGTTCCGGGCCGAGATGAACGCCACCGACCATATCGATTACCTGAAGACCATCAACCAGACCTTCCACGAGCAGATCAAGATCGCCGACCAGAAGGCGGCCTATATCTTCACCTTCCTGATCGCGCTGGTGGCGTGGTCGCCCGAGATGCGCTCGGTCTTCACCTGGACCCGCAGCGTCCCCTTCCCTTCGGCGAAATGGGGGCTGTGCCTGGTGCTGGTCGCGGCCCTGGCGGCCGGGCTGGTCTGCGTGGCGCTGGTGCTGCTGCCGCGCAAGCGCAATGGCGGCGTCTGCCTGTACTGGGCGGCCTGGCCCCATGCCGGCGAGCGTCTGGAGCACGCCGCCCGCCGCACGGAGCCGGACTTCATTGCCGCGGAATACACCGCCAACGCACGCAACCTGGCGGCGATCTGCCAAACCAAGTACCGCTATGTTTCCTACGCGTTCCGCTGCCTGGCCGCGGTGATCTTCTGCTATGTGCTGCTGATGGCGACGGGCTAGAGATACTTCCCCTCCATGATCGCCAGCGTGTAGTCGCGATAGGTCATGCCGAGCTCCTCGGCCCGCGCCAGGCGGCGCAGCGCCACCTCGCGCGGCGGCGTCTTCCAGGCGGCGGCATGCGCCTTCTTCCAGCAGAAGTGCCGCCAGGACGCCGCGGAATCCGGATGCTCCTCCTCCAGCGGCGGCCCGCCATTGTGGCCGAGGCCGGCCAGGAGCTGCGATGGCGTCGAATCTCTCATATACGGGATCATATCTCCCAAGAGAGAATAAGCTAGCCCATTCCGCGTCATGGCGAGCCCCGAAGGGGCGTGGGCATCCAGCGGCACCGAACACTGGATGGCCACGTCGCTGCGCTCCTCGCGATGACGCCAGGGTGGTTAGCTCCAGACGCGAAGTTGCATCGCAATTGACAGAAACCGGCCGGGTCGTATCCTGGAGCCGACAACACGACATTCTTCTTGCCCGCGGGGCAAGATCGGCAATGAAGCCCCATCCGCAAGCCGGCGACGGCGGGCGATGGGGCTTTGTGCGTTCAGGGGACAGGCGTGCGGGCAAGCTACGCGATCGGTCTGCTCTATTCGACCACCGGGCCCTATGGCGCGATCGGGCGCGAGGCGCTGGACGGCGCTCTGATGGCGCTGGAGGAGGTCAACACCGACGACGCCTTCGGCTTCACCCTGGCCCCGGTCGCCGCCAACCCCGAGGGCGTGATCGACCGCTACCACGCGCTGTGCGAGACGGCGATCCGCGAGGGCGGCTGCCGCCAGATCGTCGGCACCATCACCTCGCTGTCGCGCAAGGAGGTGCTGCCGACCATCGAGAAGCATGACGCGCTGCTGTGGTACATCTGCCCCTATGAGGGCTTCGAGAGCAGCGAGGCCGTGATCTACACCGGCGCCGCCCCGAACCAGCACATCGTGCCGCTGTTCCAGCATGTGCTGCCGCGCTGGGGCACCCGCGCCGCCCTGCTGGGGTCGAACTACATCTGGGGCTGGGAGGTCAATCGCGTGGCGCGCGAGCTGATCGGCGCCTGCGGCGGCGAGGTCCTGGCCGAACGCTACCTGCCGATCGGCAGCGAGGATGTCGGCCGGCTGGTGCAGGAGGTGCGGGAGAAGCGGCCGGACTTCATCCTGAACAACCTGATCGGCCCGTCCAGCTACGCCTTCTTCCGGGCCTATCAGGAGCTGGCCGAGAGCGACCCCGCCTTCGGACCCGACCGCTGCCCGATCGTCAGCTGCAACCTGACCGAATGCGAGCTGGGGCTGATCGGACCGGCCGGCACCGGCCATCTCAGCAGCGCGATCTACTTCGAGGGCGTCGACACGGCCGAGAACCGCGCCTTCCGCGAGCGGATCCGGACGCGCTTCGGCACCGGCCGGCGCAGCTCGGCCTTCCTCGCCGGCGGCTATGCCGCGGTGCGGATGCTGGCCGAGGCGATCCGCGAGGCCGGCACCGACGCGCCGGAGGCGCTGCGGCCGGTGCTGCACGCCCGCCGCTTCGCCACGCCGCTGGGGCCGATCGGCATCGACCCGCGCACCAACCATGCGGCGCTGACGCCCTGCCTGGGCCGGATCGGATCGGATGGCGGCTTCGAGATCCTGGATCGCGCCGCAGCGCCGGTGGCACCGGACCCGTATCTGGTCGAGTTCGATGCAGCCGCGCTGGCCCGCCGCGTGCTCAAGCCCGGTTCGGCGCCGCGGCTGAAGCGGGTGAAGTGAGCATGCGCCGCACCGCCACCACCCCGAACTTCCGCGGCCGCAGCGCCGTGGTGCTGCACCGCCCCCATCCCGCGGCCGATGCCGTGCTGCGCCAGCTCGAGCGGCTGGGCATCGCCGCTCGCACAGCCTGGCCGATGCTGGCCGAGGCCGATCTGGCCGCCGACTTCGTGCTGTTCGACGCCGACACCGCCCATGACGGCCAATTCCCCTGGCCTCCCGGAACACCGCCGATGCCGCTGGTCGCCCTGATCGGGTCCGAGGCGCCGGGCCGGCTGGACTGGGTGCTGGCCCAGGGCGCCACCGGCCATCTGCTGAAGCCGGTCGCCTCCGGCGGCGTGTTCAGTGCCCTGGTCATCGCCGAGCATGGCTTCGCCGAGCGCCGCGACCGCGAGGCCCGGATCGCCGATCTGGAGACAAGGCTGCGCCTGCGCCCCGTGGTGGTCCGCGCCATCCTGACCCTGATGGCACAGCGCGGGCTGAACGAGGCCGACGCCTTCCGCGAGATCCGCAGCGCCGCGATGCAGCGCCGCCGCAGCATCGAGGAGCATTGCCTCGACCTCGCCGCCGGCACGACCGACCCGGCCGCCGGCCGGCGCGGAGGCTGAGCCATGGCGATCCTGAGCCAGCTCCTGCGCCGGAAGCTCGCCCTGTTCGGGCTGATCGTGATCCTGGTGGTGGTGGCCGCGGCGCTGCTCGCGCCCTGGATCGTGCCGTTCTCGCCCAACGAGCAGCTGTTCGACGGGCTGACGCTGGAGGGTGCCCCCCTGCCCCCGGATGGCCGCTTCTGGATGGGCACCGACCTGTTGGGCCGGGACATGTTCTCGCGCCTGGTCTATGGCGCCCAGACCTCGCTGATCATCGGCGTGGTCGCGAACGGCGCGGCGGTGCTGATCGGCACCTTCTTCGGCGTCGTTGCCGGCTTCGTCGGCGGCTGGCTGGGCGCCGTGATGATGCGCTTCACCGACCTGATGATGGCCTTTCCGGCGCTGCTGCTGGCGATCGTGCTGGCCGCGATCTTCAAGCCGTCGCTGTGGATCGTGGCGCTGGTGATCGCCATGGTGAACTGGGTGCAGATCGCCCGCATCATCTACACCGAGACCCGGTCGATCGCGGAGCGCGACTTCATCGAGGCGGAATGGGGCCTCGGCGCCTCCCGCGCCCGCATCCTGCTGCGCCACGTGCTGCCGCACCTGCTGTCCACCACCATCGTCTGGGGCACGCTCGGCATCGCCACCACCGTGCTGCTGGAGGCGACGCTGTCCTTCCTCGGCATCGGGGTGCAGCCGCCGACGCCGAGCTGGGGCAACATCATCTTCGAGAACCAGACCTATTTCTCGACCGCGCCCTGGCTGGTGTTCATCCCCGGCGCCGCCATCATCCTGCTGGCCCTGGCCTTCAACCTGGTCGGCGACGCGCTGCGCGACATCCTCGACCCGACGCAGAAGGGCCGGCACTGATGGGCGCCTATCTGCTCCGCCGCCTGGCCCAGGCCGTGCTGATCCTGCTGGGGGTCAGCCTGGTCACCTTCGTGCTGCTGTACCTGCTGCCGGCCGACCCGGCGCGGCAGATCGCCGGGCGCAGCGCGACGCCGGAGGTGGTGGCCAGCATCCGCGCCCAGCTCGGCCTCGACCTGCCGTTCCACGAGCAGTATCTGCGCTATCTCGGCGCCCTGCTGCAGGGCGATCTCGGCCGCTCCTACCTGCAGCGGACCGAGGTGGCGACGCTGATCATGAGCCGCCTGCCGGCCAGCCTGCTGCTGATGGTCGGCGCCATCGTCTGCGAGCTGGTGCTGGGCCTGACCATGGGCGTGATCGCGGCGCTGCGGCGGAACACGGCGACCGATCACGCACTGATGCTGACCTCCTTCATCGGCGTCTCGGCGCCGCAATTCGTGGTCGGCATGCTGCTGCTCTACGTCTTCGGCTGGCGGCTGGCCTGGTTTCCGCTGAGCGGCTACGGCACCTTCGCGCACCTCGTTCTGCCCTCGCTCACGCTCGGCTTGCTGGGGGCCGGCTGGTACTCGCGGATGATGCGGTCGGCGATGCTGGACGTGCTGCGGCAGGACTACATGCGCACCGCCCGGGCCAAGGGGCTGGGGGTCTGGCGCGTGGTTCTGGCGCATGCCCTTCCCAACGCGCTCCTTCCGATCATCGCCATGATCGGCATCGACATCGGCCTGTTCATGAGCGGCATCGTCGTCGTCGAATCCGTGTTCGGCTGGCCCGGCATCGGCCAGCTGACCTGGCAGGCGATCCAGCGCATCGATATCCCGATCATCATGGGGGTGACGCTGGTCTCCGCCGTCGCCATCGTGCTGGGCAACCTGCTGGCCGACCTGGTCGCCCCTTTCATCGACCCGAGAATCAAGCTGCGGTGACGGACAACCGCACCGAACCCAAAACAGGAGGTTTCATGCTGAGATCCATGCTTCTTGCCGGCGCCGCCGCCCTCACCCTGGCCTTGGCCTCGCCCGCGATGGCCCAGGACATCAAGCCCGGCGGCACCATGACCGTCACCTACAAGGACGACGTGTCGACCCTGGATCCCGCCATCGGCTACGACTGGCAGAACTGGTCGATGATCAAGAGCCTGTTCGACGGGCTGATGGACTACAAGCCCGGCACCACCGAGCTGGTGCCGGACCTGGCCGAGAGCTTCGAGGTCTCGGCCGACGGGCTGACCTACACCTTCAAGCTCCGCCACGGGGTCAAGTTCCACAACGGCCGCGAGCTGAAGGCGGCCGACGTCAAATACTCGCTCGACCGCGTGGTGCAGCCGGAGACGCAGAGCCCCGGCGCCGGCTTCTTCGATTCGATCCAGGGCTTCGAGGATGTGTCCAAGGGCAAGGCCAAGGAGCTGAGCGGCGTCACCACGCCGGACGACTACACGGTCGTCTTCCAACTGACCCGGCCGGACGCGCCCTTCCTGCACAAGATGGCGCTGAACTTCTCCCACGTCGTGCCCAAGGAAGAGGTGGAGAAATACGGCGCCGATTTCGGCAAGCACCCGGTCGGCACCGGCGCCTTCAAGATGACCGAATGGACGCTGGGCCAGCGCATCGTGTTCGAGCGCAACCCCGACTATTTCCAGAAGGGGCTGCCGCATCTCGACAAGATCGTGTTCGAGGTGGGCCAGGAGCCGGTGGTGGCGCTGCTGCGGCTGCAGCGCGGCGAGGTCGACATCGCCGGCGACGGCATCCCGCCGGCCAAGTTCCTCGAGGTGACCCAGGACCCGGCCTACAAGGACCTGATCATCCAGGGCAGCCAGCTGCACACCGGCTACATCACCATGAACGTCAAGGCCAAGCCGTTCGATGACGTGCGGGTGCGCCAGGCGGTCAACATGGCGATCAACAAGGACCGGATCATCCGCATCATCAACGGCCGCGCCAAGCCAGCGAACCAGCCGCTGCCGCCGTCGATGCCCGGCTATGCCGCCGACTACAAGGGCTATGCCTATGATGTCGAGGGCGCGAAGAAGCTGATGGCCGAGGCCGGCCAGGGCTCCGGCTTCACCACCGACCTCTACGTCGCCAACACCGACCCGCAGCCGCGCATCGCCCAGGCGATCCAGCAGGACCTGGCCCAGATCGGCATCAAGGCCGAGATCAAGGCCCTGGCCCAGGCCAACGTCATCGCCGCCGGCGGCGACGAGAAGCAGTCGACCATGATCTGGTCCGGCGGCATGGCCTGGATCGCCGACTTCCCGGATCCGTCCAACTTCTACGGCCCGATCCTGGGCTGCGGCGGCGCGGTGCCCGGCGGCTGGAACTGGTCCTGGTACTGCAACGCCGATCTCGACAAGCGCGCGGCCGAGGCGGATGCGATCGCCGACCCGGCCAAGGCGGCGGAGCGCGAGGCCAAGTGGCGCGACATCTTCCTCGACGTCATGAAGGACGCGCCCTGGGCG
>JAEKLZ010000281.1 GCA_019508225.1 Inquilinus limosus | reverse complement strand
CGCTCGCTGTCCTGGAAGCCGTCGAGGGCGCCCAGCAGGTAGCGCAGCGTGTTGCGCAGCCGGCGATAGGCGTCGGCCTGGTATTTCAGGATCTCCTTGCCGACGCGCATATCCTCGGAATAGTCGGTCGAGACCACCCAGAGGCGCAGGATGTCGGCGCCGGACTGGTCGACCACCGTCTGCGGCGCCACCACATTGCCGAGCGACTTCGACATCTTCCGGCTCTGCTCGTCGAGCACGAAGCCATGGGTCAGCACCGCGTCATAGGGCGCCCGGCCGCGCGTGCCGCAGCTTTCCAAGAGCGAGGAGTGGAACCAGCCGCGATGCTGGTCCGAGCCTTCGAGATAGAGGTCGGCCGGCCATTTCAGATCCGGCCGCTGCTCCAGCACGAAGGCGTGGGTCGAGCCGGATTCGAACCAGACGTCGACGATGTCGAGGACCTGCTCGTAATCCTCGGTCTTGAGCGTGTTGCCGAGGAAGAACTGGGCGTCGTGCTTGTACCAGGCGTCGGCGCCTTCGAGCTCGAAGGCCGCGGCGATGCGCTGGCACACCGCGGTGTCGCGCAGCGGCTCGCCGGTCTTCTTGTCGACGAAGATCGCGATCGGCACGCCCCAGGCGCGCTGGCGGCTGATCACCCAGTCCGGCCGGCTCTCGATCATCGAGGACAGGCGGTTGTAGCCCTGCTCCGGCACGAAGCGGGTCTGCTTCAGCGCCGCCAGCGCCGTCTCGCGCAGCCCGTTCGTCTCCATCGAGATGAACCATTGCGGCGTGGCGCGGAAGATCAGCGGCGCCTTGGACCGCCAGCTGTGCGGGTAGGAGTGGCGGATCTGGCCCTTGGCCAGCAGGCCGCCGGCGGCCTCGACCGCCGCGGTGACGACCTTGTTGGCGTCGCCCTTCTTGCCGTCCGGCCGAGTGATCACATGGCCGGCGAACAGCGGCACGCTGACATGGTAGCTGCCGTCCTCGGTCACCGTCTCGGTGGCCGGGATGCCATGGGCGCGGCCGAGGTCGAAATCGTCGGCGCCATGGCTGGGTGCGGTGTGCACCAGGCCGGTACCGGCATCGACCGTGACATGGCCGCCGGGCAGGAACGGCACCTCGAACTCATAGCCCTGCCCCGCCAGCGGGTGGCGGGCGACGGTGCCGGCGAGCTCCGAGCCGGGGAACTTGTCGATCGCGGTCCAGCCGGTGACGGCGAGGTCCTTGGCCACCGCCTCGGCCAGCGCCGTGGCCAGCACCAGGGTCTCGCCGGGCTTGGCCAGGCTGCCCTCGGCGACGGTGTCGACCTTGTAGACGCCGTATTCGAAATCCGGCCCATAGGCGATCGCGCGGTTGGCCGGCAGGGTCCAGGGCGTGGTGGTCCAGGCCACCGCCGCGGCGCCGTCGAGCGACGGGCGCGACGCCTTGGTCACCGGGAAGCGCACCCAGACCATGTCCGAGGTCAGGTCCTGGTATTCGACCTCGGCCTCGGCCAGGGCGGTCTTCTCGACCACCGACCACAACACCGGCTTCAGCCCGCGATACAGGCCGCCATTGAGCAGGAACTTGTGGATCTCGCGGACGATCTGCGCCTCGGCCGCATCGGTCATGGTCAGATACGGGTCGGCCCAGTCGCCCATCACGCCGAGGCGCTGGAACTGCTCCGACTGCACCCCGACCCAATGCTTGGCGAAGGCGCGGCATTCCTCGCGGAACTGCAGCACCGGCACGGCATCCTTGTCCTGGCCGGCCTTGCGGTACTTCTCCTCGATCTTCCACTCGATCGGCAGGCCGTGGCAGTCCCAGCCCGGGACATAGACCGAATCCCGGCCCAGCATCTGCCGGGTGCGGACGACGATGTCCTTCAGGATCTTGTTGACGGCGTGGCCGATATGGATGTCGCCATTGGCGTAGGGCGGGCCGTCATGCAGGACGAATTTTTCCCGGCCCTTCGAGGCGGCGCGGATCCGGCCCAGCAGGTCGGTCTGCGCCCAGCGGGCCAGCAGCTCCGGCTCCTTCTGGGGCAGGCCGCCACGCATCGGGAAATCCGTCTTCGGCAGGAAGACGGTGGATCGGTAGTCGCCGGAAACGGGTTGGGCGGCAGCCGGGGCGGTGCCCGGTGTCTCGGCAGGCTGGGCGGTCATGACATGAGGGCTCGTGGATCCACGCGGGGCTCAATACCCGCTTTGACGCTCGGATGCCAGCCGGACGACCCAATCGGGCCGGTGGGCGGCAATGCGGAGGGATGCGCGCGGCGCGATGACCCGACCCCCGTCAGGGGGCCGGGCGGATAATTCGGAGCAGGGCGGCCGGCTTGCGCATGGGCCTTATCGTACCGGAAGGGGACCCGGGGTCAAGGCGCGCGGAGTCGCGGGGCCGGACGGACCGGCCCCGCCCGCCTCACAGGACGAAGTCGGCGGCGGTCAGCGCATGATCCGACAGCACGTTGATGGTGAAGTCGGCCACCTGGTCGCCATCGATATCGCCCTGCACCGCGACATAGCCGTTGAGGCCCGCCGCGACCCTCAGCTCGCCGCCGGCGCCGGTGAAGGCGCCGGTGATGAAGGTGAAGCTGGTATTGCCGGGCCCGGCGCCGTTGGCGTCGATCGCCGAGACGTCGACCTTGTCGCCGGCCGTGAAATCCCCGATCGCGTCCTGGGTGGCGAGGCCGCCGGTGCTGTCGCTGGCCGCCAGGTAGACGAAGCGGTCGTTGCCGGCGCCGCCCCTGAGGGTGTCGCCGCCGCCGCCCCCGGTGAGCACGTCGTCGCCGCCCTGGCCCCGCAGCCCGTTGGCGCCGGCATCACCGGTCAGCGTGTCGGCGAATTCGGATCCGATCAATTGCTCGATGCCGGTGAGCGTGTCGCCGGCCGCCTCGCCGCCCGCGGCGGTGTGGGCGCCGAGATCGATCTGCACGCCGGCTGCGCTGCCGGCATAATAGGCGGTGTCGATGCCGCTGCCGCCGTCCAGCTGATCCGCCCCGGCATCGCCGGACAGGATGTCGGCGCCGGCGCCGCCCGAAAGGATATCGGCGCCGCCCCGGCCGTAGAGCACATTGTCGGCATCGCTTCCGATCAGGTGGTCGGCCGCTCTCGAGCCGGTGACACCTTCAATGCCGATCAGACTGTCGTCCTTGGCGTCACCGCTGAGGCCGATGCCGAGCTGCAGGTTGACCGTGACCCCGTAGGCATTGTTGTACAGGACCTGATCGAAGCCGGCGCCGCCGTCGAAGATATCGGCTTGGCTGCCTCCCTGGAGAATGTCGTTGCCGGCGCCGCCCGACAGGGAAGTGCCGACCCCGAGGCCGCCCGCGGCCAGCACGTCGTTGAAGGCCGACCCGATCAGGTTCTCGATGCTGACCAGGATGTCGCTCGCGGCGTCGCCGCCGGTCGCGGTGCCGTAGGTGAGATCGATGGACACGCCGGCGGTGGAATGGACGTAGGACGCTGTGTCGGTCCCGGCGCCGCCATACAGCGCGTCCGCCCCAGCCCCTCCCTCCAGCGTGTTGTTGCCGATGTCGCCGGCCAGCGTGTCGGCGAAGGCACTGCCGCGCAGGTTCTCGAACGAGGTCAGGATGTCGCCCTGGGCATCGCCGCCCACCGCGGCCCCGGTCGTGAGGCCGACCGTGACGCCGGCGGCCGAATGCTCATAGCTGACGGTGTCGATGCCGTCGCGGCCGTCCAGCGCGTCGGCGCCGGCGCCGCCCTCCAGCACATTCGCCCCGGCATCGCCGGACAGGACGTCGTTGAAGGCCGATCCGCGGAGATCCTCGATCTGCTGGTATCTGTCGCCGGTTGCTTCGCCAAGCGTCCCGCCACCGCTGACCAGATCCGCGGCGACCCTCGTGGTGGCCTGCGAATAGTCGGCTGTATCCTCGTCATCGCTACCGTTCAGACGATCAGCCCCGGCGCCGCCACGGAGTATGTCGTCGCCACCGCCGCCGTTGATAAGGTTGTCCGCGCTGCTGCCGATCAGGAGGTCGTTGTGCCCGGAGCCGGTAACGCCAGTGATGTTCTGCAGCACGTCGCCTTCGGCATCGCCGCCGGAGCCGGTGCCCGTAGCCAGGTTCACGATCACGCCGGACGCAGAGTTCGAATAAACGGCGATGGCGAAATCGTCGGTGATGGAGCCGATAAGAGTGTCCGCTCCGGCGCCGCCCCGCAGATTGCCGCCGTTTCCTCCCACCTTGAGGATATCGTTTCCGGCTCCCCCATCGAGTTGTGAGAAGGAGGATGAATTCACCGACAGAACGTCGTCGAATGCCGAACCGATCAGCGCATCGATGCCGGAGAGCGTGTCGCCCTCCGCGTCCCCGCCGGACCCGACCTGGGACACCAGGAGATCCACCGTCACGCCGGCGGACGAGTCCGCATAGCTCGCGGTGTCGAAAGAGCCGGATCCGCTCATGATCTTGTCGGCGCCCGAGCCACCCACGAGCAGGCCGGTGTTGTTCCCGCCCGTGTTGTCCAGGATGTCGTCGCCGGCGCCGCCGAGAAGGGTGTTCACCCCTCCGTAGCCGATCAACTGGTCGTCGCCGTCCAGCCCGGAGATCGTGTCGTTGAAGCCGGTGCCCGGCAGGAAATCATCGCCATTCGTGCCAACAATAACAACGGCCATCGCGGAATCTCCCTAAATGCGGATTAAAATCGAGTCGAAGCACTGGGATTGATTGTAGCCGCCCCGAGATCGATGCCGCAGGGAGAGATGTCCTATCGGGCCAGGGCCTGCCGGGCGGCGTCGCAGTCGCGGCCGATCTGGGCGATCAGCGCCTCGAGGGAGTCGAATTTCTCCTCGCCGCGCAGCCATTCCACCAGCTGCACCCGCAGATGGCGGTGGTAGAGGTCGCCGGAGAAGTCGAACAGATAGGCCTCGAGCAGCGGCGCCTCGGTCCGCCACATCGGCCGGATGCCGAGATTGGCGACGCCGTCATGCCAGACCAGGGGGCCCTCGCCGTCCACGGCGCAGCGCACGGCGTAGATGCCGTAGGCCGGGCGGAGGAAGTCGCCGAGCTCGACATTGGCAGTCGGGAAGCCCAGCTCGCGGCCGCGCTTGTCGCCATGCTCGACCCGGCCCTCGATCTCCCAGGGCCGGCCCAGGATCTCGGCGGTGCCACGGGTGTCGCCTTCGGCCAGCAGCTCGCGCGCCCGGCTGGAGGAGTAGAGGCCGCCGGTCTCGTCCGAGGCCTGGGTGACGATGGTGACGCCGAAGCCGAGGCGCCGGCCGAAGGCGGTCAGCGTCTCCGGCGTGCCGGCGCGGCGGTGGCCGAAGCAGAAATCGTAGCCGACCACGACGTGGCGGGCGGCGAGCGCCCCGACCAGCACGGTCTCGATGAAATCCTCGGCCGAGCGGGCGGCGAA
The DNA here is from genome assembly GCA_019508225.1 of Inquilinus limosus. Classification (GTDB taxonomy): domain Bacteria; phylum Pseudomonadota; class Alphaproteobacteria; order DSM-16000; family Inquilinaceae; genus Inquilinus; species Inquilinus limosus_D. The sequence continues at coordinate 6,582 of JAEKLZ010000281.1, read as the reverse complement.
GGCCTGATCGAAATGCAGCACCACATGCAGGTCGACGTCCAGCGCCTCCAGCAGCCGCGCCTTGATCCGGAACGGGGTCAGGCGGAAGGGCGGGTCGTCCGGGCGGAACAGGCTGCGCGGATGCGGCTCGAAGCTGAGCACGCAGAGCGGCACGCCGAGCCGCCGCGCCTCGGCCCGGGCGGCCGCGACCACGGTCTGGTGGCCGCGATGCACGCCGTCGAAATTGCCGATGGCGACCACTGCGCCGCGCGCCGCTGCCGGCAGGTTCTCGGTGTGACGGAAGATCTGCATGGGCCTCAGTCTCGACCCGGCCGGTGGTGCCGGGCCCGTTGGATATAGCGAGGACCGGCGCCGCCAGCCAGAGGGCAGGCCCGTCCGGGCCGCGGCCGGCCACCGGTCAGGACGGCGTCGCGCCCGTCCGGCGCTGGTCGGGCGCCAACAGCGCCGTCGGCGCCAAGCGGCGCTGCACCAGATAGATCGCCCCGGCCGGCATGTTGTCGGTGACCACCAGATGCAGCGTCACCGTGCCGCCCGGCGGGATCGCGCCGTCCTGGAACACCAGCCCGTCATGCGGTTCGTCGACCACCCGGCCGGAGGCGAAGCCCTCGGCCCAGATCGAGCGCTGCACCTGGGGTCCCTGGGCGAAGGACAGGCCGTCATCATAAGTGCTGCCCTCGCCGCGCTTTCGCTCCAGCTCCGCCGGGAAGTCGCGCCAGGCCTGGCCGGTGTCGTTGCGCACGATCTTGGTCATGGCGAAGCCGGTGAGATGCGCCGTGGCGATGCGGTTGCCGAAGGCGGCGGTCAGCCCGGTGATGGTCAGCGCCGCCTCGCCGTTGCCGGTGATCCGCTCGACCACCACGAACGGGTCGTCAAGCCGCCCGGTCCCGGTCGCCGATTCCAGCACGAAGCCGCCCTCGGCGTCGCTGAACACCAGCCCCGCGGCCGTGATTTCTCCTGCCCCTGCCGCGCCCGGCAGCCCCAGGCACAGCAGCAGGCCGGCCAGTGCCGCTCCGCGCGCCGCGCTCGTCACCGCCCGATCCGGGCGAGGGCGCGTCGCGGCGGCGGCAGCGATGCGGTCGGCTGGAGCCGGCGCTGCACCACGTAGAAGCGCGCCACGGGCGTGTTGTCGGTGATCATGACGCGCAGCACCACCGTGCCGCCCGGGGGCACCGAGCCGTCATGGAACAGCACCACGTCGCGCGGCTCGTCATACATCTGGGCCGCGGCGAAGCGGTCGGCCTTGATTCCGCGCACCGCCTCCGGCGCCTGGGCGAAGGACAGGCCGTCGCCATAGGGGCTCTGGTCGCCGCGCCGCTCCTGCAGCTCAACCGGGAAGTCGCGCCAGGTGTCCGCCGTGTCGTTGTGCACCACCTTGACCAGGGCGAAGCCGGCGAGATGGGCGGTGCCGACCCGATTGCCGAAGGCGGCGGTCAGCCCGGCGACGGTCAGCGCCGCCTCGCCCTTGCCGGTGATCCGCTCGACCACCACGAACGGATCGTCGAGCCGCCCCGTCCCGGTCGCCGATTCCAGCACGAAGCCGCCTTCCGCGTCGGAGAAGGTGATCCCCGCGACCGTCATCTCTGCCGCGTGGGCGGCCATCCCCCATGCCGCCAGGACGATGACAGGGATGCATGACGCCAAGGGCCTCATGCCGCTCAGTGTGGCTGTCCCCCGCCCCGCGGTAAAGCCGTGATCGCGTCCGGGCGCACCGCCACGTTGCGATTATCGTTTGAATTTTCCTAAAGCTTTATATAAATACTACCAAACTCTGCCGGCCTGCCGGAACAGACCTGCGAGCATCATGACCACCGAGCTGACCGCAGCCGCGATCGCTGTCCTCCAGGGCAACGATCGGGGCGCCTACACCGCACCGACCTCCTCCGCGCCCGCCGGACTCCAGCGGAACTGGGACTCCGGCCTGGCCGCGCTCGGCTTCGCCGGGTTCGACGAGACCCGCGCCTGGACCGAGATCGAGACCCTGCTGGGCGGACAATTGCCGGATGGCAGGGTGCCGGACATCCTGGTCCATGACGATGCGCCGGGCGGCACGGACCGGCACGCAGGGCCGGAGCAGCCGGCCCTGACCCATCCGCCGCTGGCCACCAGCGTCGTCCGCCAGCTGTTCGAACGCTACGGCGTGCGGCGGTCGCGCCCGCGCCTGCGGGTGCTGACGCCGAAGCTGCTGGACTGGCACCGCTGGTTCGCCACGACGCGGGACCCCGACGGCACAGGACTGGCGGCAATCGTCGACCCCCGCGAGGCCGGGATGGACGACAGCCCGGTCCGGGACGGCGCCCAGCCCCCGTTCCGCATCGCCGAGATCGGCTTCAACGCCGTCCTGCAGCGGGCCAACCGCGACCTGCGCTTCCTGCTCGACATGATCGACGACCGCGCCGGCACGGCCGAGGCCGACCGCATGATCGCCCGCACCCGGGCGGCGCTGGAGGCGTGCTGGGACAAGGCCGACGGCCTGTATCATTCGCGCGACGCCGCCGCCGGCGAGGCCGTCGGCGGGCCCTGGATCGGCGGCTTCCTGCCGCTCTATGCCGACCCGACCCTGGCGACCCGGCACCCGGAGCTGACGTCCGGGCTGGAGCATTGGCTGGACCAGGCCGCAGTCGCGGTGCCGAGCGTCGAGCCCGGCCGGCCCGAGTTCGATCCCCGGCGCCCCTGGCACGGAGCGGTCTCGCTGGCCCACAACTGGATGCTGCATGACGGGCTGCGGCGCGCCGGCCGGCCGGAGCTGGCGGCGCGCATCCGCCGCGACAGCATGGCCGTTGTCGAGCGAAGCGGCTTCCGCGAGTATTTCGACCCGATCACCGGTGAGGGGCTCGGCGACACCGATGCCTCCAGCACCGCAGCCATGGTGCTGCTGTTCGCGGAGATCGAGGACTGACCACAGGGTGATGGGCGAATGGCGGATGGCAAACGGTTGGGCATCGTCGAACTGGCCCGGTTGCTCGAACTGTCGACCTACACCGTCTCCCGTGCCCTCAACGGCCACAGCGATGTCGCCGACGAGACCCGCAAGCGGGTGCTGGCGAGGGCGCGGGAGGTCGGCTACACCCCGAACGCGCTGGCCCGCACTCTGCGCCGCGGCCGGGCCGACGCCGTCGGCTTCCTGCTGACCCCCTCGCCCGCCGGCCTGGTCGACAGCTATTTCCTGCCGCTGCTGACCGGCCTCGACGCGGTGCTGGCGCCGATGGGCTATGCCATGCTGGTCGCTGGCGCCGCGCCGGACGAGCAGGAGATCGAGACCCTGCGCCGGCTGGTCGAGGGCCGGCGGGTCGACGCGATGATCCTGACCCGGGTCCGCATCGACGATCCGCGCGCCGCCTATCTGCGCCGGCTGGGCTTCCCTTTCGTCATGCTCGGCCGCGACGGCGACCGGCCGGAGACGCCCTTCGTCGACGCCGACCATCGCGCCAGCGGCCGGAACGCCACCGCCTGGCTGACCAGCCGGGGCCATCGCCGCATCGCCGTGATCAACACGCCGGCGCAGGTCAACGGCAGCCGCCAGCGCCTGTTGGGCTGGCAGGAGGGGATGGCGGAGGCCGGCCTGGCCGCCGACCCGGCCTGGCACCGCTGCGGCGACTACACCGCCGAAAGCGGCTGCCGGGAAACCAGGGCGCTGCTGGCGCTGTCGCCCCGGCCGACGGCGATCCTGTGCGGCAATGACGAGATGGCGTTCGGCGCCGCCGGTGCGGTGCGCAACGCCGGCCTGTCGGTCGGCGGCGACATCTCGATCATCGGCTGCGACGACATCCCGATCGCGGTGATGGCCACCCCGCCCTTGACCACCTTCCGCACCTCGCTGCGCCCCTTCGGCGAGACCCTCGCCCAGCAGGTGCTGGCGCTGCTGCGCGGCGAGACGCCGTCGTCGCAGCTGGGGGTGCCCGAGCTGGTCGAGCGCGGCTCGGCCGGGCCGGCCCCGGCGGACCCGGCCTAATCCAGCCGCAGGTCGTCGCGCCGGACCACGCCGGACAGCGGCCCCAGCGCCTGCAGCAGCTCGGCCACGCTGCGGCCCTCGACCGGGTGCCTCCAGCCGGCGGCGACGTCGGCGGCCGGCGCCAGCACGAAGCCGCGCTCCGCCATCCGTGGATGCGGCACCGCCAACTCCGGCCGGTCGACGACACGGTCGCCGTACAGCAGCAGGTCGAGATCGATCAGCCGCGGCCCATTCGGGCGGCTGGGCAGCCGGCCGATCTCCGCCTCCGCCACCTTCAGCCTGGCCAGCAGAGCCTCGGGGGCGAGGCCGGTCCGGGCGGCGACGCACATGTTCAGGAAGGCGCCCTGGTCGGTGTCGTACATCGGCGCCGTCTCATAGACGGCGGAGATCGCGTCGACCGTCGTTTCCCGGCGCAGCCAGGCGATCGCCCGGCGCAGATTGGCCTCGCGGTCGCCGAGGTTGGTGCCGAGCGCGAACAGGACGGGGACCATGGCTCGCTCCGGGGCTCTGCTCCGGGCCGGGATCGCGTTGCGCCGCGAATCGGCCGGTCGGTGTCGCGGCCCCAGTGGCGCGGGGAATGGCGCGGGGCGGCGGCGTTATGGCCTTGTCCGGCGGAAATGTCGAGCCGGGGTGCGTCGCGATGATGTATGCCGGGCCTGACGCCTGAACGGGATGATCTTCGCCAACCTGCTGCGGGCCGTGGAGCTGCAGCGCCGCGCCGGGAGACCGTGATGACGACAGAAGCCGAAGACAGCCTGTGGCGCTGGCCGCTGGCCACCTTCCGCGACACGCTGGCCAGCGATTCGCCGACGCCCGGCGGCGGTTCGGCGGCGATGGTCTCGGCGGCGCTCGGCCTGGGCCTGGTGGTGATGGCGCTGCGCATCACCGCCAACAAGGCGCCTGACCGGACCTTCCTGGACACGCTGATCCTGTCGGGCGAGCGGTTGATGGCCGAGCTGTCGGCCCATGCCGACGCCGACATCGCCGTGTTCGACGCCTATATCGCGGCGCTGAAGCTGCCGAAGGCGAACGAGGACGAGCAGGCGGCGCGGCGCACCGCGCTGCAGGGGGCGACGGTCGCCGCCACCGAGATCCCGCTGAATGCGGCGCAGGCGGCGCTGGAGGGCCTCGACCTGTCCAGCCAGGCGGCGACGCTGGCGACGACCCAGATCGTCAGCGATGTCGGCGCCGGCGCCGCGACGTTGCGCGGAGCGATCGAAGCGGTGCTGTACGCGGTCGATGTCAATCTGCGCGGCCTCGACGATGCCGGCCTCCGCCAAGTCTATGCCGACAGCCGCGACCGCCTGCTGGCCGTCGCCGGGCAGCGCGCGGACGGCATCGCCCGGCTGGTCCGCGACCGGCTGCGCTGACCGGTGATTCTCCGGAGTCGGACGGGCCGATGAGGGTCATCCGGACCGGACAAAGACACCAGGAAGGCCTGATGCGGGGTCGGAATGACGATCCGGCTGCAGGTCGCTAATTCAATTCTTTGAATTTATTTACAAATCTATGGATTCGGCGGATTCGGGGCAGACTCCGGCACTGTCATAGAATTGTTGCATTCAGGCCGCCTGGCGAAGCCCGGCGCTTTTCCGTTTCCAAAATCCGAACAATCGGTTAACCCGGTCGCGAATGGCCGTGCCGGGATGGTGGTGCATCGCTGCAACACTGCGCGAAATTCGCAACAGCACGGTCCATTTCAATTGCGGTCTACGCCCGACCATCGTACATCCAAAGGGAGCGGTCTGGTCGCAGCCCTTGAAGGAAGCGGGGGACGAGACCTCGGTTGAACCGTGATCAGCGAGGTATTGGATATGAACAAGAACGTGATGTACGCCGTCGGCGCGGCCGCCCTGCTCATTGCAGCCCCGGCGATGGCGCAGGAATATCAGGCCACTGGCCTCTATGTCGGTGCCGGCGCCGGCGTCAACATTCGCCAGAATGACAGCTGGAACGTCAAGGGCACCAACATCGACGGCAAGTCGCGCTACGATGTCGGCCCGGCCGGCAACATCTACCTCGGTTACGACTGGGGCTCGTTCCGTGCGGATGCCGAAGTCAGCCTGCGCACCAACGATGTCAAGGATGCCAAGGTTGGCGGTCAGACCATCTTCAAGAATGGTCACTTCCGCACCATCGGCATCATGGCCAACGGCTACTACGACTTCGACTTCGGTTCGCCGTTCGTGCCGTATGTCGGCGGTGGCGTCGGTGTCGCCTTGCTCGATTCCGAGCTGAAGGCCGGCGGCGGCAGCTTCAAGGACTTCAACACCCAGTTCGCCTACCAGGGCATCGCGGGTGTGTCGTACAACTTCCAGCCGAACATCGCCGTCAACCTGGAATACCGCTATCTCGGCAACACCAAGCCGACCTTCAGCGACCAGAACGTCAAGCTGAAGTACGACAGCAGCAACAACCACACCATCCTGCTGGGCGTTCGCTACACCTTCGCCCCGGCCCCGGAAGTTGTGACCGAGGCCCCGATCGTGCAGGGCCGCAGCTACCTGGTGTTCTTCGACTTCGACAGCTCGCGTCTGACCCCGGAAGCCAAGCAGATCGTGGCCTCGGCCGCGGCTGACGCCCTCCAGGGCAAGACCACCCGCATCGACGTCACCGGCCACACCGACCGTTCG
>JAEKLZ010000280.1 GCA_019508225.1 Inquilinus limosus | reverse complement strand
CACAAGCCCATCGCGGCGTGCCCCATCTGCGGACCAGTCCATGGATCGTCTCCTGCCTCTTCCTGCTCCACGGACCGCGGATCCGGCGACGACGCATCCTGCCGGCCCGGCCGGCACCTGCGCATTGCGGTCGAGGGTCGCAACCCGCGACGGCTGAACCCCCCGCCAGACACCGACCATCCTCCGAACTGCCGCCGCGTCGCCCGATCGACGCCACGGTCGAGCCTTGCCCAAAGGACCCCGACATGCCGTTGGACGCCTTCGATCTTTCGACCAGCTCCGCCAGCCCCGACGCCACCGCCGCCTTCGAGGAGGCGGTGCGCGGCCTCGCGGCCCACCGGCCCTCCACCGGCGTGGCCCTCGGCCGGGCGCTGGCCGCCGACCCCGACCATGTGCCGGCCCTGGCGCTGAAAGGCTTCGCCAACCTGATCCTGGCCCGTGAGGAGCTGGCCGCCCCGGCGCGCGAGGCGCTGGCGGCCGCCCGCCGGGCCCTGGCGGCGCAGGACAGCGGCACCGCCGACGAGCAGGCGCTGGTCGAGGCGCTGGCCCATGCCGCCGAGGACCGGTTCACTCAGGCCGCCGATTGCCTCGACCTCCGCTTCGCCGACCGGCCGGCCACCTTCCTGCCGTTCAAGATCGCCCATGCGCTGCGCTTCATGCTCGGCGACGCCGCCGGCATGCTGGCCGCCTCGCAGCGGATGATGACGGTGTGGTGCCCCAGCCGTCCCGCCGCCGGCTTCCTGCTGGGCTGCCACGCCTTCGCCATCGAGGAGCACGGCGCCTATGCCGCGGCCGAGGCCTTTGGCCGCCAAGCGGTGGCGATGGAGCCGGACGATGCCTGGGGGCTGCACGCCGTCTCCCACGTCCATGAGATGCGGGGCGAGACCGCCGCCGGCATCGAGTGGCTGGAGAACAGCCGCGGCAGCTGGTCCCGCTGCAACAATTTCAGCTTCCACATGGCCTGGCACCTGGCGCTGCTGCACCTTGATCGCGGCGAGCATGAGCGCGTGCTGCGCCTGTACGACCAGGAGGTGCGGCCGACCCCGACCGATGATTTCCGCGACATGGCCAACGCCGTGTCGCTGCTGTGGCGGCTGGATCGGCTGGGCGTCGATGTCGGCGGCCGCTGGGCCGAGCTGGCGGAGATCGCCCGCAAGCGCCGGGCCGACACCACCCTGGTCTTCGCCTCGCTGCACAGCCTGATCGCCCTGGTCGCGCTCGGCGACCGGGCGGCGGCGGCTGAGCTGGTGATGGCGCTGCAGGTCCGCGCCCAGGGCAGCGGCGACCAGGCCCGGGTCGCGGCCGATCTCGGCCTGCCCCTGGCCCGCGCCATCACGGGAATTGGTGGCGAGCGCGGGTCGCTCGACCGCCTGGCCCGTGCCCTGCCGCAGATCGGCGGCAGCAACGCCCAGCGCGACCTGTTCGTCCTGGCCCTGGCCGAGACCGCGTCCCGGCGCGGCGACGCCCCGGCGCTGCGGGCGATCCGCGGCGCCCGCCGCCGCCTGAAGGCCGAGGACCGCCTGATCGCGACGGTCGACGGCCGCGCCTCACCCTCAGCCCGCATCCAGGCCCACCGTTAAGCTCGATTGGAGATCCCATCATGACCATGACCCAGACCAACACCGCGCCCCTGTTCCCGATGCTGTCCGGCCGCCTCGTCCCGACCATCCTGCTCGCCGGCATCGCCGCCGACGTGGCGTGGGAGATCTGGGCCCGCGGCATCACGCCCTTGCTGGTCGGCGGCCCGCTGCAGCCCGCGGCCCTGGTGCAGTCGGTGTTCGGCTTCCAGAACTGGACGGTGGCGGAGCTGATCCATGCCATCACCGGCATCGTGTTCTACCCGATCGGCTACCTGTTCATCGCCCGGCCGCTGCAGCGCCGGATCCTGCCGCAGCTGCCGCTGGTGCTGACCGGCGCCGGCTTCGGCACCGGCCTCTGGGTCTTCGCCCTCTACATCATGGCGCATCTCATCGCCGGGCTGCCCCCTTTCCTTGGCTTCATCCCGTTGGCCTGGGCGTCGCTGGTGGGCCACATCGTGTTCGGCCTGGTCGTCGCCTTCGTCGTACGCTTCCGCGAGTCCCAACCCGCTGAAAGCGCTCTCTGAAATGACTCGCATCGCCGACACGATCGCCGCCACCCTGCACGCCCATGGCATCCGCCACGCCTTCGGCATGCCGGGCGGCGAGGTCGTGACCCTGATCGACGGGCTGGAGGCGGCGGGCATCCGCTTCCACCTGGCGCGGCACGAGACGGCGGCGGCGCTGATGGCCGCCGCCGTCTCGGTGACCACGGCCACGCCGGGTCTCCTCGTGGCAACCGTCGGCCCGGGGCTGGCGAATGCGGTCAACGGCATCGCCGACGCGGCGCAGGAGCATGTGCCGCTGGTGGTGATTTCGGGCATCGTCGACCGGCCGACCCGGGCCCGCTACACCCACCAGGTGATCGACCACGCGGCGCTGCTGCGGCCGCTGGTCAAGGCCAGCTTCGAGGTCGAGCCGGAAAGCGCCGGCCCGACCGTCGCCCGGGCCCTGGCCGTGGCGCTGGCCGAGCCGATGGGGCCGGTGCATCTCGACCTGTCGCCGGCGGTGGCGGCGATGCCCGACCCGGCGCCGCGGCCGGTCGCCCCGCCGGCGGTGCTGCGCCCGGCGATCGGGCCGCAGGACCCGGCGATCGCGGTGCTGGCCGGCCGCTTGTCGCGGGCGCGGCGACCGCTGATCCTGGCCGGGCTGGAGGCGGCTCAGGGCCACGCTGGTCCGGCGCTGCTGCGCCTGGCCGAGCGGCTCGGCGCGCCGGTGGTCACCACCTACAAGGCCAAGGGGCTGGTGCCGGAGGATCATGCCCTGGCGCTGGGCGGCGCCGGGCTGTCGCCGGCCGCGGATGCGGTGCTGCTGCCGCTGTTCGAGCAGTCCGACCTGCTGATCTTCGTCGGCTACGACCCGATCGAGATGCGGCTTGGCTGGCTCGACCCTATCTCGGACCCGGAGCGGATCGTCGAGATCACCGCCGCCCCGGCCGATCACGCCATGCACCATGCCGGCACCCGCCTGCTGGCCGCCCCCGCGGCCGCTGTCGAGGCTCTGATTGAGGCGATCCAGACAGACGCCACCTGGGCTGGCGACGATCGCGAGGAAGGTGACGGTGTCTCGCGTGACCTCTCCCGCCTGGCGGGAGAGGTCGGGCGTCCGCAGGACGACCGGGTGAGGGCTGGCCCGGGCCTCGACAAAGAGCCCTCACCCGGAGCCGCTGGCGCGGCTCCGACCTCTCCCGCAAGCGGGAGAGGCAACGCGGAAGCCGGGAAGACGACACGGACCTGGCCGGGCGGCGAGCCCGCCGCGGCCCGGGCGGCGCTGGCCGAACGCTTCGCCGCCCGCGCCGACTGGGGCCCGCACGCCATCGTCGAGGTGCTGAACCGCGCGGTCGGGGACGAGGATCTGGTCACCGTCGATGCCGGCGCCCACCGCATCCTGCTGTCGCAGAAATGGGTGGCGCGGCGGCCGCTGTCGCTGCTGCAATCGGCCGGCTTCTGCACCATGGCCGCGGCCCTGCCGCTGGCGATCGGCGCCAAGGTCGCCGATCCGTCGCGCCGCGTCGTCGCCGTGATGGGCGATGGCGGGCTGGAGATGGGGATCGGCGAGCTCGCCACCCTGCGCGACCTCGGCCTGCCGGTCACCATCGTGCTGTTCCAGGACCGGAGCCTGGCCCTGATCGCCCTGAAGCAGAGCTCGGCCGGGCTGGCGCCGCATGGCGTCGGCCTCGGCCTGACCGATTTCGCCGCGGTCGCCGAAGGCTTCGGCGGCCATGGCCGCACCGTCGCGAGCGCCACGGCGCTGCAGGCCGAGCTGGCCGCCGCCCGGGACCGCGACCGCTTCACCCTGATCGCCTGCAGGTTCGACGCCGATGCATATCACCAGGCCTTCTGAGCCGGCGGCGCGCGAGGCGCTGTCCAGCGCCGCCGGGGCGAGATCCCGGCGCGACCCGCGGCTCGACTTCTTCCGCGGCCTCGGGATGCTGATCATCCTGACCGCGCATATCCCCGATAACACTTGGATTCTCTGGATTCCGGCGCGCTTCGGCTTCTCCGACGCCACCGAGATGTTCGTGTTCCTGTCCGGCATGGCCTCGGCCATCGCCTTCGGCCGGGTGTTCGACCGCGACGGCTTCGCCCGCGGCACCGGCCGGGTCGCCCGACGGGTGTGGCAGATCTACTGGATCCATGTCGCGGTTTTCGTCGTCATCGCCGCCCTGGTGGCGGCGGCCGGCACCCGCCCGGGCGGCGAGAGCTACATCGTCGAGCTGAACCTGCCGCATTTCTTCGCCGACCCGATGGGCCTGCTGCCGCGGTTCCTGGCCCTGGCCTATGTGCCGAACTATTTCGACATCCTGCCGATGTACCTGGTTATCCTGGCGCTGATGCCGGCGATGATCCTGGCCGAGCGGCTGCACCGGGTGCTGCCCTTCGTGCTGATGGCGGCGATCTGGGGCCTGACCCAGGCGCATCTGCTGGACCTGCCGGCCGAGCCCTGGTCGGACCGCGCCTGGTTCTTCGACCCCTTCGGCTGGCAGCTGCTGTTCTATCTTGGCTTCTTCCTGATGCGCCGCACCCTGCCGGCGCCGGGCTTCAGCCGGATCCTGATCGTCCTGGCCGCGGCCTTCGTCCTGGCGACGGTGCCCTTCGCCTATTACCGGATCCTGGAGGCCTCGCCGTTCTTCGGCGGCTGGGCCCAGGCGCTGGCGCCGCTGACCGACAAGACCCATTTCGGCATCCTGCGCCTGGTGCATTTCTTGGCGCTGGCCTATCTCGCCGCCCATCTGGTCGGCCCCGGCGGCGCCCGGCTGAAGGGCGCGGCGGTGGCCGTGATCTCCAAGGTCGGGCAGCAGACGCTGGCGGTGTTCGTCAGCGGCATGGTGACGGCGCAGGTGCTGGGCATGGCGCTGGACCACACCGGCCGCGATGCCGTCACCACCGCCGCCGCCAACCTGGCCGGCTTCGCGGTGCTGATCGCGGTCGCCTACACTGTCGCCTGGTTCAAGGCGATGCCGGCCCGGACCGGCGGCGCGCCCGCGCCGGAGGCGGCATGATGGCCCGGCTCCCGACCCTGCTGGCCGGCGCCGCGCTGGTCCTGGCGCTGCAGCCCGCGCTCGCAGCCGGAACCGAAACCTGCGGCGGCGATGTGCCGTGCCGCGTCGCCGACGGCGAATACCGCATCGTTCTGCCGCCTGGTGGCGCGCCGGCCGGCGTCTACCTGTTCTTCCACGGCTATGAAGGCTCGGCCGCCGACCAGATGCGGGCCGCCGACCTGATCGCGGTGGCCCGCGCCCATGGCCTGGCCTTCGCCGCGCCGGACGGGCTCGACCACACCTGGTCCTTCGCAGGCTCGCCCAGCCATGACCGCGACGACACCCGCTTCGCCGCCGAGGTGCTGGACGACCTGCAGCGCCGCTTCGGCTTCGGCCCGGACCGGGTGGTGGTCGGCGGCTTCTCCCAGGGCGCGTCGATGGCCTGGTACGTCGCCTGCCATCTCGGCGACCGCGTCGCCGGCGCCGTCACCTTCTCCGGCGTGTTCTGGGACCCGCTGCCGCTTCCCGGCGACTGCCAGGCCGTGCCGCCGCCGCTGGTGCATTTCCACGGCCGCGCCGACCGCACCTTCCCCTTGGCCGGCCGCGCCATCGGCGACCGCTGGCACCAGGGCGACACCTTCCGCAGCCTGAAGGTGCTGGAGGAGCGCGCCGGCTGCCGGCTCGGCGCGGACACGCCGCTGACGGTCGCCGGCATCGCCTGCGCCCAGGTCCAGGGCTGCGAGCGCGGCCCGCTCACCCTGTGCCTGCACGATGGCGGGCACGAGGTGCGGGCCAACTGGCTGGATGGCGGCCTGGCGGCGCTGGGCCTGCCGACAGCCCCGATCACGAGCGAGGTTCTGCCATGACCCCGAACACCCGTGCCGAGGACCCGAAGCGGTCCGGCGATGCTGCCGCCCGCGAGCTGGCCCGCAAGGACCGGCGCATCCGCGAATTGGAGGAGGAACTGGCCCGGCTGCGCGCGTCCGCGCTGCTGGCCCAGTGACCCCGCGACCCCGAAAGGAGACCATCATGTTCCGACGCACTTTGCTGGCGCTGGCCGCGCTGGCCTGCATCATCCCCTTGGCCGCCCAGGCGCAGGACGCGCAGCACCCGGTCAACACGCTGGGGGCGCCCGCCGACAATGTCGCCATCCGCGGCTACGACCCGGTGGCCTATTTCCGGGAAGGCAAGCCGCACCTGGGCAGCCCCGAATTCGCCACGCAGCATGACGGCGCCACCTGGTGGTTCGCCAGCGCCGAGGACAAGGCGCTGTTCGAGGCCGATCCGGAGAAGTACATGCCGGCCTTCGGCGGCTTCTGCGCCTACGGCACCTCGCGCGGCTACCTGGTGAAGATCGAGCCCGAGGCCTGGTCGATCGTCGACGGCCGGCTGTACCTGAACTACGACCTCGGCGTCCGCGACACCTGGGCGAAGGACCCCAAGGGCTATATCGCCAAGGCCCAGGCCAACTGGCCCCGGCTGGGCGAGGGCGACGTCAAGAAATAGGGCTCAGCCCGTCACGTAGCCGCCATCCACCGGAATGTCGGCGCCGGTCAGGAAGGCGGCGGCGGGGGAGGCGAGGAACAGGGCGGTGCCCACCAAGTCCTCGGCCTCGCCCCAGCGTTTCAGGGCCGAGCGCGCGGCGATCCGCGTCGCGGCTGGCGGGTCCGACCACAGCGGCCTGGTCATGTCGGTGCGGTGATAGCCGGGCGAGATGGCGTTGACCCGGATGCCCTCCGGCCCGAAGGCATGGGCCAGATGCCGGGTCAGCCCGACCACGCCGGTCTTGCTGGCGCCATAGGCCGGAACGCTGGGATCGGCCAGGTAGCTCAGCATCGAGGCGAAGTTGATGATGCTGCCGCGGCTGGCCGCCAGGTGCGGCCGCGCCGCCATCGACAGGCGCATGACGCTGTGCAGGTTGACCTCGATCACCTCGAGATAGGTGGCGTCGGTGAACTCCGCCTCCGGTCGGGCGATGCCGGCGGCGTTGACCAGGATGTCCAGGCCGGGCAGGGCGCCGACGAAGCCGGTGATCGCCGCCGGGTCGCGCACGTCGAGCGTGGCAAAGCGGATGCCGTCGTTGCGGCCATCGGCCCGCGCCGCCGCCAGCTTGGTTTCGGAGCTGCCGGTGGCGACGACCTCGGCCCCGACGTCGCGGAAGCCGCGGGCCACGGCCAGGCCGATGCCGCTGGACGCGCCGGACACCAGCACGCGCCGGCCGGTGAAGAGGTCCGGCCGGAAGGTTGCGTTGATTTCGTCCATTTGGACCTCCCTATCGCAGTTATTGGGACCGTCATGGCGAGCCCCGAAGGGGCGTGGCCATCCAGGCATCGAGCCGCTGGATGGCCACGTCGCTGCGCTCCTCGCCATGACGATGTGGGAAGGGCCCCATCGCCTATGGGGCCGCTGTCACACCAGCTCACGCAGGACGCGAACCACCATGTCGGCGGTCACCGGCATGGCCTCGTTGTGCATGATCTCGCCGGGGCGGCAGGCGCGGTCGGCCACGATCCGCAGCTTCGCCTCGGTGGCGTCGGTGATGCCGATGTCGCGCAGCCGGGTCGGCAGCCGCACCGCGGCGCAGAAGTCGCGCACCCGGCGGTATTCCGCGTCCGGCACGCCCTGCAGCTTCAGCTCGGCCAGCACGCCGATCGCGACCTTCTCGCCGTGCAGGTGGTGGTGCACCTCCTCCAGCTCCGACAGGCCGTGGTGGATGGCGTGGGCGCCGGCGACGCCGCCGGATTCGAAGCCGAGGCCGCTCAGCAGGATGTTGGCCTCGATGATCCGCTCGAAGGCCGGGCCAGGGGTCTTGGCGTCGCACTCCGCCAGGGCGGCGACGCCGAACTCGAACACCGTGTCGCGGCACAGCCGGGCGATCTCATAGGCCAGGGGCACGCCGCGGACGCCCAGGCAGTTCAGCGCGCCGCTGCGGCGGCAGGCCTCGGCCTCGTAATACGTCGCCAGCGCGTCGCCGATGCCGGCGGCCAGGAAGCGGGCAGGGGCCTTCGCCACGATCTCGGTGTCGACGATCACCAGGTCCGGGTTGCGCGGCAGGAACTCGTCGTGGTCGACCGACCCGTCCGGCTTGTAGACCACGGCGAGCGCGCTGCAGGGCGCGTCCGAGGCGGCGATGGTCGGCATCACCACGCAGGCGGCGCCGGCCTCATGCGCCGCCGCCTTGGCGGTGTCCAGCGCCTTGCCGCCGCCGACGCCGAGCACCACCCGGGCGCCGGCCGTGCGGGCGGAAGCGGCCACCGACGCGATCTCGTCCTTCGAGCATTCGCCGCCATGGCGGATCAGCTCGATCGCCAGATGGCCGTCGCAGGCGGCGCGCAGCGTGCCGGCCAGCAGGTCGTGGACGCCGCGGTCCAGCACGATGACAGCCCGGTCGCCGAAGCCGGCCAGCTCCTGGCCCAGCCGGGCGATGATGCCGGGGCCCTGCAGATAGCGGCCGGGGAAGCGGGCGCCGATGATCATGACGTCTCTCCTGTCCGGTTCAGACGCGGCGCGCCGTGGTGCCGCGCTCGATCAGCATCGCCGGCACCACGATCCGGTGCTCATGCGCCTCCGGCGGGGCGGCGGTGGCGGCGCGCAGGATCTTCAGCGACTCGTCGACCATGCGCGCGCCGTCATGCACGAAAGTGGTCAGGTCGTAGCCGGCATAGCCGGCGGCCGGGATGTCGTCGAAGCCGGCGATCATTACGTCGTCCGGCACGGCCAGGCCAAGGTCGCGGCGCAGCGCGTCGATCGCGCCGATCGCCACCAGGTCGTTGGCGCAGAAGATCGCGTCCGGCCGGTCGGGTCCGCGGCACATCTCAAGCGCCGAGGCGTAGCCGCCCTCATAGCGGAAATGGCCGCCGATCACGGCCGGCTCGGGCATTCCCAGCTCGCGCAGCCGGTCGCGGAAGCCGCCGAGCCGGTCCTGGTTCGCCGGGCTGTCGGCCGGGCCGGCGATATAGCCGAAGCGCCGGGCGCCGCGGGCCACGAACAGGTCCGCCGCCGCCCGGGCCGCGCCGGTGTTGTCGCAGCACACCGAGGACAGGAAGTCGTTCTGCGCCGGGGTGTTGAACGAGATCACCGGGATCCGGAACCGCGCTAGCGCCTCCGCCGTGTCGGGCGCCAGCACCGCCAGCGCGCTGACGATCGCGTCGACCCGATAGCTGGCCAGGCGCGGGATCGCCGCGTCGAAGGAATGGCCACTGTCGACATGCAGCAGCAGCACCTGCCAGCCGCCGGCCTGCAACCGGCTGGTGAACTGCTCCAGCACCGTCGCGTAGAACGGGTTGTACATGCCGCCGATGACGATCGCGACCAGGTGCGAGCGCTGGGTCAGCATGATCTGCGGGATCAGGCTGGGCCGGTAGTCGAGCTCCTGCGCCGCCGCCAGTACCTTGGCCCTCGTCTCCTCCGACACGCTGGCGCCCGGCTTGTAGGTGCGCGACACCGCCGATTGCGACACCCCCGCCAGCCGCGCCACGTCGGTTGAGGAGGCGTATTTCTTCGGTCGCGTCATCGCGGCTCCATAGATACGACGTTTTCCGATTGACGGCGGAACCGGTCGATGCATAGCTAGTCACATCTAGTGCATAGCTAGTCAACGCAAAAATATATCAGGGAGAGACGATCATGAAGGATGGACGCATTCCGCTTTCGATGTCCCTGACCCGGCGCGGCGCGCTGAAGGGCGCCGCGGCGATCGGCGTCGGCCTGGCCGCGCCCGCCGGCTTCGTCCGCCGCGGCTTCGCCGCCGACAAGCCGACGCTGGTGACCTCGATCCGGTCCCTCTCCAACCCCTATCACGCCGCCTGGAAGCAGGGCGCCGAGACCTACGCCAAATCGGTCGGGCTCGAGCTGGTCACGCTGGTGACCGAGGGCGACAGCGAGAAGGGGTTGGCCGACATCCGCGCGATCCTGGCCAAGACCAGCGGCAACATGGTGCTGAACCTGGACCCCAACGATTCGGCCGACGCCACGCCGATCGTCGAGGCCTGCGCGGCGGCCAAGGTCCATGTCATGTCGCAGTGGAACAAGCCGGCCGACCTGCACCCCTGGGACCACAACCCGTACTATGTCGCCTTCGTCACCTTCGACGGCGAGCGCTACGGCGCCGAGACCGGCGAGGCGCTGGTGAAGTCGATCGGCGGCAAGGGCGGCATCCTGGCGCTGGGCGGCATCATCTCCAACACCGTGGCGATCGCCCGCAAGGCCGGGCTGGACAAGGTGGTGGCGGCCCATCCCGACGTGAAGCTGCTCGACTTCCAGGTCGCCGATTGGCAGTCGACCAAGGCCTATGACGTGGTCGCCGCCTGGCTGACCCGGTTCGGCGACGAGATCAAGGGCATCTGGGCCGCCAATGACGACATGGCCGTCGGCGCGCTCGAGGCGCTGCGGTCCGAGGGGCTGGCCGGCAAGGTGCCGGTCACCGGCATCGACGGCATCAAGGCGGCGGTCGAGGGCGTGAAGTCGGGCGAGTTCGCCGCCACCGTGTCCTCCGACCCCTATTGGCAGGGCAGCATGGGCCTGGCCATCCCCTATGCCGCCTCGCTCGGCAAGTTCGACCCGGCCAAGGAGCCGAAGGAGCATCGCGAGTTCTACGGCCAGGGCATCCTGGTGACCAAGGAGAACGTCGAGGCCTTCTACAAGTCGAACATCGAGGCCGAGCCGAAGATCGACTATGGCGACCTGTGGGGCCGGGTCACCGGCCAGGTCCGTCCGGGCTGACGGAGGCCGCGTGTCCGTGCAGTCCCACAGCGCGCCGGCGGCGGCCGCGGCCCGGCCGAGATCCGCCGCCGGCCGGGCGAAGCTGGAGCGGCGCCTGCGCCTGGCGGCGCCGCTGATCGTGCTGGTCGCGCTGTGCCTGCTGCTCGGCCTGGCCAACCCGAACTTCCTCAGCACCGGCAACTTCGTCCGGGTGGCCACCGCCGCCTCGATCCCGCTGGTGCTGACGCTCGGCGCCACCTTCATCATCCTGCTCGGCAGCATCGACCTGTCGATCGAGGGCATGATGGCGGTGGCGGCGATCGTGCTGACCCTGCTGGTGACCAACGACTCCGGGGGCGGGGCCGGCATCGGCCTTGCCGCCGTGCCGGTCGCCGTTGCCGCCGGCACCGCCATGGGGCTCCTGAACGGCGCGCTGCATGTCGGCCTGCGCATCCCGTCCTTCATGGCCACGATCGGCAGCTGGTTCATCGGCCTGGGCACCGCCACCATCCTGCTCGGCGGCGGCTCGGTCCGGATCCTCGACCCCGACATCCGCGCCCTGGCCCTGACCCGGCTGGCCGGGATGCCGCTGTCGGTGTGGATCGCGCTGGCGGCGCTGGGGGTGGCCTGGGTGATCCAGACCCAGACCCGCTTCGGCCGCCACGTCTACGCCATCGGCGGCGGCGAGGACCTGGCGGCGCTGTCCGGCGTGCCGATCCGGCGCACCAAGGTCATCGCCTTCGCCCTGGCCGGCACCTTCTACGGCCTGGCCAGCGTGCTGGCGGCGGCGCAGCTGGGCCTGGCCAATGCCGAGATCGGCACCGGCCGGCTGTTCACCACGATCACCGCCGTGGTGGTCGGCGGCACCTCGCTGATGGGCGGGCAGGGCGGCGTGCTGAACGCGCTGATCGGCGTGCTGATCGTCGCCGTGCTGGCCAACGGCATGGTGCTGCTGGGCATCCCGCCCTATCTGCAGCAGGCCGCACAGGGCCTGATGATCATCGCCGCGGTCGCGCTGTCGCTCGACCGGTCGCAGCTGCGCATCGTGAAGTGACGCCATGCTGCAGGTCGTCGCCCTCCAGAAATCCTTCGGCAGCGTCCAGGCGCTGAAGGGTGTCGATGTCGAGATCCGGCCGGGCGAGGTGGTCGGCCTCGTCGGCGAGAACGGCGCCGGCAAGTCGACGCTGATGCGCATCCTGGC
>JAEKLZ010000279.1 GCA_019508225.1 Inquilinus limosus | reverse complement strand
CCAGGCTGAGAGGTCGTCCTCCTCCAAGGATTCTAAGAAATCCGGTACCGGGCCGCTGAGCTGCTCGGACAGCAGGCCGATGCGGAACTTCTTGTGCGGAACTGGGACCAACCTGGCCACCGGCCTGCCCCGCCTGGCGATCACGACCTCCTCGCCCGCTAAAGCTGCGTCGATGAGTTTCGACAAATTGGCTTTTGCTGCCTGCACCGTGACTTGCATAGCCCCTCCATCCGATAGCCAAGCTAACCCACAATCCGAGGCTAGTCGTATCTGCCAAGTACTGGCCCCAACCTCCTGGTCGGAGAGCCGATCAAAGCCGAGGCAGGGGCCGTTCTTCCCACTTTGGGGAATTTCTGACGGCAATCCTTATTCCAACATGTCTTACAAAAGAATCAGAGGAGGGGGGCGTACGATTCGATTGTTGCTCACAAGGTGGTGGTTAGATAGGATGGATAGGTTATGGAGAAGTCAGTATCAGACAGTCAGACTCACGTTGCGGCCGAATTGCAGCTGCCAGCGGGGGAGTCCGACCCGATCGAATCAGCTCTCGCCGAACTATTCGCTCGAAGAGAGCGGGTGAAGGTTCAGGCCGTGGAGGCACGAGAGCGTGTTGTGGCTTCGGAGGTCGAAATCGAACGCCTCTCCCGCGCGATGGCAGCGCTCGTTGACCTCCTGCCACCGCCAAGGAAGGCTGTGTTCCTGCAGAACTCAGATCTACGACATGCAGGGCCGCATCCCGGTCGAGGATCGGCAGTGTTCGGCAACATCGTCGAACTGTTCAAGAAGCCGGAGCGCCCCGAATGGACCGCCCCTGAGGTTCAGGCTGCGCTCGCGACCAAGGGCATTCAGGCGGAATCAAAGCAAATTCACAATATACTGGGGTATCTAGCTCGAGAAGGACAGTTGAAGCGCGTTGATCGCGGCCGATACCTGATTGTCGGTTATGGCATCGGTATCGAGACAAGCGACTCAATCCAGGATGGAGACGATCGAGAATAGAAATCAGGCTGCAGAAACACAAAGAGCGACCTTTTCCACTGCCAGGGAAAAGGTCGCCCATATTGGCGGAGGACATCCCATACCTCCGACATAGCATCAGCAATCTGCTGCGACGCTGACACTGTATGCACGAATCAGAATCGCATGCGGATGCTGTTGATGCAAGGGGCATCCGTAGGAGTGCGGCCAGCATGGCTGTCGATTCTGGTATGACGGTGGATGGATATCGGGCGCAAGTTCGTCGCCTTGGTCTGAGGCCGACGACGTACTCCACACCGGAGACCACCATACATCTGTCTGCAGAGGGCGAACCTATCCCAGTCGCGAATCCAGAGTGGCAGACCCCGACACAGCGTGCGCAAACTATCGAAAGGCTGAAGGCGCGTCTCGGTGTGGGTCTCGGAACCTATCAGGGGCCTGGCATGGATTGAGAGGCTGCTGCGCCTCAGCACATCGCACTCGCCGCAATGATGTCCGCTGGTATAGCGACCCATGGTGCTGGGCTCAGCGTTCGGTCGGTTGATGGCCGCCTCGCTGGCAGAACTCGTACGTCCTCGCCCTTCGCCCTAAACATTATAACAATGACCCTGGGGATTTCCGCAGTTAGTCGCTCCAAGTCTCTCTCAGCCACGAGCATCCCAGGTAATTCCGGGCTTGTCGCATATAACAGACCCTCGGTGCCCTCCTCAATTTCGATTGTGATGATAGAGGCCTTACTCGCGTGCCGTCGTTCGGTTTCGACCATCAATTAGCGCTCCCTCGTGCTCGGACCCTTAGTTCGGTCTTCTCGGGCGTTTCTATCCAGATTGACAATATAACACGCCGAGAAGGGTAGAATCAGCCTAATGTTCCGTAAGGTGTGCCCTACGCGTGTGCCCGCCACCCTATACAGGGTTGCCGCGATGCTCAGCGTCAGCGCCTTCCTTGATCGAAAGGAGCCGACGCCGTGGAGCGCCTCCTCGCCGTCTTACGGCTCCGTCTGGTCCACCTTGATCAGCACCTTGTCGATGCGGTTGCCGTCGAGATCCAGCACCTCGTAGCGCACGCCGTTCTCGGTGAAGCTCTCGGCCACCTTGGGCAGGTGGCCGAGATGCCAGAGCACGAAGCCCGCCAGGGTCTGGTAGTCGCCGTCCTCCGAGCGCAGGCCGCGGAGGCGCAGCAGCCGCTCGACCTCGTCGATCGGGATCATGGCGTCGACCAGCCAGCTGCCGTCGTCGCGCCGGACGATCGAGTAGCCGCCGGCGATGTCGGTCAGGTCGGCGACCTCACCGGCGATCGCCGCCAGGATGTCGCTCGGCGTCACCAGCCCCTCGACGCTGCCATATTCGTCGACCACCACGGCGAGGTGGATCGGTGCGCTGCGGAAGGTCGCCAGCAGCTTCAGCGCCGGGGTGCCGTCCGGCACCACCAGCGGCGGCCGCATGGTCTCGGCCACGTCGAACGGGCCACCGCCGAGCATGCGGTCGAGCAGGTCCTTGGTTTGGATCACGCCTTCGAGTTCGTCCAGCGAGCCGCGCCCCACCGGAAAACGGCTGCAGCCGCTTGCGGCGATGGTCTTGCGGATCTCGTCCGGGCTGTCCTCGAGATCGACCCACACCATCTCGTGCCGCGGCGTCATGATCGAGCGCACCGACCGGTCGGCCAGGCGCAGCACGCCGTCAATCATCTCGCGCTCGGCCTCGACGAAGACGCCGGCCTCGGTGCCTTCGGCGATCATCGACTTGACCTCTTCCTCCGTCACCGTCTGGGCGGGGACGGCGGAGACGCCGAGCAGGCGCAGCACCAGCTCGGTCGAGCGCTGCAGCAGCCAGACGATCGGGGCGCCGACCGCGGCCACCGTCTGCATCGGCCGGGCCACGCGGGAGGCGATGCTTTCGGCGTGGTTCAGGGCGATGCGCTTCGGCACCAGCTCGCCGACGATCAGCGAGAAATAGGTGATGGCGACGACGACGATGGCGAAGGACAGCCCGTCGGCCCAGGGGCCGACCACCGGCAGGGTCACCATCCAGTCGCGCAGCGGCACCGACAGCGTGGCGCCGCCGAAGGCGCCGGCGAAGATGCCGATCAGGGTGATGCCGACCTGGACGGTGGAGAGCAGGCGATTCGGGTCCGCGGCCAAGGCGAGGGCGGCGCGGGCGCCACGATGGCCCTGTTCGGCCATGCCCTGCAGCCGGGCGCGGCGGGCGGAGACCAGCGCCAGTTCCGACATCGCGAAAAAGGCGTTGAGGAGGATGAGGGCCACAACGATGACGAGTTCGACGATCATCGGCGGCCACTAGACGGAGGTTCGTCCGTCTCTTCGCTTCGGGAAGCTGGCATAATGCCGGCTGAATACCCGGTCGGCCCGGCCGCGTCCACCGTCATGCCGTCACAATCCGGCAGGACGGCAGTCCGCGGCCGCCATTTCGGGGCCGGTCAGACCGGCATCCCGATCATCATCTGGAACTCGCGGCGCAGCTGCGGGTCGTCCCGGAAGGCGCCGACCATGTAGCTGGTGACCATCTGGGTGCCGTGCTTGTGCACTCCGCGGGTGGTCATGCAATGGTGCTGCGACGACACCATCACCGCCACGCCGCGCGGCTTCAGCACCTGGTCGATCGCGCCGGCGATCTGCGCCGTCAGCCGCTCCTGGATCTGCAGCCGCTTGGCGTAGGCGTCGACCACCCGCGCCAGCTTGGAGATGCCGACCACGCGCCGGTCCGGCAGGTAGGCGACATGCGCCTTGCCGATGATCGGCACCATGTGGTGCTCGCAATGCGACTCGAACTCGATGTCGCGCAGCAGCACCATCTCGTCATAGCCCTCGACCTCATCGAAGGTGCGGGACAACAGCTCGACAGGATCCTGGTCGTAGCCGCGGAAGAATTCCTCATAAGACTTCACCACACGCTTCGGCGTGTCGCGCAGCCCTTCGCGCGCGATGTCCTCGCCGGCCCAGCGCAGCAGCACGCGCACCGCCTCCTCGGCCTCGGATCGGCTCGGGCGGGGCTCGGTCGCCTTCGCGGGCTGCGCCGCGACATTGGCCGCCACGGGGGTGAAGGGATTGCGGGTCATGGGTACCGGCCTCTCCGGGCGGTTGTCGATGGCGGTGTCATCCGGCACCGCGGCCAGGCCTGGGCCGCGCGGGATCCGGGGGGTGTCTCGGTCACGTCAGTTCAATCGGAGCGTACGGTGCGGGCTGTCCAGCGAAAAGGCAGGGATCGCCACGTCGAAGCGCTCGCCCGTCGGGGTCTCCATCTGGTAGGTGCCGACCATGATGCCCGAAGGCGTCGTGATCGGCGCGCCGCTGGTGTACTGGAACGCCTTGCCCGGCTCGATCACCGGCTCGACCCCGACGACGCCGGGGCCGCGCACCTCCTGGACCCGGCCGAACTCGTCGGTGATCCGCCAGTAGCGGCTGCGCAGCTGCACCCGCTCCCGCCCGTGATTGATGATGCGGACGTGGTACGCCCAGACGTAATGGTTCTCGTCCGGCGAGGACTGATCCTCGAGATAGGTCGGCTCGACCGACACCTCGATCGCCCGGGTTTCCGCAGTGTACATGACCTCGATCCGCTGGCGGGGCGCGTCGGCGCCCGTGTCTCCCCATCACACTATATGGGACGCCGCGGTGTCGCGTCCAATCGCGACACGGCCGAGGACTCAAATCCGATCTCGACCCGGTCATTCGCCGGCTCGGCCTGCCCGGCCGGGGCCGGCAGCAGCGGGTCGGCCGCGCCGGCGCCGGCGACCGTGATCCGATCCGGCGCGATGCCGGCGGCCTTCAGCCGGGCCGCCACCAGCCTGGCCCGCCGCAGCGACAGGCGCTGCGCCGCCGCCGGGTCGCCGCCGGCATCGGCATGGCCGGTCACGACCAGCCGCGGCGTCGTCCCCTTGGCGCGCAGCCGCGCATCCTCGACCACCGCGGCGGCGATGGCGGCGGTGCCGTCCGGCACCATCCCGGCTTTGCCGGGATGGAAGAAGACATAGCGGATGTCGGCCGACAGCGCCCGGTCCACCGGCACCGATTCGGGCAGCTCGATCTTGTCGCGCGACGGCACGCATCCCGCCGCCAGACCCGCCAAGGCCACCACCGCCAGCACCGTTGCGAACCGCATCGTCCCTGTCGTCCCGTCTTCCGTTCTCTCCCCAGCATAGGGCGTCGCCATGGCGGGGGCGAGACGACATGGTCGCATTCGTAAGGCAAGTCGATCCTGTGGTTGGCCGGAGTGGAGGGAGATGGCTACCATGCCGCCGGTCGACGCAGCGCCTGGAGGATCATGCGCATCGCCATCATCGGGGCCGGGTTCACCGGCTGCCTGCTCGCGGTCCAGCTCCTGCGCCGTTCGGCCGGGGCGGCAAAGGTCGTGCTGATCGAGCGGGGCGGACCGCCCGGCCGCGGCATGGCTTATGGCACGCCGCATCCGGCGCATCTGCTGAACGTGCGCACCGCCAATATGAGCGCCTTCCCGGACGAGCCCGACGACTTCCAGCGCTGGGCCCGGGCGCATGGCGGCGAGGAGCCGTACCTGCCGCGCCGCTTCTACGGCGATTATATCGGCGAGACCCTGGCGGCGGCGGGCCGCGACTTCCCCGGCGGCCTGACCATGCTGGCGGACGGCGCAGTGGGGCTGGACCGCGACGCCGACGGGGTGACGGTGCGCCTGGCCTCCGGCCGGACCGAGCGGGCCGACATCGCGGCGCTGTGCACCGGCAATGCGGCGCCTTCGGCGCCGGTGGCGCTGCCGGAGTCGCCGGGGCGGATCCTGGTCGGGCCGGAGGATGCCTGCCTGCCCTCGATCCTGCCGGACGAGACCGTGCTGATTCTCGGCACCGGCCTGACCATGATCGACATCGCCGCCGGCCTGGCGGCGCAGGAGCATCGCGGCCGCGTCCTGGCGCTGTCGCGCCGCGGCCTGCTGCCCCGGCCGCACCGGGACGTCGCCAGCAAGCCGCTGGCGCTGGACGCTGCCGAGTTCGTCGGCCAGCCGGCCCTGGCCGTGCTGCGCCGGATCCGCGCCTTGTGCCGCGAGGCCGAGGCGGCGGGCGGCGACTGGCGGGCGGTGATCGACGGGCTGCGGCCCTTCACCCAGCGGCTGTGGCAGGCCTGGGACGAGACCCAGGCCGGGCGCTTCCTGCGCCATCTGCGGCCGTGGTGGGACGTGCACCGGCACCGGGTGGCGCCGGCCATTGCCGACCGGGTCGGGGCGATGATCGCCTCCGGCCAGCTGCAGGTCCTGGCCGGGCGGCTGCGCAGTGTGACGACGATCGAGGACGGGCTGGCGGTGACGCTGCGCCGTCGCGGCGGCGAAACGGATGAGAGGCGGGAGATCTGCCGGCTGGTCCTGGCCAGCGGGCCGGAGACCGACCCGGGGCGGACCGACGACCCGCTGCTGCGGTCGCTGCTGGCCGGCGGCGCGGCGCGGCCGGACCGGCTGCGCCTCGGCCTCGACGTCGATGCCGGGGGCCGGCTGATCGGCCATGACGGCCAGCCCTCGCCGCGGCTCTACGCGCTGGGGCCGCCGACCCGCGGCGCCTTCTGGGAGATCACGGCGGTGCCGGACATCCGCAAGCAATGCGCCGAGGTCGCGGCGTCGATCCTGGCCGGCGATGCCGTCCCGCCCGCCGCCAAGCCAGGATTCGACCCGGGGATCTGACGGAGGGGAGCGGGGTTAAGGGCCCGCTCCCAACCTCCCAAAACTGTCATGCCCGGGCTTGACCCGGGCATCCAGAGGATCTCGACGAGTCCTGGATTGCCGGGTCAAGCCCGGCAATGACAGCAAATGGGAAAAGGAACGGTGCCTTACCGCACTTTCCCTTCCTTCCAGGCCTGCAGCAGGCTGTCATAGGCCACGGTCTGGCCCTTCTCCTTCTCGTTCTCCAGCTTCGGCTTCGGCGCGCCCGGCGCGTCGAACCACTCCTGGGCGGTCTTCTCCGGGTTCAGCTTCGGCCCGCAATCGCCGAGATTGCCGGCCCGCTCCAGCCGGCCCAGCACCTGGTCCTGCTGCTTGGCCAGATTGTCCATGGCCTGCTGCGGCGTGACCTCGCCCGTCACCGCCTCGGCCACGTTCTGCCACCACAGCTGCGCCAGCCGCGGATAGTCGGGGACGTTGGTGCCGGTCGGGGTCCAGGCGACGCGCGCCGGGCTGCGGTAGAACTCGACCAGACCGCCCAGCTTCGGCGCCATCTCGTCCATCGCCTTGGAGCGGATGTCGCTGTCGCGGATCGGGGTCAGGCCGACCTGCAGCTTCTTCAGCGAGGTCGATTTGCAGATGCAGAACTGGGCGTACAGCCAGGCCGCCTGCTGCCGGTCTTTCGGGGTGCTCTTCAGCAGGGTCCAGGAACCGCAATCCTGGTAGCCCAGCTTCATCCCCTCTTCCCAGTACGGACCGTGCGGCGAGGGCGCCATGCGCCATTTCGGCGTGCCGTCCTCGTTCACCACCGGCAGGCCGGGCTTCGACAGGTCGGCGGTGAAGGCGGTGTACCAGAAGATCTGCTGGGCGATGTTGCCCTGGCCCGGCACCGGGCCGGCCTCGGAGAAGGTCATGCCGGCCGCCTCGGGCGGGGCGTACGCCTTCAGCCATTCGATGTACTTGCTCAAGGCGTACACCGCCGCCGGGCCGTTGGTGTCGCCGCCGCGGGTGACGCTGGAGCCGGCCGGGCGGCAGCCTTCCACCCGGATGCCCCATTCGTCGACCGGCAGCCCGTTCGGAATGCCCTTGTCGCCGGCGCCGGCCATCGACAGCCAGGCGTCGGTGAAGCGCCAGCCCAGCGACGGGTCCTTCTTGCCGTAATCCATGTGGCCCCAGACACGGACGCCGTTGATCTCCTTCACCTTGTTGGTGAAGAAGTCGGCGATGTCCTCATAGGCCGACCAGTTCACCGGCACGCCCAGGTCGTAGCCGTAGGCCGCCTTGAACTGCTCCTGCAGCTTCGGGTCGGTGAACCAGTCGTAGCGGAACCAGTACAGGTTGGCGAACTGCTGGTCCGGGATCTGGTACAGCTTGCCGTCCGGGCCGGTGGTGAAGCTCTTGCCCATGAAGTCTTCGACGTCGAGCGTCGGCAGGGTGAAGTCCTTGCCGTCGCCGGACATGAAGTCGGACAGCGGCACGGCCTGGCCGTAGCGGAAATGGGTGCCGATCAGGTCGCTGTCGTTGACGTACGCGTCATAGATGTTCTGGCCGGACTGCATCTGGGTCTGCAGCTTCTCGATCACGTCGCCTTCCTGAATCAGGTCGTGCTTCAGGTTGATGCCGGTGATCTCGGAGAAGGCGCGGGCCAGCGTCTTCGACTCGTATTCATGGGTGGTGATGGTCTCGGACACCACGTTGATGTCCATGCCGCGGAACGGCTCGGCCGCCTTGATGAAGAACTCCATCTCCTTCAGCTGCTCGTCCTTGGACAGCGTCGAAGGCTGGAATTCGGTGTCGATCCACTTCTTGGCGTTGGCGGTCAGCTCCTCCGCCGTGGCCGCGAAGGCGCGGCGGGCGAAGCCCGGCACCGCGATGGCGGCGCCGAGCGCGGAGGCCCCGCGCAGCAGGTCCCGGCGATGGACCGGGAACCCGCCCGGCCCGTGCAGCATCTTGGTCATGATCTCTCCCCGTCTTGACAGATGTTGAAACCAGAACGCCCCGTTGGCCGGGGCCGGTCCGGACCTTGTCAGCTCATCCGAACCGCATCACCGCGATCATCCATGCCACGGCGATCGCGAAGCCGTACCAGAGGCTGCCCGTAGCCAGCCCGACCCAGGCGAGGTGGATATAGGCGGCGCCCAAGAGGCCGATGAACAGCCGGTCGCCGCGGGTGGTGACGAGCGGCAGGAGACCCTGCCGCGATACCGAGGGCGAGGCGACCTGCCATGCCGTCATGGCCACCAGGATCGCGGCGATGCCGACGAAGAACCAGGCCGTCGGCGCCGTCCAGGCCATCCAGGCGAAGTTCTTGTCCAGCCAGGCGATCGGCACGTCCAAGGCGTCGAGAATTCCGTCCATCTCCGCGGCCTCCTCACACCCGGCCCAGGGCGAAGCCCTTGGCGATGTAGTTGCGGACGAACCAGATCACGATCGCGCCGGGCACGATGGTCAGCACGCCGGCGGCGGCCAGCAGCGACCAGTCCATGCCGGAGGCGCTGACCGTGCGGGTCATGGTGGCGGCGATCGGCTTGGCCTCGACCGAGGTCAGGGTCCGCGCCAGCAGCAGCTCGACCCAGGAGAACATGAAGCAGAAGAAGGCGGTGACGCCGATGCCGCCGCGGATCAGCGGCACGAAGATGGTCAGGAAGAAGCGCGGGAAGGAGTAGCCGTCGATATAGGCGGTCTCGTCGATCTCCTTCGGGATGCCCGACATGAAGCCTTCCAGGATCCACACCGCCAGCGGCACGTTGAACAGGCAATGCGCCAGCGCCACGGCGTAGGGCGTGTCGATCAGCCCGAAGGCGGAATAGAGCTGGAAGAACGGCAGCAGGAACACCGCCGGCGGCGACATCCGGTTCGACAGCAGCCAGAAGAACATGTGGGTGTCGCCGACGAAGCGGTACCGGCTGAAGGCGTAGGCCGCCGGCAGCGCCACCAGCACCGAGATCACCATGTTCATCAGCACATAGGTGATCGAATGGATGTAGCCCGAATACCAGGACTGGTCGGTGAAGATGGTGACGTAGTTGGCGAAGGTCACGGTCTGCGGGAACAGCGTGAACCCGGACAGGATCTCGCGGTTCTCCTTCAGCGACATGCTGACCAGCCAGTAGATCGGCAGCAGCAGGAACAGCATGTACAGGACCAGGATGACGGCGCGGGTGCGCGGGCTCATGACGCGTCGCCTTTCCCGAGATTGGTGATCACCGTGTAGAACAGCCAGGAGAACAAGAGGATGATCAGGAAGTAGATCAGCGAGAACGCCGCCGCCGGGCCCAGGTCGAACTGGCCGACCGCCATCTTGGTCAGCTCCTGGCTCAGGAAGGTGGTGGCGTTGCCGGGCCCGCCGCCGGTCAGGACGAAGGGCTCGGTGTAGATCATGAAGCTGTCCATGAAGCGCAGCAGCAGCGCGATCAGCAGCACGCCCATCATCTTCGGCAGCTGGATGTAGCGGAACACCGCCCAGCGCGAGGCGCCGTCGATCCGCGCCGCCTGATAGAAGGCGTCCGGGATCGAGCGCAGGCCGGCATAGCCGAGCAGCGCGACCAGCGAGGTCCAGTGCCAGACATCCATCACCAGCACGGTGATCCACGCGTCGAACGGGTCGCCGGTGTAGTTGTAGTCGATGCCCAGGCGGTTGATCAGCACGCCGGCCAGGCCGATGTCGGGCCGGGCGAAGATCTGCCAGATGGTGCCGACCACGTTCCAGGGAATCAGCAGCGGCAGCGCCAGCACCACGAGGGTGACCGAGACCGCCCAGCCCCGCGCGGGCATGCACAGCGCCACCAGCACGCCGAGCGGGATCTCGATCAAGAGCACGCAGAAGCTGAAGATCAGCTGTCGGCCCAGCGCCGCCTGCAGCCGGTCGTCCTGCAGCACCTGCTCGAACCATTCGGTGCCGACGAAGACGCCCTGGCCGGGGCCGAAGATGTCCTGCACCGAATAGTTCACGACCGTCATCAGCGGGATGATGGCGCTGAACGCGACCAGCAGCACGACCGGGACGACCAGGAACCAGGCGGCGTTGTTCGGGGTCTTGTTCATGGTCAGCCCACCAGCCTGCCGTCGGCGTAGAGAAGGGTGCGATCTGGCGGGAAGCGCAGATGCACGATGTCGGCTGTGACACCCCGGCCCTCGGCCAGCTTGGCCTTCACCGTCGCCGGGCCGAGCCGCAGCGTGACGATCAGATGGGTGCCGAGATCCTCGACCCCGGTCACCGTGGCCGGGATGCCGCTGTCGGCGACCTCCAGGAATTCCGGCCGGATGCCGAGCTCGAGCGTGCCGGCGCCATTGGCCAGGAAGGCCTCGGCGCCGCGGCGGGCGGAGTCCGACAGCGGCACCCGGCCGCCCTCGATCACCGCGTCGCCCTGGTCGACGACGCAGGGCAGCAGGTTGATGCCCGGGCTGCCGATGAAGTAGCCGACGAAGGTGTGGGCCGGCCGCTCGAACAGCTCCTGCGGGGTGCCCAGCTGCACCACCTGGCCGTCATACATCACGATCACCTCATCGGCGAAGGTCAGCGCCTCGAGCTGGTCATGGGTGACGTAGATCAGGCTGGTGCGCACCTGCTCGTGCACCTCCTTCAGCTTGCGCCGGAGCTGCCATTTCAGATGCGGGTCGATGACGGTCAGCGGCTCGTCGAACAGGATGGCGGCGACGTCCTTGCGCACCAAGCCGCGGCCGAGCGAGATCTTCTGCTTCTGGTCGGCGTCCAGGCCGCGGGCCCGGCGCTTCAGCACCGGCGTCAGCTCCAGCATCTCGGCGACCTCGGCGACGCGGATGTCGATCTCGGGCCGGGGCAGCTTGCGGTTGCGCAACGGGAAGGCCAGGTTCTCGGCCACCGTCATGGTGTCGTAGACCACCGGAAACTGGAACACCTGGGCGATGTTGCGCTGCTCCGGCGACGCCTTGGTCACGTCGCGGCCGTCGAACAGGATCTGGCCCTGGCTCGGCGTCACCAGGCCCGAGATGATGTTGAGCAGCGTGGTCTTGCCGCAGCCGGAAGGGCCGAGCAGCGCATAGGCGCGGCCGCTCTGCCAGACCATGTCCATCGGCCGCAGCGCGTAGTCCGCCGGATCCGTCGGGTTCGGCTTGTAGCTGTGCGCCAGGGATTTGAGCTCGATGCGGGCCATGCTGTCACCTGGTCCGGGCCGGCGCGGCGGCGAGCCGCCCGGCCGGGTCGAAGACATAGATCCGCGTGGGATCGATCGCGACCGTCACCGGCTCGCCCAGCGGGCGCTTGTGTACTCCGGTCTGCTGCGCCACCCAGGGCCGGTCGCCGAAATGGAAATCGACATAGGTCTCGGAGCCGCTGATCTCGGCCCGCTCGACCCGGGCGCTCACCGAGGCCTCGCCCG
>JAEKLZ010000278.1 GCA_019508225.1 Inquilinus limosus | reverse complement strand
GGCCGGATCGCCACCGATCCCGCGGCCGGCACCACGGTCGGGCTGATGGACATCGCCCGGCGGGACTGGTCGGCGCCGCTGGTCGAGGCGGTCGGCCTCGACCCCGCTTTGCTGCCACCGATCCTGCCGGCCGACGCGGTGATCGGGACGCTGCGGCCGACCGCGGCGCTGGCGCTTGGGTTGCCGATGGATTGTCCGGTGGTGAATGGCTGCGGCGACGCCGCGGCCTCGACCTTCGGCGCGGCGGCCGACGGCCAGCTCCATGTCTATCTCGGCACCAGCGGCTGGGTGGCGCGCAGCCGGCCGCTCGACCCCGCGGCGCTGCCGCGGCCCTTCACCACCCTGGCGCATCCGCGCGCCGGCTGGGCGATCGAGATCGCGCCGCTGCTGACCGCCGGCGATGCCGCCGGCTGGTTCGGCCGGATCGCCGGCGCCGAGCTGGCGGTGCTCGACGCCGAGGCGGAGGCAGCGGATGCGACGCCGCCGGAGACGCTGTTCCTGCCCTATCTGAAGGGTGAGCGATCGCCCTTCGTCGACCTGGCGCTGCGCGGAGCCCTGCTCGACCTCGACATCGCCCAGGGCCGCGGCGCCCTGCACTACGCGGTGCTGGAGGGGGTGGCGCTGGCGTTGCGCAACAATCTCGACGCGATGGCGGCGCGGCCGGGGCCGATCCGGCTGACCGGCGGCGGCGGCGCCAGCCGGGTCTGGCCGCAGCTCATCGCCGACGCGACCGGCCGGGTGGTGGAATGCGCCGACCTGCCGACCGCGACCACGGCGATGGGCGGCTACCGCATCGCCGCGGTGGCGCTGGGCTGGCCGGCGCCGCCCGACGGCGTCGGCGCGGTCCATCAGCCGCGGCCCGACCGGATGGCGCGGGCGGAGCGCCGCCTGGCCCGCTTCCGCCAGGCCACCGAGCAGGCGCGGCGGCGGGCGGCCGAGGCGGAATAAAAAGGGCCGCCCCGAAGGGCGGCCCGAAGACACGCGATGGCTTCGATCCGCTTACAGCACGAAGTCGCTGGCGGTGAAGTTGATGTCGCCCGCGGCGCTGATGATCAGATCCGCATGGCCGTCGCCGTTGGTGTCGCCCGAGATCAGGGTGCCGGCGGCGGTAATCTCGTAGCGCAGCTGCCCGGCCACGCCGGTGAAGGCACCGGTGCCGATGAAGGTGAAGGCCTGGTCGCCGGCGACGCCGGTGTTGGCGTCGATCACCGACAGCTCGATCTTATCGCCCTGGTCCTGGCCGAAGTCGTGGATCAGGTCGACGCCGGTGACGCTGTTGCTGTCCCCCGTCGAGGTGAACACGAACTTGTCCGCCCCGCCGTCGCCGATCAGCTCGTCGACGCCGCCGCCGCCGCGCAGCACGTCGTCACCGGCGTAGCCGCGGAGGATGTTCTTGCCGGCATCGCCGACCAGCGAGTCGTTGAACAGCGAGCCGCCGATGTTCTCGATGTCGATCAGCAGGTCGCCCTGGGCGTGGCCACCGAAGCCCTGGCCGGTGGTCAGGTTCACCGTCACGCCGGCATTGCTCTCGAAGTAGTAGGCGGTGTCCTTGCCGGCGCCGCCGTTCAGGGTGTCGGCCCCGGCGCCGCCGCGCAGGTCGTCGCCGCCGTCGCCACCGTTGAGGACGTCGTTGCCGCCGTTGCCGCGCAGGTCGTTGTAACCGGCGTTGCCGGTCAGGGTGTCGGCGGAGCTCGAGCCGAACAGCCGCTCGATGCTGACCAGGGTGTCGCCCTGGGCATCGCCGCCGACGCCCGTGCCGGTGGTCAGGTCGACGGTCACGCCCGCGGCCGAGCTCTCATAGCTTGCCACGTCGAGGCCGGCGCCGCCGTTCAGCACGTCCGCCCCGGTGCCGCCGATGAGGATATCGTTGCCGCTGAGGCCGGAGAGGACGTCGTTCCCGGCCAGGCCGGACAGGACGTTCTCCTGGAAGTCACCGGTCAGGCTGTCATTGAACGACGAGCCGGCGACATTCTCGACACCGGCGATCGAGTCGCCGGAGGCATCGCCGCCGGTGTTGATGTTGGTGGTGAGGTTGACGGTCACCCCGGCAGCGGAGTTGCTGTAATAGGCCGTGTCGATGCCGGTGCCGCCATCCAGGTTGTCGGCGCCGCGGCCACCGATGAGGACATCGTTGCCGCCGCCGCCGACGATGATGTCGTCGCCGATGTAGCCGTTCAGGATGTTGGCGTTGCCGTCGCCGGTCAGCCGGTCGTTGAAGGTGCTGCCGCTGACGCCCTCGACCCCTACCAGCACATCGCCGGAGGCATGGCCGCCGGTGTTGATGCCGGTGGCGAGATTGATGGTCACGGCCGCATTCGAGTTCGAGTAGTTGACGACGTCGGCGCCGGTGCCACCGTCGATCGTGTCCTTGCCGGCGCCGCCGGTGATGGTGTCGTCGCCCGCGCCGCCCTGCAGGTTGTTGTCGGCGGCGCTGCCGATCATGACGTCGTTGAAGCGCGTCCCGACCACGTTCTCGATGTTGAGCAGCGTGTCGGTGTCCGCGCCGTTGGTGGCCACGCCCGTGTTCAGGTCGAGGGTGACCTTGGCGTTGGAATCGGAATAGTTGACGGTGTCCGTGCCGGCGCCGCCTTCCATGCGGTCGTTTCCGGCGCCGCCGATGAGGACGTCATTGCCGCCGCCGCCATCGAGGGTGTCGTCGCCCGCCATGCCGACCAGGGTGTTGCCCGTGGCGTTGCCGGTGATGGTGTCGCCGAAGGCCGAGCCGACGACGTTCTCGAAGCCGATGCTGACCAGGTCGCCGGTGGCGTCGCCGCCGGTGTTCAGGCTGATCAGGCCGAGCAGGCCGGGAACGAGGCTGACCTGCACCGCCGCCGGCGAGGTCTCGTAGTTGAGGGTGTCGATGCCGTCGCCGCCGCTGATGACGTCGGCGCCGCCCTTGCCTTCGATAACGTCGTTGCCAGCGCCGCCGCTGAGCACGTCGATGATGTTGCCGCCGGTCAATTGTTCATCGGCGGCGTCTTCGAGGTTGACGCCCAACAGCCCCAGGAGTTCCAAGGTCAATGCCATATTCGTTCTCCGCTATCGCGTGTTCAGTATCATTCCCAGCGCTGCCGACATTCGGCGCTGCTTTCGACCTAAGATCACAAAATCGTCGTTTACAAACAACTTAAAGGATCATGACAAGCTGGGCGACTCCTCTTGATACGAAAAATATCGGCAAGATTTTTCATTAAGATATTCCAATGGTTCGATAGAATATTTCTTTGATTGGAAATTTAATTATCAACTCAGCGGAGATGATTTCGCGGGCTCGCGAAACCGGATAAAAATTTCTGGATGGGAAGTTGTTTCGTTATCCGGGGTGAACGCTGAGCCCGCCGCTGCTCTAAAGTGGTCGGTAGTTTGGAATTAAGTTTCGTCTGTGGCGAATGAAGTTTCGTTTAGTTGCGATTTTCGCATGATTGGCATGCGCTGGCCGCATGCAATCATCCGTCATTTGCCGGCTTGCTGGGCTTGGGTCAGGCAGCCTGGGGCCGGTCCTGTCCCGGGCTGCCGCGGCGATCGGACCGGCTGGTCAGCCCAGCCGGGTCTCGATCACGGTCCGCACCGAATTGGCCAGGAAGCATTGCTCATGCGCCGCGTGGTGCATCGCTTCCTCTACGGCCCGGCCGGGCGCCGGTGCGGCATAGGCCACGCGCGGGTTCAGCACCACGCGCGTGACGGCGAGCCGGCCGTCGCCGTTCTTCTCCATCACCCCCTCGGCGGTGTCGCTGTAGTGGTCAACGACGAATCGGCGCTTGGCCGCGATCGACAGGAAGGTCAGCATGTGACAGCTCGCCAGGGCGGCGACATAGGCCTCCTCCGGATCGACCGGCTCCTCGGCCGAGAAGGGCGGCGGCACGACATGGGGCGAGGCCGAGGCCGGCACCTCGACGCCGCCGTCGAAGCGCCAGAGATGCACCCGGCTGTAGCGGCCGTCGGTGAAGGCGATGTCCGGCGGGCGTTGCCACAGCACGGTGGCCTGATAGTGGCTCATGGGGTGTCTCCCGGTTGCAGATCGACGGCCGCCCGCAGATGGGCGGCCAGGGCGGCGGTCGCGGCGGCGGCGTCGCCGTCGCGGCAGGCCGCCAGGATGGCCTCGTGCTGCGCCGCCATCGCGGCGCGAAAGGCCGAGCCCGGCGGCTGCAGGGTGTAGGAGCGCCGGCCCTCGCGGCGCAGCAAATCGACCAGGCGCAGCATCCTGGCATTGCCGCAGGCGGCGTACAGGGCGGCATGAAAGGCGACGTCCAGCTCCTCGATCGCCGACGGATCCTCCTCCTCGGCCAAATCCTCGGCCAGGCGCGCGGCGCGGCGCAGGTCCTTGGGCGCCAGCCCGGGCAGGGACAGGCGCAGCGCCTCGCCCTCGACCAGAATGCGCAGGGCGGCCAGTTCCCGGCCTTCCCTGGCCGACAGGCCGGCGACAGCGAGGCTGCGGTCGGACCGGCGGACCATCAGCCCCTCGGCCAGCAGTCGGTCCAGCGCCTGCCGCACCGGCTGGCGGCTGACGCGGAACCGGTCGGCCAGGCTCTCCTGGCGCAGCACGGTATCGGGCGGCAGCAGGCGGGCTTCGATTTCGTCCCGCAGGATATCGGCGATCGAATTTGGATCCATGGATCCAAACTATCGCAGGACCGAAGTCGCAGCAACCCCGCCGGCGTTGTTCGACTGCGGCCGTATGACCGCTATGCTGCAGGCGTAGCCCCGCCCGCCCTTGCCGCGCGCCGCCGGTGCTGGCACGGGATGAGACGACGCATCTGCGCATGGACGGAATGGACGCCTTCTGGACTATGTACTGGCCCGATATCGTGCTGGCGGCCAGCCTGGTGCTGGGCATTGCCGGCGCCATCCATGCCATCATGACCAAGGACGATGTCCGCGCCGCCACGGGCTGGGTCGGCGTGATCGTGCTGAACCCGATCCTCGGCGCCCTGATCTATCTGGTGCTGGGCGTCAACCGGGTGCGGCGCGCCGCCATCGCGCGCCGGCGGCGCCGGTCGGGCGCCGGGATGGACGATCGCGAGACCAGCCCGGCGCTGGACGTCGCCGCGGCATCGGCGCCGCAATTCGCCTCGCTGCAGCGGCTCGGCGACAAGGTCTCGCCCTTCGCGGTGACCGCGGGCAACACGCTGCGGCTGCTGCAGGGCGGCGACGACGCCTATCCGGCGATGCTGGAGGCGATCCGCGGCGCCCGATCCTCGATCGCGCTGCAGAGCTACATCTTCGACAACGACCCGGTCGGGCGGGAGATCGCCCTGGCGCTGATCGAGGCGGCGGGGCGCGGCGTCGCGGTGCGGGTGCTGATCGACGCCATCGGCGCGCGCTATTCGCGGCCGCAGATCGTCGGCCTGCTGCGCGAGGGCGGCGTCAGGACGGCCCGCTTCAACGGCAACCTGATCGGCCTGCGGCTGCCCTATGCCAATCTGCGCTGCCACCGCAAGCTGCTGGTGGTGGATGGCGATATCGCCTTCACCGGCGGCATGAACATCCGGGCCCAGTTCTCCAGCCTCTACGCCGACGGGCCGCCGACCCGCGACACCCACGCCCGGATCTGCGGTCCGATGGTGCAGAGCCTGCTGGCCGCCTTCGTCCAGGACTGGCGCTTCACCACCGGGCGGCGGCTGCACGGCAAGGCCTGGGAATCGGTGCCGCAGCCGCAGCCGGCGCCGTCGGTGATGGCCCGGGCCATCCTGTCCGGGCCGGACGTCACCCTGGGCTCGAACCACAGCCTGGTGATGGGCGCAATCGCGGTGGCGCAGCGCTCGATCCGGATCTGCTCGCCCTATTTCCTGCCCGACCTGACGCTGACCAGCGCCCTGGCCATCGCCGCCCAGCGGGGGATCGAGGTCGACATCGTCATCCCCAGCCGGAACAACCTGGCGCTGGTCGACGCGGCGATGACGGCGCAGCTCGACCAGGTGCTGCGGCCCGGCTGCCGGGTGTGGCGGGCGACCGGGCCGTTCGATCATTCCAAGCTGATGGCGGTGGACGGCGCCTGGGCGCTGATCGGCTCCTCCAATCTCGATTCACGCAGCCTGCGGCTCAATTTCGAGCTGGATGTCGAGATCTACGACCGCGGCGTGGCCGGCGAGGTCGACGCCGCGATCCGCCAGCGCATCGCCTCGGCCTGGCCGGAAACGCTGGCGACGCTGCGGGCCCGGCCGTTGCTGACCCGGCTGCGCAACCGGACGGTGTGGCTGGCCTCGCCCTATCTCTGATTGTCCTGCCATGCCGAAAGCGGCGCGTCGTCCCGCCGTCTGTGAATGCTTCGCAGCCCTCCGGCCGTGCTAGGACTGCGCCCATGGTGAACAGATCCTTCAGGGCTGCACGGCCGGGCCGGCTGTCGTCGGGTGTCTATCTCCTGCTCGGCCTCGGCCTGGTGGCGGCGACGGCGGCGATTTTGCTGGCGATGGGCCGGGTGCCGATCTGCACCTGCGGCACGGTCAAGCTGTGGACCTCCGACGTGCTCAGCGCGGACAACTCCCAGCACATCGCCGACTGGTACACGCCGTCGCATATCATCCATGGCTTCCTGTTCTTCGGGCTGACCTGGCTGTTCGCCCGGCGCCTGCCGCTGGGCGCCCGGGCGCTGATCGCCATCGCCATCGAGGCGGCGTGGGAGATCGCCGAGAACAGCCCGATGATCATCGACCGCTACCGCGAGGCGACGATCGCGCTCGGCTACACCGGCGACAGCGTCATCAACTCGGTCTCCGACATCGCCTTCATGACGCTGGGCTTCTTCTTCGCCGCGCGGGCGCCGGTGTGGTTGACGGTGCTGCTGGCCATCTTCTTCGAGCTGTTCACCGGGTGGCTGATCCACGACAACCTGACCCTGAACGTGCTGATGCTGCTGCACCCGGTCGACTCGATCCGGGTGTGGCAGTCCGGCGGCTGAATCGAGACGACCGATGCTGAGACGCTTCTTCGCCTACTACCGTCCGCATCGCGGGCTGTTCCTGCTCGATTTCTGCTGCGCCATCGTCTCCGGCCTGCTCGAGCTCTGCTTCCCGATCGCGGTCAAACTCTTCATCGACAGCCTGATGCCGAGCGGCGACTGGGCGCTGATCCTGCTCGCCGCCGCCGGCCTGCTGGTCATCTACGTGTCCAACACCGGCCTGATGGCGGTGGTGACCTATTGGGGCCACATGCTGGGCATCAACATCGAGACGGAGATGCGGCGCAAGGCCTTCGACCATCTGCAGAAGCTGTCCTTCTCCTTCTTCGACAACCAGAAGACCGGCCATCTGGTCGGCCGGCTGACCAAGGATCTGGAGGAGATCGGCGAGGTCGCGCATCACGGGCCGGAAGACCTGTTCATCGCGGTCATGACCTTCATCGGCGCCTTCGCGCTGATGCTGACGGTCAATGCCGAGCTGGCGCTGATCACCGCGGCGATCGTGCCGCTGACCGCCTGGCTGACCAGCCGCTACGGCGGCCGCATGACCCGCAACTGGCAGGCCCTGTACGGCCGGGTCGGCAACTTCAACGTGCGGATCGAGGAGAATGTCGGCGGCATCCGCGTGGTCCAGGCCTTCGCCAATGAGGAGCACGAGCGGCGGCTGTTCGCCGACGACAACCAGAACTACCGGCGGACCAAGCTCGACGCCTACCGGATCATGGCGGCCAGCACCTCGCTCAGCTATCTCAGCATGCGGCTGATCCAGATGGTGGTGATGATCGCCGGCGCCTATTTCGTGCTGACCGGCCGGCTCAGCGAGGGCGGCTTCGTCGGCTTCCTGCTGCTGGTCAACGTGTTCTTCCGCCCGATCGACAAGATCAACTCGGTGATCGAGACCTACCCCAAGGGCATCGCCGGCTTCCGCCGCTACACCGAGCTGCTGGACACCGAGCCGGACATCGTCGACCGGCCGGGCGCGATCGACGTGCCGGTGCTGAAGGGCGACATCCGCTACGAGGGCGTCAGCTTCGGCTACGGTGACGGCACGCCGGTGCTGCGCGGCATCGATCTCGCGATCCGGGCCGGCGAGACCATCGCCTTCGTTGGCCCCTCGGGCGCCGGCAAGACCACGATCTGCTCGCTGCTGCCGCGCTTCTACGAGGTCCAGGGCGGCCGCATCACCGTCGACGGCATCGACATCCGCGACATGACCATGACCTCGCTGCGCCGGCAGATCGGCGTGGTGCAGCAGGACGTGTTCCTGTTCGCCGGCACCATCCGCGAGAACATCGCCTATGGCAGGCTGGGCGCGACCGAGGCCGAGATCATGGAGGCGGCGCGGCGCGCCCGGCTCGAGGGTGTCGTCGCCGGGCTGCCGGACGGGCTGGACACCGTGATCGGCGAGCGCGGGGTGAAGCTGTCGGGCGGGCAGAAGCAGCGCCTGGCGATCGCCCGGATGTTCCTG
Organism: Inquilinus limosus; assembly: GCA_019508225.1. Taxonomy (GTDB): domain Bacteria; phylum Pseudomonadota; class Alphaproteobacteria; order DSM-16000; family Inquilinaceae; genus Inquilinus; species Inquilinus limosus_D. The sequence continues at coordinate 3,607 of JAEKLZ010000278.1, read as the reverse complement.
AAGAACCCGCCGATCCTGATCCTGGACGAGGCCACCTCGGCCCTGGACACGGAGACCGAGCGGGCGATCCAGCAGTCGCTGGCCGAGCTGTCGCAGGGCCGCACCACGCTGGTGATCGCCCATCGCCTGGCCACCATCCAGGACGCCGACCGGATCGTCGTGGTCGACACCAACGGCATCGCCGAGCAGGGCCGCCACCGCGACCTGGTCGCCGCCGGCGGCCTCTACCGGCGGCTGCATGATGCCCAGTACGGGGGGCGCTGAGCAGGGATCGAAGACCGAGAGCTGACGCGTAGCCTCTCCCGTTTACGGGAGAGGTCGGAGACGCGAAGCGGCTCCGGGTGAGGGTTCTTTGTCGAGGCCTGAGCCAACCCTCACCCGGTCGTCCTGCGGACGCCCGACCTCTCCCGCCAGGCGGGAGAGGCAACGCAAACAGAACGTCTTTCTCCAACAGCGTCCTAAGCCCAGCCCTTCACCGTCAGCATCGCGTCGGCGAAGGCTTCCGGCGCCTCCTGCGGCAGGTTGTGGCCGATCCCCGGGGCCACCACCCGGTGCTCATGCCAGCCGGTGAAGCGGCTGGCGTGATGGGCGGTGCCGCCGGGCGCCATCACCCCGTCGGCATCGCCGTCCAGCGTGATCGCCGGCACCGTGATCGGCGGCTGCGCCGCCAGCCGGCGCTCCACCTCCGCCACCGCCGGGTCGCCCTCGGCCAAAGCGTAGCGGTGGCGATAGGACTGGATCACGACCTCGACGAAGTCGGGATTGTCGAAGGATTCGGCGCTGCGCTCATAGGTGGCGTCGTCGAAGCGCCATTCCGGCGACCACAGCCGCCACAGCAGGTGGCACAGCTCGCGCCGGTTGCGCTCCAGCCCCCGCCGGCCGCGCTCGCCATGGAAGTAGTACTGGTACCAGTAGCGCAGCTCGGCCTCGGGTGACGCCGGCTCGCCCGACCGGGCGATGTCCTGGATGTTGTAGCCGTTGACCGAAACCAGCCCCCGCGCCCGCTCCGGCCACAACGCCGCGACGATGCAGGCGGCGCGGCCGCCCCAGTCATAGCCGCCCAGCACTGCCGATTCGATCTGCAGCGCGTCCAGCAGCGCCAGCAGGTCGTGCCCCAGCGCCGCCTGCTCGCCCGACCGCGGCGTGTCTGCCGACAGGAACCGGGTCGGGCCGTAGCCGCGCAGCCAGGGCACGATCACCCGGGCGCCCTGCGCGGCCAGGCGGGGCGCCACCTCGTCATAGCTGTGGATGTCATACGGAAAGCCGTGCAGCAGCACCGCCGGCCAGCCCGACGGGTCGCCGCTCTCCTCATAGGCGACGTCCAGCACCCCGGCCTCGATCCGCTTCAGCATGGTCGCGACTCCTGCGTTCGGATCCGGTGATTGGAGCATATCCGGCGGCGGGACTCATGCGGAACCGGTCGTCGGCGTGACCTCGGTAACACCCAACCTCCCCGAGCCTCGGTCATCTTGGCCCTGCAAGACAACCGAGCGGCGGCCGCCGGCCGCCCTGCAGAGAAGGGGAGCGATCCATGGCCATCATCAACGGCACTCCTGGTATCGACCATATCGAGGGCACGGACGGCGTCGACACCATCAACGCCTTGGGCGGCGACGATGAGGTGAACGGCAACAAGGGCGACGACACGGCTTTCCTGGGCGACGGCAACGACGTGTTCGGCTGGGTCCCGGGCGACGGCAGCGACACGATCGACGGCGGTGCAGGCCTCGACACGCTCGACTTCGACGGCGCCAATGCCGACGAGAACATCCAGATCTTCGCCAATGCCGGCAAGGCGATCTTCTTCCGCGACATCGCCTCCGTCCAGATGACCCTGACCAATGTCGAGACCATCGAGTTCGAGGCGCTGGGCGGGTCGGACCTGGTCACGATCAATAACCTGGCCGGCACGGCGGTGAAGCATGTCGAGATCGACCTGGCCGGGGTGCATGACGGCACCGCCGCCGACGGCGCCGAGGACACGGTGATCGTCAACGGTGCCGCCGCCGGCGCCGCCGACGTGATCAAGCTGACGCAGACGGGCGCCGGCACGGCCTCGATCGTGCATGTGGCCGGGCTGGCGGCGGAGACCACGATCGAGCATTTCGACGGGGGCGACCACCTGCTGATCAACGGGCTTGGTGGCAACGACCGGCTCGACGCCAGCCTGCTGCCGGTGTCGATGGTCCTGGTCCTCGATGGCGGCGAGGGCAACGATACGCTGATCGGCAGCGCCAGCGCCGACCTGCTGCTGGGCGGCGCTGGCAACGATCTCGTGATCGGCGCCAAAGGCGACGACACCGCCTTCCTGGGCTCCGGCGACGACACCTTCGCCTGGGCACCGGGCGACGGCAGCGACACGATCGAGGGCGGCCCCGGCACCGACAGCCTGGCCTTCCTGGGGGCCGGCGTCGCCGAGACCATCGACATCTCGGCCAATCACGGGCGGACGACCTTCTTCCGCGACGTCGCCGCCGTGAACATGGACATGAACGATGTCGAGCGCATCCAGTTCACCGCCCTCGGCGGGGCCGACAAGGTCACGGTGCACGACCTGACCGGGACCGACACCATCCGCGTCGGCATCGACCTGGCGGGGACCACCCCGGCGGCGGGCGACGGCGCGACCGATTCGGTGACCGTCGAAGGAACCGCCGGCATCGACAAGATCTCGCTCTCCTCCTCCGCCGATTCGATCGGCATCGGCGGCCTGCAGGCCACGGTCGCGATTCAGCATTCGGAAGCGGGCGACCTGCTGGTGATCGATGCCGGCGCCGGCGACGACGTGATCAACGCCGCCGCGGTGGCGGCGGGCAGGATCAGCCTGACGCTGTCGGGCGGAGCCGGAAGCGACAAGCTGGTCGGCAGCGCCGGCACCGACATCTTCATCGGCGGCGCCGGGGCCGACCGGTTCCAGTTCAACCTGGCGTCGGACAGCGTGGTCGGGCCGAAGGCCGACAGGATCACCGATTTCAGCCACGCCCAGGGCGACAGGATCGACCTGTCGGTGATCGACGCCAACACCGGCGCGGCGGGCAACCAGGCCTTCACCTTCATTGGCACCGGCCTGTTCACCCACCATGCCGGTGAGTTGCGCTTCGCCTTCAACGGCGCCGACACCACCATCGCCGGCGACGTCGACGGCAACGGCACGTCCGACTTCCACATCACGCTCACCGGCCACATCGTCCTGGCCGCCGTGGATTTCGTGCTGTAGCCGCCGGCACCGGGCGTCCGGTCTCAGCCCGGGCGCTCGGTGCCGCTCCGCGGCATTCGCCTTGAATTCATGCTACCCTGAATGATCGCCAGGTACGCGATTTCGGCTGCAGGCGATTGATCGGGAGGTCCGCCCTCCGGCCCTCTCCTTTCGGATGGGGAATTTCATGTCCGTCTTCACCGGCACCGACGCCGCCGAGACCATCACCCCCGGCTTCGTGTCGGCCACCGTGACATCCTCCGGCCAGCCACGGCCCTCGAACGAGGCCGACGTGATCTCCTCCGCCGGCGGCAACGACATTGTCGCCGGCGGCCAGGGCGACGACACGGCGCTGCTGGGAACGGGGGACGACACTTTCCTGTGGGTGCCGGGCGACGGCAGCGACACGGT